>NZ_JBSFTS010000009.1:0-28335 GCF_053591375.1 Streptomyces sp. NPDC003034
GGTCGATGCCGCGCAGGGCGTGTACCTCGGTGGCGCCGCTGCCGTGTGTGCGGACGAGCTGGTCCAATTGCAGTACGGGCCGCTCGGGCTGGTGCCTTCAGCAGGGCGAATACCGCGCCGGCCGGGTCCGCCGCCCAGGCGATCCGGCCGACCTCCGGGACGTCCGCCCCCGGCATGAGGACCGAACCGCCGTTCTCCTCGACCGCCCGGGTGGTCGCGTCCACGTCGGGCACGTTGAAGTACGGCACCCAGCGCGCCTCCTCACCCGCCCCCTCCCCCAGGGGTGCGACCCCGCCGAAGGAGGCCTCGTCCTGGTCCCCTTCGGCGATGCTGAGCACGCGGTACGTCATCCCGGGCACCTGCATCTCGCTGTGCCGCCACCCGAACAGCCCGGCGTAGAAGGCGATGGCCGCGTCCGGGTCCGGTACGTGGAGCTCCGCCCACAGCAGCGTGTTCTCCTCGGACGCCACCTCGAAGCCGACGGTCTTGCCGGGCTGCCAGCAGGCGAACTCGGCGCCCTGCGGGTCGGTGAACTGCGCCAGCCAGCCCTCCCCCATGACGTCCATCGGCTCCATGCGGACGCGTCCGCCCCCGGCCCTGACGGCCTCGGCGGTGGCCCGTACGTCGGGGCTGAGGAAGTGCACCGTCCACGCGGACTTCGCCCCTTCCTCCGTGAGGGGGCCGAGCGCGGCGACGGTCTTGCCGTCCAGCTGGAAGAAGCCGTATCCACCGGTCTCCGGACCGGCGGAGACGAACTGCCACCGGAAGACCTCGCGGTAGAAACCGGCGGCGGCGCCGGTGTCGGGGCTGCCGAGGTCGAGCCAGTTGGGTGATCCGGTACGGAAGTCGGTGCCGAGCATGGGGGCCTCCCGGGAGTACGGCGGTCGGACGCGAGTCGGACGCGGTCGGTGGCCACGATGCCGAGCCGCCGCGGGCACGCGGGTGTACGGACCTGCGGCGGCCGGGGGTTTCACCCGGGTGGGGGCACGGCGGGGCCGGCCGCCTCAGGACGGAGCATCCGGCCCCTTCCTATCTGATGGGCCGTCAGCTTCAATCGGGGGTGTGATGGGACACGCAGGGATGGCGGCCACCGTCGTCCGATACCTCAGAGCAGCCGGCTCCCCCACCTCCGCCGCGCCGCAGTCGCAAGCGCAGCCACAGCCGCAGCCGCGGTCGCAGTCGCAGTCGCAGCCCGTCGACACCCTGCCGCGCCCCGACCTGCGGGCCGTCCGCGAAGGCGAGCGCGCGCCGGTCGGCTCGGCCGAGTTCCGCACCGTCCTCGGGAACTTCGCCAGCGGGGTCACCGTCATCACCGCACCGGCCGGCGACGGCGAGGAGGGGCCGGCCGGCTTCGCCTGCCAGTCCTTCGCCTCCCTGTCCCTGGCCCCGCCGCTGGTCACCTTCATGGTGGCCCGTACGTCGACCAGTTGGCCGCGCATCGCCCGCGCCGGGGTCTTCTGCGTCAACATCCTGGGCGCCGGACAGGGTCCGCTGTGCCGGTCCTTCGCCGTCAGCGGCGCCGACAAGTTCGCCGGGGTCACCCATACCCCCGCCCCCGTCACCGGGTCGCCGCGGCTCGACGCCGTGCCCGCCTGGATCGACTGCCGGATCCACGCCGTCCACACCGGCGGCGACCACCTCATCGTCGTGGGCCGGGTCGTGGCCCTGGGCGCGGCCGGCGAGGGGGATCCGCTCCTCTTCCACCGGGGCCGCTTCGGCCGTTTCACCGACTGAGCCCCACCGGCCGCGCCCGCGCGGGTCAGAAGGTGAGCACCCCGCGCGCCACCCGCCCGTGGCGGGCGTCATCGACCGCCGCGGCGAAGTCCTCGACCGGGTAGACCTCCGTCACCAGCTCGTCCAGCAGCAGCAGGCCCTGCCGGTAGAGCTCGGCGTAGCGCGCGATGTCACGCTGCGGCCGCGAGGACCCGTACCGGCAGCCCATGATCGTCTTGTCCAGGTACATCGACGCGACGAGGAAGGACGCCTCCTCCTTGTAGCCGGGCACACCCAGCAGCACCGCCTGCCCGTGCCGGTCGAGGAGGTCCACGGCCAGGCGGATCAGCTTCACGTCGCCCACGCACTCGAAGGCGTGGTCGGCGCCCGTCGGCAGGATCTCCCGCACGGCCGCGCCCGTGTCGGGCACCGCCGACGCGTCGATGAAGTGCGTCGCCCCGAACAGCCGGGCCACCGGCTCCTTCGCCGGATTCGCGTCGACGGCCACGATGGTCGTGGCGCCGGCGATCCGGGCGCCCTGGAGGACATTGAGCCCGATGCCGCCCGTGCCGATGACGACCACCGACTCGCCCAGGCCCACCCGGGCCCGGTTCAAGACCGCCCCGACCCCCGTCAGGACCCCGCATCCGATCAGCGCCGCCGATGTCAGCGGAATGTCGTCCGGGATCTTCACCGCCTGCACGGCCCGGACGACGGTGCGCTCCGCGAAGGCGGAATGGGAGGCGAACTGGAACAGCGCGCCGCCGCCCCGGGAGAACGGCTGCCCCGGCCGGCCGATCGCCTTGCGGCACATCGTCGGCCGGCCCCGGTCGCAGTCGGCGCAGGCCCCGCAGTTGGCGAGGGTGGACAGGGCCACGTGGTCGCCGGGCGTCACGTGCGCCACCCCCGGGCCGACCGCCTCGACCACGCCCGCGCCCTCGTGCCCGAGCACCACCGGCACCGGGAAGGGGATGGTCCCGTCGATCACCGACAGGTCGCTGTGGCAGAGCCCGGCCGCCGCCGTCGCCACCAGCACCTCACCCGGCCCCGGCTCGCGGATCTCCAGGTCGTGGACCAGCCGGGCCTGCTTGCCGTCGAATACGACGCCTCTCACCTGGACTCCTTCGGCAGGCCGAGCACGCGCTCGGCGATGATGTTCCGCTGGATCTCGTCCGAGCCGCCGTAGATGGTGTCGGCGCGGGTGAAGAGGAAGAGGCGCTGGGCCTCGTCCAGCCCCAGTTCGTACGGGAGACCGGGCGCCCACGCCGCCGGACCGGCCGTCGCGGCCGCGCCGCGGACCTCCACGGCGAGTTCGCCGAGCCGTCGGTGCCACCCGCCCCACAGCAGCTTGGCCACGCTCGCGGCGCCCGCGTCCCCGGCACTCCCCAGGGTCCGCAGGGCGTTCCAGCGCATGGTGCGCAGCTCGGCCCACTGCCGTACGAGGCGCTCGCGCAGGGCCGGATCCGGGGCGGGGCCCGGGGCCGGGACCCCGGCGGGGGCCCTGCCCGGATCCCCGGCGGGAGCCGTGGCCCCCGCGGATCCCGTCGCCCCGCCCGGCCCCCCGCACCGCGCGGCGTACGTCGCCCCCGACCGCGCCGCGTACGGATCCGCGCCCCGGCCCGCGTACGCCGCGAGCACCCGCTCCAGTTCCGCCGCGAAGCCGATCTGCTGGACCAGCGTCGAGACCCCCCGCTCCAGCGCGAGCAGTCCCATGGCCACGGTCCAGCCGTTGCCCTCGCCGCCCACGGCCTCCCGCGCCACCGCCCCGTCGAAGTACACCTCGTTGAACTCCGACGTCCCCGACATCTGCCGGATCGGCCGGACCTCGACGCGGCCCGGCTGGTCCATCCGCACGAGGAGGAAGGACAGCCCCCGGTGGCGCCGCGAACCCGGCTCGGTGCGGGCCAGCACGAAGCACCAGTCCGCCTCCCGGGCCAGGGAGGTCCAGATCTTCTGCCCGGTGACGCGGAAGGCACCGGCCGCGCCCGCGGCCGGCTCCCGTACCGCGGTCGTACGGATCGCCGCCAGGTCGGAGCCGGCGTCCGGCTCGCTGTAGCCCTGGCACCACAGCTCCTCGCCCCGCGCGATGCCGGGCAGGAAGCGGTCCCGCTGCTCCGGGCTGCCGTACGCGATCAGGGTGGGCGCGAGGAGGTTCTCGCCGATGTGGCCGACCCGGCCGGGCGCGCGCAGCGCCGCGTACTCCTCCGCCCACACCACCTGCCCGGTGAGGGAGAGCCGGCGCTGTCCGTACGCCCCGGCCGGGAGGTCCCAGCCCTGCCCGATCCAGCCGCCGCGCCCCAGCTCGCGCTCCCAGGCGCGCCGCGCCGCCAGCTCCTCGTGTTCGCTGCCCGGCCCGCCGCGGCCGGCGGCCCCGGCGTACGGCCCCACCAGGTGCTCCCTCAGCCACGCCCGGGCGCGGATGCGCAGCTGTTCGTCCTCGGTCCCGAAGCTGAAATCCATCCGGCCTTGGCTCCTTACGCGTTGGGGCGGTCCTTGGCGGCCGCCGCCTTGGCCATGGCCTCCAGCTGCGCCAGCATCGGCATGGGGTCGGTGCCCACCGTCCCGGGCAGGAAGTCGGCGATCTTCTGCGGGGTCCAGGGGCCCTCGGCGTACGCGGCGCGCAGCTCGCGGGGCTGCGCCCAGACGGCGATCTTCGGGCCGGCGACCGTGTACACCTGCCCGGTGATCCTTTCGCCGCCGACGGCGAGGGCCCGGTCGCTGAGCAGGTAGGTCACCAGCGCGGCCACGTCCTCGGGCTCGCCGATCTCCTTGAGCTCCATGGGGACGTTGGCCGACATACGGGTGCGGGCGACGGGCGCGACGGCGTTGGCGGTGACCCCGTACTTGGCCAGCCCGAGCGCGGCGCTGCGGACGAGCGAGATGATCCCGCCCTTGGCGGCGCTGTAGTTGGCCTGCGCCACCGAGCCCTGGTGGTTGCCGCTGGTGAAGCCGATCAGGGTGCCGCCGCCCTGCCGGCGCATGACGGCGCTGGCCGCGCGGAAGACGGTGAAGGTGCCCTTGAGGTGGGTGGCGAGCACGGGGTCCCACTCCTCCTCGGACATGTTGAACAGCATCCGCTCGCGCAGGATGCCGGCCACGCAGGCGACGCCGTCGACCCGTCCGTAGCGGGTGAGCGCCGTGTCCACGACGCGCTGCCCGCCGGCCATGGTGGAGATGTCGTCGGCGACGGCCACGGCCTCGCCGTCCGCAGCGAGGATCTCCTTCACCACGGCCTCGGCGATCTCGCTGGTGGGCTCGCCGCCCCCGATGCCGACGCCGTAGTCGTTGACGACGACCCTGGCGCCCTCGTCCGCCGCGGCGAGTGCCACGGCGCGTCCGATGCCCCGGCCCGCGCCGGTGACGGCGATGACCTTGCCTGCCAAGAAGTTCCCCACGCCCGGCCCCTTCCCGCATTTTCTGACGGTCCGTTAGATTCTTGGGCAGCCGGATGGGCGAGCACAAGCCCCGGTCGCCGTTCGTTCCAGCCGAGGAGCTGATGAGGCCATGACCCTGCCCGCCGCATTCCACGAGATCGCCGAGCGCGTCAACAACTGGGGGCGCTGGGGCGACGACGACGAGATGGGCACCCTGAACCTCATCACCGACGAGGTCGTACGGGCGGCCGCGGCGGCCATCCGCAGCGGCCAGCGGATTCCGCTCGCGCTCCCCCTCAAGGAGGACGGCGTACAGGCCGGCCTGATCCCGGGGCGGATCAACCCGCTGCACACGATGGTGCAGATCAACCAGGAGATCTTCGGCCCGGGCACGGTGGCGTGCAGCGACGACGCCGTGTCCATGGGCCTCCAGGCGGGCACGCACTGGGACGGCCTCACGCACGTCTCGCACTCGGGAAGGATCTACAACGGCCGTCCGGCCTCCTCCATCACGGCGCACGGCCGCGCCGAGTTCAGCGGTATCGACAAGGCCGGGCCCATCGTCTCCCGCGGCGTCCTGCTCGACGTCGCAGCCGCGAAGGGGGTCGACCGCCTGCCGGGCGGCCACGCGGTGACCCCCGAAGACCTGGAGCAGGCGGAGGAGTTCGGCGAAGTCACGGTCCGCCCCGGCGACATCGTCCTGGTCCGCACCGGCCAGATGCGGGTGTACCTGGCGGGCGACCGGCACGGCTACGGCTTCCCGTCCCCCGGCCTCTCCGTGCGCACTCCGCAGTGGTTCCACGCCCGGGACGTCGCCGCCGTCGCGAACGACACCCTGACCTTCGAGATCTTCCCGCCGGAGATCGAGGACCTGTGGCTGCCGGTGCACGCGCTGCACCTGGTGGAGATGGGCATGCACCAGGGCCAGAACTGGAATCTCGAAAAGTTGTCCACAGCCTGTGCACAAGAAAACCGCTACGCGTTCCTGCTGTCCGCGATGCCGGAGCCCTTCGTCGGCGCCACGGGCACCCCGGTGGCCCCGGTGGCCATTCTCTGACACGGGGCGGCGCATACGGGGCAGACCCGCCACGGGATCTGGCGGCTGGTCTGAGCCAGAAAAAATTTCTAGAAATCATCTCTACATGGGCGAGCGGCCGGTCCAGACTCGGAGCCATGGCATCGAGCACATCCCCACGGCACGTGATCCGATTACTCCCGCTACTCCCGTCCACCACGCCGTCATCCGCGCCGCCGTCGTCGCCACCCTCACCAACATCGGCGCGCCGCTCTGCGGCTCCGGCTCCGGCCCCGGCGGCACCTGCGGTCTCGACTTCGGGCCCGCCGTCTCCAGCGACGCCGTCTTCGGCACGCCGTATCCGATCTTCAACGGCGACTGGCGGTGGAACGCGGCGGACCCCACCGCGCACATGGACCAGCTGGCCGGCATGGGCATCGCCCTCTACACCGGCAACGGCAACGGCAACGGCAACGGCAACCCGGCCGACGGGGAGTTCTGGGTCAATCGGCGGCGCGGCACTCGAAGGAGCGCCTGGACGCCCTGGGATTCCCGTACCACTACGTGAACTACGGGAACGGCGCCGGCTGGGGCGAGAACTGCAAGGGCGGTCACGAAAGGGGCTGCTGGGACCAGGACCTCGTGGACTACGTCCCGCGCTTGGAGGCGGCGTTCGCCGCCGCCTGAGCGCCCACGTATGCCCCTGGTCGCCCGTCCCTGCCTGATCACCCCGACCAGCCTCACCAGCCTCACCCGCCTGACCACCACCGCCTCCTGCCGCCCGGTGACCGCCGGGCGGCAGGAGGCGGTGCGGCCGTCTTCCGGTACTCGCAGGAGTGGTCTGCGGGTGGCGGCGGCGCGCGTGCAAGCCCCGAGCGCGGCACGGCAGCCGCCACCCCGCGACCCGCACTCGTCAAGGCGTGCCCTTGGCGTCCCCTCGCGTCGAATCGCTCCCCACCAGGGTGATCAACATGTTACGAACCGTCAACACCTCTTTAGAGGTACACGCGCGGTTCCCGCCTCGGGCCGCATTCTTCCGACACGCCGTCAGGCCCGTCCGCCGCGCAGTCGGTCGCGGGCTTCTCCGCGCAGTCGATCTCACACCAGATCCGCTTGCCCGCACCCTCGCGCTGCCAGCCCCAGCGGTCCGCCAAGCCGTCCACGAGCTCCAGGCCGCGCCCGCCCGTGTCGTCCCCGGCGGCCTGCCGTGGATGCGGGGCCCGGTCGCTCGCGTCGGCCACCTCGACCCGCACCCCCGGCCCGCCGAACAGCATCCGCAGTACGGCCGGGCAGCCGGTGTGCACGACGGCGTTCGTGACCAGCTCGGAGATCAGCAGGATCAGCGTCTCGGCGAGCGGCTCGTCCTCCCCTATGCCCGACCCCGCCAGCCGGGACCGGGCCCACCGGCGGGCCCGGCCGACCTCGGCGGGATCCGCTCCTACCTCCAGCTGAACCTGAAGCACCTGCACCGCTCACACCATCCGAACCGGCGGACACTTCGCCTCGCGACAGGACGGGATCACCCCGCGTGATCCCCTTGCGGAGGAGCATGGTTGACCTACAGTCACCACAACAAGCGCTTCGGGCATATTCCCGCGCGAAGGAGGGGGCGTGGTGCATACTGTGCGACGCTCGCGCCGCTCAACCGCTCGCATTCGTGGGAGCGTACCGGAGCAGGCAGCCGACTCCGGTCCGTAACGACTCGGCTAAGGACACAAACCGATATCAACTCCGTGTAATCGGACATGCGTCCCGCGCCGTTCCTCCCACACCCGCGCCGCACCCTTCCGCCGCGAGGAGCTCCGCCGCCAGCAGCTCCTCCGCCAAGAGCTCCTCCGCCTCCGCGGCCGTCCGCCACTGCTCGGCCCGCACCCAGGCCCGCTTCAGGTGCAGGTGCACGTCCGCCTCCCAGGTGAAGCCCATCCCGCCGTGCACCTGCAGGCAGTCCCGCGCATTGCGTACGGCCGCCTCGTCGGCGAGGAGCTTCGCCGCCGCGATCTCACCGCCGCGCGCCGTCACCGCCGCCGCGTAGACCGCCGTACGGGCCACCTCCGCCCGTACGAGCATCCGCGCGCACAGGTGTTTGACCGCCTGGAAGGCCCCGATCGGCTGCCCGAACTGCTCGCGCTCCCCCGCGTACGCCACCGCCAGCTCCACCGTCCGCAGCGCGCTCCCCAGCTGGAGCGCGGCCGTCAGCAGCGCGCCCTCGTCCCGGAACTCCGCGGCGCCGGCCCCTCCCGCCGGCACCCGGTGCAACGGTGTCAGCGGGTCCACCGAGGGCACGGGCTCGCCCGCCGGGAGGCTCGGCGCCCCCAGCACCGCGTCCGCCTCGCCGAGGTGGGCCACCAGCGACTCCCCGAGGTCGAAGGCCGTCACCACCGCGGCGCCCACGGCAGCCCCCGGGACGGAGCCCGCGGCCAGGTGCGTGGCGACCAGCGGCCCCGGCACCAGGGCCCGGCCGGCCTCCTCGAAGACGAGCGCCGCCTCCGGCAGCCCGAGGCCGACCCCGCCGTCCGCCTCCGGGAGCCGCAGCGCGAAGAAGCCCGCCGCGCCGAGCTCCCGCCACAGGGCCCGGTTCACCGCCGCCGCGCCGGCCACCGATGCCGCGCCGTCCGCCGACGCCTGGAGCTCCTCGCGCCCGTACCGCCCCGCCAGCAGCTCCCGTACGCCCGCCCGCAGGTCCCGCTGCTCCTCGGTCAGCTGGAAGTGCATGCCGCTCACCGGCCCTTCGGGAGGCCGAGGATCCGCTCGGCGACGATGTTCCGCTGGATCTGCGAGGTGCCGGCCGCGATGGTGTACGAGAGCGACGACAGGCGGCCCCGGACCCATTCCTCCTCCAGGGCGAGGGAGCCGGCCCCCAGGACCTCCGCCGCCGTGTCGTACAGTTCCTGGCGGGCGTGCGAGTAGGCCAGCTTGAAGACGGAGCCGCCCGTGCCGGGGACGCCGCCCGTGGTCCGCGACTCGCTCACGTTCCACTGCGTGAGCCGCCACAGGGCGCCGAACTGCCCGTACAGCCGGCCGAGCCTGCGCCGCAGGACCGGATCGTCCCAGCGGCCGTTGGCCTTCGCCGCGCGCGCGAGCTCGCCCAGGGTCCGGCGGCAGGCGACGACCTCGCCGACGAAGGCGGTGCCCCGCTCGAAGGACAGCGTCACCATGGTGACGCGCCAGCCGTCGTTCTCGGCCCCGACCCGGTTGGCGACGGGGACCCGTACCTCGTCGAGGAACACCTGGGCGAACTCCGCCGTCCCGGCCAGCGTGCGCAGCGGCCGGACCGTGACCCCGGGCGCGTCCATCGGCATGGCCAGCCAGGAGATCCCCCGGTGCCTCGGGGCTTCCGCGTCCGTCCGTACCAGCAGTTCGCACCAGTCGGCGACCTCCGCGTGCGAGGTCCAGATCTTCGAGCCCGTGACGACGTAGTCGTCGCCGTCCCGGACCGCCCGGGTGCGCAGCGCGGCCAGGTCGGAGCCCGCCTCCGGCTCGCTGAAGCCCTGGCACCACACCTCGTCGCCGCGCAGTACCGGCGGCAGCCAGCGCGCCCGCTGCTCGGCGGTGCCCTCGGCGGCGATGGTCGGGCCCGCGTGCAGCAGCCCGACGAAGTTGGCGCCGATGTACGGGGCACCCGCGCGCTCGGTCTCCTCCAGGAAGATCAGGTGCTGGGTGGGGGTGGCCCCGCGGCCCCCCGCGTCGAGGGGCCAGTGCAGGCCCGCGTAACCGGCGTCGTAGAGCCTGCGCTGCCAGCCGAGGTCGTACGCGCGCCGCCCCGGCCAGTCGTCGGGCGACGGCTCGGCGGGCAGCTCGGGCAGCACCTTGCCGAGCCATGCGCGCAGCCCCGCCCGGAATTCCTGCTCCTCCGGGGTGTAGGTGAGATCCACTACTCGGCCCGCTCCGGGGCGGGAACCTGGGCTGAATCCACAGCCACCTCCCGGTCCACATCCCGGTCCAGATCCAGATCCAGGCCGAGCATGCGGATGGCGTTGCCGCGCATCAGCTTGTAGACGGTCTCCTCGTCGAGGCCCTTGACGTGGTCGAGGGCGACCTCCTTGGTGTGCGGGAAGGTCGAGTCCACGTGCGGGTAGTCGGTCTCGAAGGTGGCGTTGTCGCGGCCGACCACGTCCAGCGAGGCGATGCCGTGCTTGTCGCGGAAGAAGCAGCAGAACATCTGCCGGTAGTAGTACGTCGACGGCGGCTCGGGGATCAGATCGCGGACCCCGCCCCAGGCGCGGTGCTCCTGCCACACGTCGTCGGCGCGCTCCAGGGCGTACGGGATCCAGCCCATCTGGCCTTCGCTGTAGGCCAGCTTCAGCGCCGGGAACTTCACCAGGACCCCGCTGAAGAGGAAGTCCATCATCGAGGCCATGGCGTTGTTGAAGCTGAGCGCGGCCTGCACGGCGGGCGGCGCGTCGGGGGAGGCCGCTGGCATTTGGGAGCTGGACCCGATGTGCATGTTGACGACCGTCCCGGTGTCCTGGCAGACGGCGAAGAAGGGGTCCCAGTAGCCGGAGTGGATCGAGGGCAGCCCGAGGTAGGTGGGGATCTCGGAGAAGGTCACGGCGCGGACCCCGCGGCCGGCGTTGCGCCGGACCTCGGCGACGGCCAGGTCGATGTCCCACAGCGGGATGATGCACAGCGGGATCAGCCGGCCCCCGCTGTCGCCGCACCATTCCTCGACCATCCAGTCGTTGTACGCGCGTACACAGGCCAGCGCGACCTCCTTGTCCCGCGCCTCGGCGAAGGTCTGCCCGCAGAAGCGCGGGAAGGTGGGGAAGCACAGGGAGGCCTCGACGTGGTTGAGGTCCATGTCACGCAGGCGTGCCCGGGGGTCCCAGCAGCCCCTGCGCATCTCCTCGCGGGTGATGCCCTCCAGGGTCATGTCGTCGCGGTCGAAGCCGACGGCGGCGATGTTGCGCTTGTACGGGAACTTCAGGTCCTCGTAGATCCACCAGTCGGTCGGCGGGCCGTCGGGGTCCATGGAGATCACGTACTTGCCGCCGGTGTACCGGAGTTCCCCGATGCCGGCGGTGAGCGCCTTGGGCCCCCGGTCGCGGTACTGGGCGGGCAGCCACACGTCGAACAGGTGGGCCGGCTCGATCACGTGGTCGTCGACGCTGATGATCCGAGGCAGTTCCATTGATCTCCCCAATCTGATGGATCGTCAGAAACAAGCTAGTCCCGCCACCCCTGGACCGACAAGCACCGCCGCTCTACGCTCGCCGCACAATCTGACGTGTCGTCAGGTGATGGGCCAAGGGAGGTCTGGAATGACGGACACCGCGGACACGACGGGCACCACGGGCACCACGGATGCCGCTGGGTCCTCTGACACCTCGGGCACCACGGGCACCACGGGCATCGCTGAACTCGCGGACAGCGCAGACATGGCTGGCACCGCGGAGGAACTGAGCCGGTCCCGCACCCTGTGGGAACTGGTCACCCGCCGGGCCGCCCTGACCCCCGGGGCCACGGTCCTGATCGAGGCGGCCGACACCGCCCCGGCGGACCGCCGACTGACCTTCGGAGAGCTCCACGCCCGTTCCGAGCGCGTGGCGGCCGGCCTCCACGCCCTCGGCGTACGCCCCGGCACGGTCGTCGCCTGGCAGCTCCCCACCCGCATCGAGACCGTGCTGCTCTCGCTCGCCCTCGCCCGGCTCGGCGCCGTCCAGTCGCCCGTCATCCCCTTCTACCGGGACCGCGAGGTGGGCTTCGCGCTGCGCGAGGCGAAGGCCGAGTTCTTCGCCGTCCCCGGCGTCTGGCGGGGCTTCGACTACCCGGCGATGGCCCGGCGGCTGGGTGCCCGCGGCGTGTTCGAGGCGTACGGGGCCCTGCCCGAGGGCGACCCGTCCGTACTCCCGCCGCCCCCGGCCGACGGCACCGAGGTCCGGTGGATCTACTGGACCTCCGGCACCACCTCCGACCCCAAGGGCGTCCTGCACACCGACCGCTCCCTGCTCGCCGGCGGCTCCTGCCTCGCCCACGCCCTGCGCCCGACCCCGGCCGACGTCGGCTCGATGGCCTTCCCCTTCGCGCACATAGCCGGGCCCGACTACACCGTGATGCTGCTGCTCTACGGCTTCCCCGCGGTGCTCTTCGAAAAGTTCGCGATGCCGGACGCACTCGACGGCTACCGCCGCCACGGCGTGACGGTGGCCGGCGGATCAACCGCCTTCTACTCCATGTTCCTGGCCGAGCAGCGCAAGGCTCCCGGCGTACCGCTCATCCCCAGCCTGCGCCTCCTCGCCGGCGGCGGCGCCCCCAAGCCGCCGGAGATCTACCACGCGGTCGTACGGGAACTGGGCTGCCAGCTGACCCACGGCTACGGCATGACCGAGGTTCCGATGATCACCATGGGCGACCCGGACGACACCGCCGAGCACCTGGCCACCACCGAGGGCCGGCCCCCGGCGGCCATGTCCGTCCGCATCACCGCCCCGGACGGCACACCGCTGCCCGCGGGCACGGACGGGGAGGTACGCCTGCGCGGCGAGGCCGTCTGCCGCGGCTACCTGAACCAGGACCCGGCGAGCGAGCCCTTCGACGCCGACGGCTACCTGATCACCGGCGACCTCGGCCACCTCACGCGGGACGGCTACCTCGTCCTCACCGGGCGCAGCAAGGACGTCATCATCCGCAAGGGCGAGAACATCTCCGCCAAGGAGATCGAGGACCTCCTCCACCGCCTCCCCGGCGTCGGCGACGTGGCCGTCATCGGCCTCCCGGACCCGGAACGCGGCGAACGGGTCTGCGCGGTCGTAGAACAGCCCCCCGGCGCCACCCCACTGACCCTGCCCCAACTGACGGCGCACCTGCGCGCGGAGGGTCTGGCCCCCCACAAGCTCCCGGAACAACTCGAACTCCTGGAGGCCCTCCCCCGCAACGAGGCCCTGCGCAAGGTCCTCAAGTACAAACTCCGCGAACGCTACTCGTGACCCTGACCCCGCTCCCTAAGTGATCCAGTTTTGAGGTCCTTCGGGGGTTGGCGCTGAAGAAGCTCCCGTGCCATGCGGTGATGTGGAACGGGGCTGCGTAGCCGAGGGCTCCAGGGGCGGCCCGAACGCGCTGGTGCGCGCTGGCTTCCCCAAGCTTGTCGATTACGGCCTGGCGAGCGGAGCCGGTGGCTTGTCCTCGGTGCCGCAGCCCGGTGGCTCTCTTCGCGGGTGCGAGTTGACCTTCAAGTTGGATGAAGGTCAACAATCGGGTCCATGGACGGCACCACGGAACTACTGAGCATCAGCGCCTTCTCGCGGCGAGTGGGTCTCGCTCCGAGCGCACTGCGTTTCTACGACGACTGCCGTGTTCTGCGGCCGGCGTGGGTTGACGGCGCGACTGGATACCGCTTCTACAGCCCTGCGCAGGAGGCCCGTGCCGCTCTCTTGCGCGGTCTGCGAGATGGGGGACTGCCGCTGGCCGAGGTTGCCGTGGTGCTCGACGGGCCCGAGCGCGAGGGCCGAGAGGTGCTGGAGCGGCACTTGGAGAGGATGCGGGACCAGGCTCAGACCGCCAAGGCCGCCATCGCAGTGGCTCTGCGTTCCCTCGCGTCTGCTGGCATGACGGAAGCGCGTATCGGCGGCGTGGAGTTGGCCAGTGCTGTCCGCCAGGTGGTGCCGGCCGCAGCCTCCGACGTGGAACATCCTGCGCTTGGCTGCGTCCTCATCGAGATCGATGACGGCGAGGTTCGTCTGGTGGCTACCGATCGCTATCGCCTGTCGATGCGTGTCCTGAGGCCGGCGGCGCTCGATGGAGGGCCCTGCCGTCTGCTGGTGCACACGGCAGGCCTGATCGAGTTCGGGCAATGGGCGGCGCGAGTCCACCAGGTCACCATCCAGGTCGGACCGGACGGGACCCGAGCACGCGGTACGTCAGAGTCCCGGGGCCTGGCGACCGTCGATGACCCGTTTCCTGACTACCGCGAGATGCTCTCGGCTCTGGCCCCGCCCGAATACCGCGTGATCGTGGATCGCCTGGCCCTTCGCGACGCGGTCAACAGCCACGGCGACACTCCCCGCATCGCTCTGAGCTTCGCCGGCGACGAGATGACCATCTCGCTTCCCGATCACTCCAACGCCGCCACCCGGCCGGCGGTCTGCCATGAAGACCTGCCCCAGCGGATCGGCTTCGACCCTGCCGTCCTGGTTGCCGCTCTGGAGGCCAGCGTCGGGCCCGACGTCTTGCTGGAGATCTCCGCCGCCGACCGTCCTGTCGTGGTGCGTTCCGCGGACCAGGGCAGTTTCACCACTCTGGTCATGCCGGTCGCCCTCAACACCTGCAGCTGATTTTCCCTCAAGGGGGAGGAAGCGCTTCACCGAGTTGCCCGACGGTTACCAGGCCGCCTACGACGAGATCAGCCGCGGCCTCGACCTTCCGCCGAAGGTCACCACCACCACATCAGCCTCGGTACGCCGATCCATCGCTCACCAGATCCAGCGCGATCTGTTGAGAGGGTAACGCGCTAAGCCATTCTCAGGCCGCCGAGGTCGAGCGTCCCCCCTCCCTGCCCCACCGCAAGGCAGACCCCGGACACCGCTGGCCGCCCTCCGCCCCTTCCCGGTCGCCCCCGCGCCGAACACCCCGACCGCTCCGGCCGCGCGTCGGGGGTCCTACAGGCGGCTGAGGGAGGCTGCCGCGAAGAGGACGTCGCGGATGGCCTCGCGGTCGCCGTGCTGGCCGATCGCCGCCTCCTCCGGGGAGATGCGCCCGGCGGCCAGCTGGCAGAACTCCGCGCCGTCCAGCGCGATCTCCGCCACCCGGTGCTCCGGCGACGGCTTCGCCGCCGGGGAGTCCAGGGCGATGTCCCAGCCGCCACCGCCCGCGCCCTCGATCTCCAGGTGCAGGGTCCGCCCGGGAGCTCCCGCCGCGACCAGGCCGCGCGCCGGAGCCGCCAGACCCGAGCGGCGCCGCTGGGCGAGGGCGCCCGGCAGGAGCCGCGCCGCCAGGTCGATCATGCCGTGCAAGTGCGGTCCGGACGGGGGCTCGTACGGGTAGTCCACCGCGTCCGCGATGTCCCACGCGTGCACCCAGCACTCGAAGGCCCGCTCCACGAACGCGTCCCCGAGCGGCAGCTCGAAGCTCCCGTAGTCCACCGCCAGTTCGGCCACTCCGCGGCCCGCGAAGGACACCGTACGCACCAACGTGTGGCCCTGCTCCCGCCACGGCTCGCGGACGTGCCGCGTGACCGGGTACGCCGACGCCTTCCAGAAGTGCTCCGTCCGCGCGGCCGGACCGCCCGTCGGGGCGCTTTGACCCAGCGGGTCGTCCAGCCCCAGCGCGGTGGCGACCAGCCCGTCCACCGTCAGCAGGTGCCCGATCACCCCGGCCACCGTGGTCCGGTGCGACTGGCGCCGCTCCTGCTCGAACCACTTCAGCCGCACGGGGGTGTGCCATTCCGCGTCCCCGAAGTCCTGGAGCAGCGCGTCGAGCCGCGCGGTCTCGGTGTCGTACGGATTGGCCCACACCGGCACCGGGATGCGGGCCGGCCGCTTGCCCAGGCAGTCCTCCAGCACGCGCGAGCGCAGCAGCGGCTTGAGGTCCAGGCTCTCCTCCGGGTGCAGCAGCCCCACCGCGTCGCGCAGGCGCAGCGCCTCCTCCGCGCAGGGCGCGCACTCCGTGAGGTGGTCCTCCACCGCCTGCGTCTCCTCGGCGGAGCAGGCGGCGAGCGCCCACGCGCCGAGCAGGGACTTCAGTACGGCGTGCGAGGGCGGCGGCTGGGGAGGCGGCTGCGGAGGCGACGACGGCAGCGCCGCCAGGAACGGCGCGGGCGCGTACCGCGGGTCGAAGTCGTCGGCCGCCCCGCGCGGACCCGGTATCCGCGGCGGACCGCCGGGCCGCTCGTATCCGTCGTCATGCGACTCGGCGGGGCCGTTCATCGGGGCATTCCATATCCGGGCGGGCCGTATCCGGGCTGGGCGGCGTCCTCCTGCGGGAGGGCGTTGGCGGTCGACAGCAGCTGGAGGCCGAGGCGCAGCCGGCGCCGCGCCTCGTCCTCGCTGATCCGGAGGTCCGCGGCCGCCTGGCGGTAGTCGCGCCGCTTGAAGTACGCGAGTTCCAGCGCGGCGCGCAGCGGCGCGGGCATCGACGTGACGATGAAGTCCGCGCGGGCGGCGGCGTTGGCGCTGCGCACCTTCTGCTCCAGCTCCTCGCGCGAGCCGCGGCCCAGTTCGGCCTGGCGCAGCCGCGCCACCGCCTGACCCTGGGTGATGCGGGCCACCCACGAGCGCATGGAGCCCTGTTTGGGGTCGTAGGCGTCCGGATTCTCCCAGATGTACCCGAACACCTCGCGGGTGATCCGGTCGGCCGCCTTCTCGTCGCCCAGCACCCGGTGCGCCAGGCTGTGCACGAGCGAGGCGAAGCGGTCGTACAACTCCCCGAGCGCGGCGGCCTCGCCGCGGGCGAGGCGCTGCTGCATGCGGCGGTCCCAGCGCGGTGGTACGTCCTTCGGCATACTGCCCCCAGCCGTGTGTCGACGCATCGAATGTAGTCGGCGAAGGGCGGACGGCGCCCGTTTTGGGAGAAGCTCGTCCAGGAAACGCGCCCTGCGTGATAGGGGCGTGACCGCCCGTGAACGGCTGTGCGGGCCACCGCACATGGACGCGTGCGCGCACGGGCGCTCCGGCACATGCGCACACGCGTACGCGCCCCACCGCGCTCCCCGTGCGCTGGTTCGATGCGGCCACCTGCTTGACCACTTCGCTTAACGCACAGGCCACGAAGGCCGTACGCTCCTGCCTGTCTTGATCTGTACCTCACCGCACACGTGAAGGCGGAACACCGAATATGGAAAGCGCAGAATACGAGCGCAAGATCGCTGCCCGATTCGCCACCTTCGACCAGGACGGGTCCGGCTATATCGACCGGGAGGACTTCAGCGCGGCCGCGAAGGCCGTCCTGGCCGAATTCGGTACCACCGCACGGTCGGACAAGGGCCAGGCCGTGTTCGCGGGCGCCGAGGCGTTCTGGCAGGGAATGGCCGGGATCGCGGACGTCGACGGGGACCAGCGGGTCTCCCGCGAGGAGTTCATCACCGGCGCGGCGAAGCGGCTGCGGGACAGCCCGGAGCGGTTCGCGGAGATCGCCCGGCCGTTCCTGCGAGCGGTGATCGCGGTGGCGGACGATGAGGGCGGCGGCGGCGCGACGCCTGCGGCCACCGCGCGGGTCCTGGGCGTGCTGGGCACCCCCGCCGACCTGGCCGACCGGGTGGCGGCGGCCCTGGACGCCGACGGCGACGGCCGCATCTCGGAGGACGAGATCCTGACGGCGTTCGCCTCCTACTGCGGCGTGGAGGCCCCGGACGCGTAACGCCCGCGGCGCGCCCGGCCGACAACAGGCTGGTCCCCGCACCTGCGCGGCCGACACGGGCGGGGCCTGCGCCCCGCCCCCCACGGCCGCCCTCGATCGCCGGCCGGGCTGACACCCGCCCCACCGGCGAACGGGCGCACGCGGACCGCCCGGACCCCGGGGCCAGGGCGCACCCCCGGCCCCGCCGGCGCGGGGGCGTGGGGCCGCAGGGTCCGGGGCCAGGGCCAGGGCCCCCGACAGCCGGGCCGCAAGGGCGGCCGGGGGCCGGGGCCGAGCCCCTGCGGCCCGCGGGGAGGGCTACGCGAAGACCACCGTGCGGGTGCCGTTCAGGAGGACGCGGTGTTCGCTGTGCCACTTCACGGCCCGCGCCAGCGCCTGGCACTCCACGTCCCGCCCGATCGCCACCAGCTGCTCCGGCGTCACCTCGTGACCGACCCGCTCGACCTCCTGCTCGATGATCGGCCCTTCGTCGAGGTCCGCCGTCACGTAGTGCGCGGTCGCGCCGATCAGCTTCACACCGCGCGCATGCGCCTGGTGGTACGGCTTCGCGCCCTTGAAGCTGGGCAGGAAGGAGTGGTGGATGTTGATGATCCGCCCGCTGAGCTCCTTGCACAGGTTGTCCGACAGCACCTGCATGTACCGGGCCAGCACCACCAGCTCGACGTTCTCGGACCGTACGAACTCCAGCAGCTCCGCCTCCGCCGCCGCCTTCGTGTCCTTCGTCACCGGGATGTGCACGAAGGGGAGGTCGTACGAGGCCACCAGCTCCGCGAAGTCGGTGTGGTTGGAGACCACGGCCGCGATCTCGACCGGCAGGGCCCCGATCCGGGAGCGGAACAGCAGGTCGTTCAGGCAGTGGCCGAACTTCGACACCATCAGCACGATCCGCATGCGCTCGTCCGAGCGGTGGATCTGCCAGTCCATGGCGAAGGAGTCGCCGATCGCGGCGAAGCTCGCGCGCAGCTTGTCGACGGTCACCGTCGGCTCGGCCTCGAAGTGCACCCGCATGAAGAAGAGCCCGGTCTCGCGGTCTCCGAACTGCTGGCTGTCCACGATGTTGCAGCCGGTCATGAAGAGATAGCTGGACACGGCGTGCACGATGCCCCGCTTGTCGGGGCAGGACATCGTCAGGACGTACTGCTGGGGGTCAGCCTGCGGCTGGATCTGTCGCTGGGGGTGGTCGCTCATGACTGCACAGCCTTTCACACCGTACGGGTGAGCAGCCTCAACACTTCCAGCGACCGCGGCCGGACGTCCGGGTCCTCGCCGTCGGCCGTGGCGAGCCGTACGTGGGCCTCGCGGGCGGCCCGTACGGCCTCGGGCCAGGCGTGGTGTTCCAGGTAGGCGGAGACGGGGGCGTCGGGCCCCACCTGGTGCATGATCCGGAGCACCCGCAGGACGGCGAGGTCGACGAGGGCGGCTTCCTGGGAGTCGCGGAAGATCGTGCCGACGTACTTCTCCGCCGACCAGCTGTCGAGCCAGGTGTCCTCGACGAGCCGGTACACGGCGTCGGTGACGTCCCCGTACCCCTCCGCCCCCGCCAGCCACGTGTCCTCGTGGAAGGCCGGATCGGAGAGCATGTGCAGCGCCGAGCGCACATTGCTGCGCCAGCGCCACCACGGCATGTCGTTGAGGGGCATGCCGCCCATGGTGGAGGAGCGGCCGCCGCGGCGGGAAGAGTTCTTCGAACCTTCGACGAATGTCACGCTTTCGATCGTACGTTCCCGCTCACCGTGATCTTCAGGCACCTGTCTGCGGCATAGGGCGGCGGCACTCACTCGCGCACCCCCGGTAATTCACCTGGACGTCACCGCATGTTGTGTACACCTCACTCCTCAGTTCCCCGTGGAGCGGAATGGTGCATGGACATGACCGATTGGCGACGCGCAGCATCCCGCTCCCGCACCTTCCTGGCCACGGCGATCGGCGTGTGCCTGGTGGCCGGGTGCGGGGTGTTCCCCGGGGAGGGGCCGAAGGGCTCCGGGGACACCATCACCGTCATGACCTTCGCGCCCGAGGGCACCAAGGCGACCAACATGCCCGGAATGCCCGGCATGGCGAAAGCTTACGAACGCTGGGTCAACGCCAAGGGCGGCATCAACGGCCGCAAACTGCGCGTACTGACCTGCAACGAGAAGAACACGCCCACCGGGGCCGCCGACTGCGCCCGCACGGCCGTGGCCGAGGGGGCCGTCGCCGTCGTCGGCTCCTACAGCCAGCACGGACGCGCCTTCATGGCCCCGCTCGAAGTCGCCGGAATCCCCTTCATCGGCGGGTACGGAGTCTCCTCCGAGGAGTTCCAGTCCACCTTCTCCTACCCCGTCAACGGCGGCCAGCCCGTCCTCCTCTCGGGCGCCGGCTACCAGCTCGGCCGAGTATGCGACCGGGTGGCCCTGGTGCGGCCCGACACCTTCGCGGGCGACTCGCTGCCGGTCATGCTCAACTCCGGACTGCGGGCCAACAAGATGACGGAAGCCTCCGACATCCGGGCCGCCGAGGACTCGGCGGACTTCGCGCCGCAGGCCCGGGACGCACTGGCCAACACCTCCTCCGGCAAGGAACGGAGCTGCGTGACCGCCGTGCTCGGTGAGCGCACCGAGACCTTCTTCGACGCCTTCCGCCGGGCCGACGGGCAGCGCAAGAAGCCGCAGATCGCCTCGGTCCTGGGCAGTGTCAGCCAGTCGCTGGTGGACCGCACCGGCGGCAAGGAGAGCCCCTTCGAGGGCGCGTTACTCACCAGCTGGTATCCGGTGTCCGGCGATCCGCTCTGGGAGCCGATGCGGAAGGTGATCTCCCAGCACGCCTTCGGCGACGCCAGCGTCGACCCGGACGACAGCGGCACGCAGACCACCTGGATCGCCTACACCGTGCTCAGCGAGATCGTGAACCGCTTGGCGGAGGACGAGGAGATCACCGGCCGCAAGATCGCCCGGCAGCTGAACAACTCGGACGCCGTCAAGACCGGAGGGCTCACTCCCGAGCTGAGCTGGCGCTACCAGGACATGCGCGCCGTCGCCGGTTTCCCCCGCATGGTCAACGGCCGGGTCACCTTCCAGATCGTCCAGTCCGGCCGCCTGGTGGCCCAGCAGGGGGAGCAGTCGATGGACATGACGCAGACGCTGGAACAGGCCCCGCGCACGGCCTGATCCCCCTCCGCGCCCCCTCCCGGGCGGGGGCCTTCCGAGCGGGGGGCTTTCCGGGCGCGGGCCTTCCGGGCGCGGGCCTTCCGGGCGACCGGTGGGTGCTACAGCTGGGACTTGTCCCGCTTGGTGAGGCCGTACTTGGCCGCGATCGTGTTCCACATGGTCGCGGCCGACTCCTTGGCCTTCGTCGCCTCGCCGCTCGCCTTGTTGCCGGCGACGGCGTTCTCGGTGGGCTTCGCCCGGCCGTCCTTGCAGCCCTTCTCGTCCCTGTCGCCCTTGTCGTCCTTATCGCCCTTGTCGTCCTTGCCGCCGGCCACGTCCTGCGCCCACGCCGCGTAACTGTTGTCGGCCGCCGCGGAGGACTTCCAGGCCTTGGTGAGGGCCGCCGACAACTTCACGTGGTCCGGGAGCTTGTCCAGCTTCAGCTCCTGGAGGCGGGTCACGAGCTCCTCGCGCTGACGGGCCGCGGCGCGCAGGTCCACGGCCGCCTGGTCGAGGTTCTTGCAGACCTTGATGTCCTCGACGGCCTTGATCACCGCGTCCCGGCTGTCGCTGCTGTCCGCGAGGAGCTTGTCGAGCTGGACGGCCTGGGGGCGGGCCGGGTCGACGGGAGCCTCCCCGGCGGGCGCCGGGGAACCGCCGCTCGCGGTGGGTGGGGAGGGCACCGCGCCCGGGTCGTTGTTCTGCGGCTTGCCGTCGCCGAGCAGCGCGCCGACGCCGAGCCCGACGACGGCGAGGCCGATGACGACCGCGGCGATGATCGCGGGCGACACCTTCCGCGAAGCCTGCGGCGGCGGGGGCGGCGGCGCGTACTGCGGATGCTGCGGGGGCGGCGGCGGTACGGGGCCCTGGGCGCGCGGCGGTACGGAGCCCTGCGCGCGCGGCGGGTAGGGCCGCGGCTGCGGCGGCCGGGGCGGCACCGGCTCCTGGATCGGCGGCAGTTGCTGGGTGTGCCCGGCGCTGTCGTGCTCACCGCGGAAGAGCCCGTCGAACTCGGCGGGCGGGACGGGCGGGATGTACTGCGTCGCCGCCTCGTCATGCCCCTGACCCGGCCCCTGACCGGCCGGCCCAGGCGGCACCGGCGGCATGTACTGGGTGGCGGCCTCGTCGCGCCCCTGACCGGCCGGACCGGCCGGGATGGGCGGGAGGTACTGCGTCGCCGCCTCGTCATGCCCCGGACCCTGCCCCGGACCCTGACCCGCCGGCCCAGGTGGCACCGGCGGGATGTACTGCGTCGCGGCCTCGTCGTGCCCCTGACCCGGATCCTGACCGGCCGGCCCAGGCGGCACCGGCGGCACCGGCGGGATGTACTGGGTGACCGCGTCGGGCAGCGGCGGGTAGCCGTAGCCGTGCGGATCGCCCGGTCCCTCGTACCCCGGCCCCACCACGTGCCCCGCCACCGGCTGGGCGGGCGGGGCGTGTTGCGGGTAGCCGTACGCGGGCTGCGGCTCCTGGCCGGGCTGCTGCCGTTCGGTCTCCTGCGGGTAACCGGACGCCGGGTCCGGACCCCACGGGGCTCCCGGCTGGGGGACGCCCCCTTGTCCGCTCTCCGTCACCGGGTCTCCTTCGCCGACTCTCCGCACCTACGGAACCGGCGGCTCACGCTACCTGGTCACCCACCGCCACCGTCAGGCCACCCGGCTCCCCCGGCGCATTAAACCCCCGCCGGCCCGTGAGGCACGACGACCCGGAGCCAAAGCCCCGATCCCCAGCCCCGCCAAGGCGCACCTCCCAGCGGTAGCTCGGAGAGTTCGAGGCGCGGGGGCCCGGCGGCAGCGGCCCGGCCAGGGGCACCTCCCAGCGGTAGCTCGGAGAGTTCGAGGCGCGGGGGCCCGGCGGCAGCGCCCCCGGCAACGGCGCCGCACCCGCCCCGCCCGGCCGAGCCGGATCCGCCCGGCCCGCCGCTAGGCGGCCCTCGCCTCCAGCCGCGCCCCGAATTCCCGTACCGCCGCCTCCTCCCGGTACGGCTCCAGCCGCAGCCGGAAGTCGTCCAGGTACTCCGCGCCCCGGTTCGAGCGGAGCTCGGCCAGCAGGTCCGCCGCCTTCGCGGCCGTCTGGCAGGCCTGTTCCACCTCCCGTTGCTGCACCTGCGCCGAGGCCAGCAGCAGCAGCCCGATGGCCCGGCGGCGGACCTTCGTCGCGGGGAGGCCCCGGAGCGCCTCCTCGGCCCGCCGGCCCGCCGCCTCCGCCTGGCCCAGATCGCGATGGCAGTGGGCCAGTTCGTCCGCCAGGTAGGCCTGGTCGAAGTGGCGGATCCACACCGGGTCGTCGCCCGCCCCCGGCTCCGCCCGTTCCAGCGCGGTCACCGCCCGCGAGGACAGCGCCGCCGTGGCCCGGCTATCGCCCATCAGCGCGTGCCCGCGCGCCTCGGCCGCGTAGAACATGGCCTCCACGCGCGGGGTGACCTGCCCCCTCGTGCCCTCCTGGGCGGCCCGCGCCAGCTGCGCGATCTCCCGCGGATTGCCCAGTTCGGCGGCGAGGTGGCTCATGGACGCCGCGAGTACGTAGCCCCCGTACGCGCGGTCCCCGGCCGCCTGGGCCAGGCGCAGCGCCTGGATGTAGTAGCGCTGCGCCAGCCCCGGCTGGCCGGTGTCCACCGCCATGTAGCCCGCGAGCTCGGTCAGCCGGGCCACCGCCCCGAACAGCGCCCGCCCCACCGGCTCCGCGTACGAGCCGCCGATCAGGCCGGACACGACGGAGTTGAGGTAGTGCACGACCACGGGCCGGACGTGCCCGCTGCCGAAGCGGTGGTCGAGGTCGGTGAGGGCCTGGGTGGTCGCCCGTACGGCCTCCACGTCGGACATGCCGACCCGCGAGCCGCCGCTGCGGGCCACCTGGGGATCGGCCGCGGTGATCAGCCAGTCGCGGCTCGGCTCGACCAGCGCGGAGGCGGCCACGCTCGATCCCGCCAGGAAGTCGCGGCGCCCGACATCGCTGCGCCACAGCTCGCAGACCTGCTCGATCGCGCCGATGACGGTCGGGGAGAACTGCAGGCCGACGCCGGAGGCGAGGTTCTTGCCGTTGGCCATGCCGATCTCGTCGATGGTGACGGTCCGGCCGAGTTTGCGCCCGAGCGCCTCGGCGATGATGCCGGGTGCCCGGCCGCGTGGCTGCTGGCCGCGCAGCCAGCGGGCCACGGAGGTCTTGTCGTAGCGGAGATCGAGGCCGTGTTCGGCCCCGCACATGTTGACCCGCCGGGCGAGCCCGGCGTTGGAGCACCCGGCTTCCTGGATGAGCGCCTGCAGCCGTTCGTTCGGCTGGCGGGCGACGAGAGGCCTGGCTGCCATGAAAACCCCCTGAGACCGCGGGTGATCGATGGAATGATCACTTCCCGGCTGAAGTGCGGAGAATCTTCCCGTCTGCGTGTTGTCGCTACCCAACGACCGCGCCCCGGCCTCCTACGCGCCCCCGTCAATGCACCGGTGCGCCCCGTGTGCAGGATCGATGCTCCGCCCACCGGCCGGTTTACGCCCGTAACCCCGGGTGACGCCGGGAGTTGTGATGTGCGTGGAAGAGACCATCGGAGTCACGGAGACCGCACCCATCCCCAAGCAGCGCGGCGAGCAGCTGCTGGACCATGCCGTGCGGTACGCGGAAGAACGGCACTGGGACGTCTTCGCCGGCACCTGGCTGGAGGTGGCCAACGGGCGGGAGTTCTGCTCCTGCGGGGCGCAGGACTGCGCCGCGCCGGGTGCGCATCCGGCCGTCGAGGACTGGGCCGCGCAGGCCACCGGCAGCGCGGTGCAGGTCCGCCGGATCTGGGCCAAGCGGCCGGAGGCCTCGATCCTGATGCCGACGGGCCGTACCTTCGACGCCCTGGACGTCCCCGACTCGGCCGGCTTCCTGGCGCTGGCGCGGCTGGAGCGGATGCAGCGCAGCCTGGGTCCGGTCACCCTCACCCCCGACCACCGAATGCTGTTCTTCGTCCTGCCGGGCGCCGGGGCGAAGGTGGCGGACCTGGTCCGCAAGCTCGGCTGGTCGCTGGCGGCGATGGACCTGTCGGCGCGCGGCGAAGGCGAGTACGTGGCCGCCCCGCCCACCCGCTACGGCGGCCGGGGCGCGGTCCAGTGGGCGCGGCGGCCCACGCCGGCCAACCGCTGGCTGCCGGACACGGAGGAGCTGATCGACGCGCTGGCGTACGCGTGCGGCCGGGAGGCGGCGGCGGAGCGGGCCCGCCGGAGCCGGTAACGGGCCGCCCCGGCCGGCAAGCGGCCGCCGAGCCATAACAGGCATGCCTCAACCGCTGACCGGCCGCAGGGACATGCGCTTTCGGGCCGGAAACTTATGACATAAGTAATGCTCACGCCTTTCCCGCTCCTCCTAGGGTGAGAAGAGAAGGACCAACGGGGACGGAACGAGAGGCACACGCATGCCAGACCAGGCTGATGCGACGGCGGGGACGTACGGAACGGGTGGCGCGCGATCCGCGCCGCCCGCCGTGCGGGTGGAAGGCCTGTGGAAGCGCTTCGGCGACCAGGTGGCCGTATCCGGGATCGATCTGGAGCTGCCCGCCGGAAAGTTCATCGGCCTGGTCGGGCCGAACGGCGCGGGCAAGACGACGACCCTGTCGATGATCACCGGTCTGCTGCGGCCGGACATGGGGCGGGTCCTCGTCGCGGGCCACGACGTGTGGGCGGATCCGGTCGAGGTGAAGTCCCGGATCGGTGTGCTGCCGGAGGGCATGCGGCTCTTCGAGCGGCTGTCGGGGCGCGAACTGCTCGGCTACATGGGCCGCTTGCGCGGGCTGCCGGGCGAGGAGACCGACAAGCGGGCGACGCAGCTGCTGGAGGTCCTCGACCTCGCGGGCTCGCAGCACAAACTGGTCGTGGACTACTCGACGGGCATGCGCAAGAAGATCGGCCTGGCGGCCGCCCTGCTGCACAACCCGGAAGTGCTGTTCCTGGACGAGCCGTTCGAGGGTGTGGACCCGGTCTCCGCGCAGACCATCCGCGGGGTGCTGGAACGTTACACCGCGTCCGGCGCCACGGTCGTCTTCTCCTCCCACGTGATGGAGCTCGTCGAGTCGCTGTGCGACTGGGTCGCCGTGATGGCCGCCGGAAGCATCCGGGCCGCGGGCCCGCTGGCCGACGTACGGGGCGCCTCGCCCACCCTCCAGGCGGCCTTCCTCGAACTGGTCGGCGCGCTGGGCCGCGACGCGGCCGGGGACTCGCTGGACTGGCTCGGCGGCGGGACGGCGGCGCGATGAACACGTCCGCTGCTCCGGTCTCCCAGAACCCGCCTTCCCAGACCCCGCTCTCCCTGACTCCGGCCTCCTTGGGCCCGGTCTCCCTGACCGGGGTCCTCGTCCGCCTGAAGCTGGCGCTGCTGCGCAACGGCCTCAGGGGCTCCTCCAAGCGCAAGGCGGCCTACTTCACGAGCCTCGCCTTCGCGCTGGTGACCGGCTTCTTCATCACGCTCGGCCTGGCGCTGCTGCGCGGGAACGCCCACGCCGGTACGGTCGTCGTCCTCCTGGCCGCGATCCTGGCGCTCGGCTGGACCGTCATGCCGCTGTTCTTCCCCACCGGCGATGAGACGCTCGACCCGAGCCGGCTGGTCATGCTGCCGCTGCGCCCCCGTCCTCTCGTGCGGGCGCTGCTCGCCTCCTCCCTGGTCGGTATCGGCCCGCTGTTCACCCTGTGCCTGGCCGTCGGCTCGGTGATGGCGGTCGCGCGCGGTGGCGCCGGAATCGCCGCCGCCGTCCTGGCCGTGCCGCTGCTGCTGCTCGGCTGCGTGGTCCTGGCGCGGGCGGTGGCCACCGCCAATGTGCGCCTGCTGACCAGCCGCAAGGGGCGCGACCTGGCGCTGCTGAGCGGGCTGCTGATCGCGGTGGGCGCGCAGGTGGCCAACTTCGCCAGTCAGCGCCTCTTCCAGACGGGCGGCCTCGCCCAGCTGGAGCCCGCCGAGGCGGTGGTGCGGTGGCTGCCGCCCGCGACGGCCGTCGGCATGGTGGACTCGGCGAGCGAGGGCGCGTACGGGGTGGCGGCAGCTCAACTGGCCGTCACCATCGGGGCGGTGACACTCCTCCTGTGGTTCTGGGAGCGGAGCCTGACCAAGCTGATGGTGACGCCGGACGGCTCGACGATCGCGGCCTCCTCCGGTTCCGCCAAGGAGCCGGGCGCGGGCGACGGCTTGTGGTCCCTGCTGCCGGGCGGCCGGACCGGCGCGGCCGTACAGCGCACCCTGCGGTACGCGGTGCGCGACCCGAAGACGAAGTCGGCGTGGGTGACCGCGCTGGCGATCGGCATGATCGTCCCGGTCTTCAACGCCCTCCAGGGCACCGGATCCGTCTACCTGGCCTGCTTCGGCGCGGGCATGCTCGGCATCCAGATGTACAACCAGTTCGGCCAGGACACCTCGGCCTTCTGGATGGTCGCCCAGACCATCTCGACCCCGCGCGACGCGTACGTCGAGCTGCGCGCCCGCGCCTGGGCGCTGGGCCTGGTCACCGTGCCGTACACGGTCCTCGTCACCGTCGTCACCGCGGCGCTGGTCGGCGACTGGGCCGCCTTCCCGGCCGCACTGGGCCTGGGCCTGGCCCTGCTGGGCTCGATGCTCTGCACGGGCGCGCTGGCCTCGGCCCGCTTCCCGTACTCCATCCCGACGGACGGCGCCTTCAAGAACGTCGCCCCGGGGCAGGCCGGACTGGCCTGGATCGGCATCTTCGGCGGCCTGCTGGCATCGGCGCTGATCTGCGCCCCGGTGATCGGCCTGACGATCTGGTTCACCGTGGCGGATCACCACAGCGCCTCGTGGACCCTGCTGCCGCTGGGCGTGGCCTGGGGCGCGCTGGCCACCTGGGCGGGCCTGCGCCTGGCGGCCCCGACGGTGGCGCGCAAGCTGCCGGAGATCCTGCTGGCGGTGAGCAAGGGCTGAGACGCTGGCGGGACTTCAGCCGGAGAGGGGCGACGGGCCGCTGGCCCGTCGCCCCTCTTTCCTTTGCCGTCCCGATTCACCCGCGCGACCCGCACTCGACCCAGAGCAGCTTGCCCGCCTGCGCCCCGTCGAGGCGGTACGAGCCGTACCGGTCCGCGCACAGCCGTACGAGGGCCAGCCCGCGCCCGCCCTCCACGTCGGACACGCACGGTGCGGGCTCGCCGCCGAAGGGAGCTGGGATATGCGGGTTGGTGTCCCAGACGCCGACACGGACGCGGTCGGCGTCCACCGCGCGCACGCGGAGGGCGCAGGGCCCGTACGCGTGCCGGTAGGCGTTGGAGACGAGCTCGCTCGCGAGGAGCTCGGCGGTGTCCGCGGGCCCGGTCATGGCGTGGCTACGGAGCACTGCCCGCAGGGTGGAGCGGGCGATTCCCGCTGCGCGGGGATCGTGCGGGAGTTGGAGGGTGTAGGCCCAGGACGGAGTTACGGTTGCGTCCACGGAAGTGTCCGATCGAGGAGGAGAGTTGAACCGTGCGCGTGGGGTGCCCGGTGACCAGGTCGCTCCGTCGAGCGGGGTACTTCCAGGCGGTGGCCTGCGGTGGCCCTCAACCCGGCCCAGACCCGCGACCTCATCAGCTCCATCGTCCGGAACCGGTGAAAGGCAGCCTCACATGACCCCCTACGACTGGCAGAGGTCGTCCTACTGCGCGGAGGGCAACTCCTGCGTCTACATCGCCACCGCACCCGGCGACGGCCGCGCCGGCCACGTCCTCGTCGCCGAGAGCGGCGACCCCGGCGGTCGGGTGCTCCGGGTCGCCGCCCACGCGTGGGCCGCTCTGCTCGACGGGGTCAAGGCCCGCCGGGTCTGAGTCAGCTCCGAGGTGGGGCGCGCTGCACGGTTCCGGGCAGTCGCGCCGAGGCGAATCATGCG
>NZ_JBSFTS010000009.1:28430-191641 GCF_053591375.1 Streptomyces sp. NPDC003034
ATGCGGTGCGGCAGGGCGGGGGCTGCCCCGCCACACCGCAGTCGCGCCGAGGCGAATCATGCGGTGCGGCAGGGCGGGGGCTGCCCCGCCACACCGCAGTCGCGCCGAGGCGAATCATGCGGTGCGGCAGGGCGGGGGCTGCCCCGCCACACCGGGGTCAGACCGAGGCGGTGTCGTCGTGGCCGAGGTTGCCGCCCAGTTCGCGGGAGGCTTCGGCCTGGGCGAGAAGTTCCTTGGCCTTGGCCGAGACGCCCTCGATGGCATCGGCACCGGCGACGAATCGCAGCGGCGGCTGGTCCTGGTCGGCGAGGGTCAGCAGGGCGTGGGCGAGCTTGGTCGGGTCGCCGGGCTGCTGCCCGTTGATGCTCTTCCAGGCTTCGATCGTCGCGGTGGTGCGCTCGGCGTAGTCGTCGATGGTCGGCTCGGGCCAGGTGGTGGAGGCGTCCACGAGCAGTTCGGTGCGGAAGTAGCCGGGCTCCACGATGGTGGTGCGGATGTTGTACGGCTTGATGTCGTGGTGCAGGGCTTCCATCCAGCCCTCGACGGCGAACTTGGAGGCGGCGTAGGCGGAGGTGAACTCCGTGCCGACCTGGCCGGCGAGCGAGGAGAGGGTGATGACGTGGCCGTCGCGCTGAGCGCGCATGACGGGCAGGACGGCGCGGGTGACGTTCATCGGGCCGAAGAGGTTGGTCTCGATCTGCTGGCGCATGTGCTCCGGGGGGATCTCCTCGAAGTAGCCGGCGAAGAAGTTCCCGGCGTTGTTGATCAGGACGTCGATGCGGCCGAAGCGATCGACGGCGGCCTGTGCGGCCGCGTGCGCGTCGTCCAGGCTGGTCACGTCCAGCTTGGTGACCAGCAGGTCGTCGTGCGGCCCGCCCAGGGTCTTCTCGACCTCCTCGGGGCGGCGGCCGGTGGCGACGACCTGGTGGCCGGCCGCGAGGGCCTGGCGGACGATGTCCGTGCCGAGACCGCGTCCGGCACCAGTGACGAAAATGACCTTGCTCATGAGAGATTCCTTTCGGGCTCCGAATGAGGCGCCCAGTACGTGGCATGCCGGGCGTTGATGGGATCAGCCCTGTTCGGTGGGCATGATCCACAGCTCGCCGACGGCGGCGTGGCGGGGACGGGTGACCATGTAGGCGACACCGTCGGCGATGTCCTCGGCGGCCAGGACCTCGGTCCCCTCGAAGTAGGGATCGATCAGTTCACCGCGGACCTCGGGCTTGTTGTGCGCGCCCAGTTCGCTCTCCACGGCGCCCGGCTCCAGGACACCGACGCGCACGTGGCGCTGGGTGACTTCCTGGCGCAGGGACTCGGTGAAGGCGTGCACGCCGAACTTGGTGGCGTTGTAGACGCCGAAGCCCATGCTCGCCACACGGCCGGCGTAGGAGCCGATGTTGACGATGTCGGCGACCTGACGCGGGTCCTGTTCGGCGGCCTTCAGCAGGTACGGCAGGGCGGCGCGGGTGGTGTAGAGCAGACCCTGGACGTTGACGGCGATCATGCGGTCCCACTCCTCGGCGTCCGCACCGACGACAGGGCCCAGGAGCATCAGGCCGGCATTGTTGACCAGCGTGTCCAGCCGTCCGTACCGCTCGATAACGTGCTGCACGGCGCCCTCGGCCTGGTTACGGTCGGTGATGTCCGCGGCCACCACCAGCGCGGTGCCTCCCGCCTGCTCGATCTCAGCGGCAAGAGCTTCCAGTCGGTCCTTGCGGCGGGCCACGAGCGCCACACAGGCCCCGTCCTCGGCGAGCCGGCGGGCGGTGGCGGCGCCGATACCGCTGCTCGCGCCGGTGACGAGAGCGACGGTGCCGGTCAGTTTCGAAGCCATCGGGGGTGTCCTATTCTCCAGACGTACGGCGTATGGGCAGACGGCGGTCAGCGGCAGCGACGATCTCCTACGGCCGTTACGGCGCGTAATTCTCGAATGATCAGTGCCGTGCACCGGGCCCGCTATCCAGGCAACCACCCGCCGACCCCGCCCGGGCCCCCGTACGGGGTACGGCTCTTCCGGGGGTCCGCCAGTACCCCCTTCAGCCTGCTGACCTGCCAGGTACCGCCGTACGGTGGACCCATGGACCGCAGCAGCGAGATCCGCGAGTTCCTGCGCACCCGCCGGGCCCGGATCACCCCCGAACAGGCCGGCCTCGCCCCGCACGGCGGCCCCCGCCGCGTGATGGGGCTGCGCCGCGAGGAAGTCGCCCAGCTCGCCGGAGTCAGCGTCGACTACTACATCCGCCTGGAGCGGGGCCGCACCCAGGGCGTCTCCGAAACGGTCCTGGAGGCCGTTGCCCGCGCCCTGCACCTGGATGAGGCCGAACGCGCCCACCTCTTCGACCTTGCCCAGCCCACCGCCACCACTCGGGCCCGCCGAAAGCGCCCCCTCGCCCCTCAAAGGGTGCACCCGGTCCTGTACCGCACCCTGGATTCCCTCAACGTCCCCGCAGTGGTGCAGGGGCGACGCACGGACGTCCTGGCCGCCAACAAGCTCGCCCACGCCCTCTACACCGACTTCGAAGCCCGGCCCCGCCGCGAGCGCAACTTCGCCCGCTTGGTCTTCCTCGACGAGGCCGCCCGCGCGCTGTACGCCGACTGGGAGCGGGTCGCCGGCGACTGCCTGGCCGCGCTGCGCCTGTACGCCGGACGCCACCCCGACGACCCGCAGCTCACCGAGCTGATCGGCGAACTGTCCCTGCACAGCGACGCCTTCCGCCGCATGTGGGCCGACCACGACGTCCAAGCCCACACCACCGGCACCAAACGCCTCCACCACCCGCTCGTCGGCGACCTCACCCTCGACTACCTGGTCCTGGCCGTCGAAGGCGACCCCGAACAGACCCTCACCATCTACACCCCCGAACCCGCCTCCCCCTCCGCCGAAGCCCTGGGCCTCCTCGCCAGCTGGACCGACACCTCTGCCTCCCGGCCGCAGGCTCCCAAAGAGACACACAACCCGGCCGGCTGACCCGAAAACTCCCGCCATGCAAGGGCGCCGAACCCCGGCGGGACGTCATTCCGGCGAGGTTCCGCTGCGTAACCTTGGTTACGCAGCGTCATTCTCACAAATGTCCATGCAGATGTGGAAGGGGAGACACGTGGACCAGCACCACCACCAGTGGCGGAGGTCGTCCCGCTGCGCATCCGGCGACTCCTGCGTCTACGTCGCCACCGCACCCGGCGACGACGGCGGCGGCGACGCCGGTCACGTCCTCGTCGCCGAGAGCGGCGACCCCGGCGGGCGGGTGCTCCGGGTCGCCGCCCACGCGTGGGCCGCTCTGGTCGACGAGGTCAAGGCCCGTCGGGTCTGAGTCAGTTGCGGACCGCCTTGACGCCGTCCAGGAAGTGCTCCAGGGCGGCGCGCCACTCGGCCGGCTGGTCGTAGTGGAGGTAGTGGCCGGCGTCGGGGATCTCCGCGTACTGCCCGGCCGGGAGGACGCGGACCATCTCCTGGGCCTCGGCCCGGCCCAGCTCGCCGTCCAGCCCGCGGACCACCAGGGCCGGGCAGCGCACCTGGGCCAGTTCCTCCCAGTGCGCGTCGTGCACCCACGTCGCGCGGGCCGTCAGCATCTGGCGGCGGGAGAAGAGGGGGCGCCAGCCGTCCGGGGCCTCGTGCATGACCTCGGCGAAGAAGGCACCGCGGGCGGGGTCGGGGCGTTCCACTCGGGAGTCCTCCTCGCCGAACCAGCGGCGGGCCGCGTCCTGGGTGGGGAACGGCAGCGGCCAGCGGTGGAACCAGTCCTCCCAGTCCTGCTGGGAGGCTTCGCCGAGGGCGGAGGCGCGCATATCGCAGATCACCAGCGCCTCCACCAGGTCGGGGCGGCGGGCCGCGAGCTGCCAGGCGGTCAGCGCACCCATGGAATGGCCGATCAGGGTGACGGGTGCCAGGCCGAGCTGCTCGACGGCGGCTTCGGCATCGGCCACGAAGGCCTCGCGGCCCAAGGACGTCGAGGGGTCCGGTCCGGCGGGCGGCTGCTGGCTCAGACCGTGGCCGCGCTGGTCCAGGGCGACGACGCGGCGGTGCTCGCCGAGCCAGCGGGCGGTGCCGGCCCAGTGGAGGGCGCGGCCCATCAGACCGTGGAGTAACAGCACCCCGGGCCGCTCCGCGGGCGCCGGCCCCGCGGTCGATTCCCGGAACTCCCAGGCGGCCAGGCGCACACCATCGGCCCCTGTCACATCGATGCGCTGTACCACCGCAGATGCACCCCCTCTACTCCCGACCAGACTATCGAACCCGCATTCGAAAACGGGGTTCTCGCCGACAACACCGCTCTTTCGAGTGACCTTGCTCAAGGATTGGCCGCCGCTGCCGATGGAGATCCTTTCCACAGGGAGGCGGGCCGCTCGGGGAAGACGGTCCGATGGGGTGACCTTGAGAGCTCGGGGCTCCAGGTCACGAGGGGAGGACCGGTCCCGGCGCCGGGAGGCGCCGGGACCGTCCACACCAGGGGCTTACCGACCGCTCAAACCGGAGGCTCCGCCTGCTGCGAACTCCGGATGCCGCGGGCTCCGGCCGCTACGGGCGCTTCGCGACGAACACGTGCGAGGCGATGTCCGCCTCCAGCTCGGCCGCCTCCCCGCCGCTGCCGACCAGCACACCGCCCGGGGACTCCGTCACGCTGACCACCGAGCCGGGCTGCACGCCCGCCCGCCGCAGTGTGTACATCAGCTGCGCGTCCGTCTGGATCGGCTCGCCGATCCGGCGGACGACCACGGTCTTGCCCTCGGCCCCCGGGTCCAGCTCGGCGAGGCTCACCATCCCGGCGTCGAGGAACGGGTCCGCCTCGGCCTTCTCGCCCAGCTCCTCCAGTCCCGGGATCGGGTTCCCGTACGGCGACTCCGTCGGGTGGCGCAGCAGCTCCAGCACCCGCCGCTCCACCGCCTCGCTCATCACGTGCTCCCAGCGGCAGGCCTCGGCATGCACCTGCTCCCACTCCAGGCCGATGACATCCACGAGCAGGCATTCGGCCAGCCGGTGCTTGCGCATCACGCGGGTCGCCAGCCGCCGGCCCTCCTCCGTCAACTCCAGGTGCCGGTCGCTGGCCACGGCGACCAGCCCGTCCCGCTCCATCCGCGCCACGGTCTGGCTCACCGTCGGGCCGCTCTGGTCGAGCCGCTCGGCGATACGGGCGCGCATGGGGACCACACCTTCCTCTTCCAGCTCAAGGATGGTGCGGAGATACATCTCCGTGGTATCGATCAGTCCGGACATTCGTGCCCCTCGGATTGCGTGCGCTGGCCCTGCCCCCAATTCTGACGCATCGGGCGGACAACCGTCCCGTGCCGAGCGGTCACAGCCCGTACCGGAGGTCCCGCGGGACCTCCGGGCGCGGGATTGACGCCCGTATTGACACGCCCTCGGCCCAGACCGCACGGTGAGCGGCGGACACGGACGCGCACCCACCTCTGGAAGGGCCATCGGCGTATGAGCGAGAGCAAGCTGGCCGGTCAGTTCTTCGACGCGGCCATCGGGCTGCTGGAGCGGGTGCGGGACGAGGAGGCCCCGCACATCGCCGAGGCGGGCTCCCTCATCGCCGACGCCGTGGCCGCCGGCAAGCGGCTCTTCGCCTTCGGCGCCGGCCACTCCTCGCTGCCCGCCCAGGACGTGGTCTACCGGGCCGGCGGGCTCGCCGTGATGAACTTCCTCGCCGTCCCGGGCACCGTCGGCATCGATGTCATGCCCGCGACCCTCGGCAGCGCCCTGGAGCGGGTCGACGGCCTCGCCGCCGCGGTCCTGGACAGCAGCCCCGCCGCCGAGGGCGACGTCCTCGTCGTCATCTCCCTCTCCGGGCGCAACGCCCTGCCGGTCGAGATGGCCGTCAAGGCCCGCGCCATCGGCCTCAAGGTCATCGGTGTGACCTCGGTCGCCTACGCCACCGGGACCAAGTCGCGCCACGCTTCCGGCACTTTCCTGCGGGACCACTGCGACGTCGTCCTCGACAGCAAGATCGCGGTCGGTGACGCCGAGCTGAGCGCCGACGGCATCGCCGCGCCCTTCGCCCCCGCCTCCACCGTCGTGACCAGCGCGATCATGCAGGCGGTCATGGCGGCGGCGGCCGGCGAGCTCGCCGACCGCGGGATCGAGCCCCCGCTGCTGCGCTCGGGCAACGTCGACGGCGGCCACGAGTGGAACGGCCGGGTGATGCGGGAGTACGGCGACCGGATCTTCTTCCGCCACTGACCGGGCCGGGCCACCGACCGGGCCGCGCTGCTGACCGGCTTCCACTACGGGACCGGCCCGGGGCCCGTGGCGGGGCGGCCGCCGAGCGGCGGCTGTTTCCCCGGCGCCCCCGCCGCCAGGTCGAGATCGGCCGCGACCCGGGCGGCCACCTCCTCCGCGTACGCCGCGTCCGCGCGCTCGAAGGCGGGCCGCGAAGGCCCGCGCAGGAAGGTCAGCGCCCCCAGGGTCCGCCCCCGGCTCCGCAGCACCGTGCACAGCCCGTGCACCGCGCCCTCCGGCCACCGGCGGGCCCGCGCCCACGCCTCGTCCGCCTCCCCGCCGGGAGCGCTCGCCCGCACCGAGCCGATCCGGTCCAGCGCCTGCAGCACCGGATGCCCGGCGTCGTACCGTACGGGGATCGCACCCGGCCCCGGCAGCACCGGCGGGGACGCGACGGCCCGTACGAGCCGGCGGCGCTCCGCGTCGTCCGAGGGCTCCAGTACGTCGAGCAGCGCGTGCTCGGCGAAGCCGGCGAGCGCGAACTCCAGGCGCACGGCGGCCGCCTCGGCCGGATCCTCGCACTCGGCGGCCGCCCGCCCCGCGCGGTGGAGCTGGTGGGAGCGGAACCGCAGCTGCGCGGTGTCCAGCTGCTCCTGCCGGGCCTCGGTGACGTCCTGGAACAGCCAGCCCACCCCGAGCGGCACCGGCTCCTCCGCCAGCGGCGAGGCCAGCCGCAGGAACCCGCACCGCCAGCACCGCCGCCGCAGCCCCTCCGACGTGCGCACCGACACCCACAGCTCCACCGGCGCGGGCGGCGCGCCCTCGGCGAGCACGTGCTGCAGGGCGCCCTCCAGCTCCTCCACGCCCTGCGTCAGCAACTCGCCGAGCGGCCGCCCCAGCAGCGCGGTGCGGCCGGTGCCGAAAGCACGCGCGGCATGCGTGTTGACCACGGCGGGGCGCAGGTCCACATCGACCAGGACGACGCCCCACGAGGCGTCCTCCATCAGCGCCTCGCTCAGCGCGATGGACCGCTCCAGGTCGATCTGCGCGTGCACCTCGCTGAACGCGCAGTACACCCCGGCCGGTTTCCCGTCGGCCCCCGGCACTCCGGCGCACTGGGTGCGCACGAGGACCCGTCCGCCGTCCTTGGTCAGCAGCGCGAACTCGTGCACCTGGCGCCCCGGCAGGTCCTGGGCGGCCATGAGCCTGTCCTGTACGTCCTGCGCGTCGGCGGCCCGCGCGGCCCACCCGGCGAACCCCTTGCGCCCGACCGCCTCGGCGGCGGACCAGCCCAGGATCCGCTCGGCCTCCCTGTTCCAGTGCGTGATCACGCCGTCGGAGTCGAACGCGCACAAGGCGGCGTCCATCCCGTCGAGCAGCGCTGCGAGCAGATCGTCGGTGGTCTCACCACGTCCGGAAGCACTCACCTGGCACCCCCTGCAGGTGTTCGTGTGTGCGGCACGTCAGATCATTGAACTGGAACGTGACCCAGCCCACACCGTGTTCTCGGGAATCCCACCGTCCGGCCCCGGAAATATTTGCTTGTGCCGTGCGGGCGGGGCTTTTAGGCTCGGCCGTACACGAGAAGGGAGGTGGTTCCCGAAATGTACGGAAACCGGACGCGTGAGGTGGCTGCGGGCTAAAGCGCCCGTCGTCGCACGCACCCAGTGCGGTGCCCGGCGGGATCGCCAGGCGCCAATCCCAAGCAGTCACCCGACCCGCGGGCTCGCCGGTACGTCCGGCCGGCTCCTCTCACTGCAGGAGAGGATCCAGAGCCCGCGGGTCGTCTGCTTCCTCCGGACCGGGCACGGCGTACGGGTGCACCGGCGCACGGGAACACGTCGTACGGATCGCGCGCCGACCGGACCACGCCTTACGGGCAGAGGCGCTCGACGCGCCACTTCTCGCCGTCCAGGACGTACCGCAGCCGGTCGTGGAGGCGGTTCTCGTGGCCCTGCCAGAATTCGACCGCGTCCGGGGTGACCCGCAGGCCGCCCCACTGCGGCGGGACCGGGACCTGCTCGTCCTCGGGGTAGCGGGCGGCGAGCTCGGCGTAGCGCCGGTCCAGTTCCGCGCGGGAGCCGATCACGCTCGACTGGTCGCTCGCCCAGGCGCCCAGCTGCGAGCCGTGGGGGCGGGAGCGGAAGTACGCCGCCGTCTCGTCGCGGCCTATGCGGGCCGCCGTGCCGGTGACGATGACCTGGCGGGCGATGGCGTGCCAGGGGAAGAGCAGGGCGATGTGCGGGTTCGCGGCCAGCTCGCGGCCCTTGCGCGAGCCGTAATTGGTGAAGAAGACGAAGCCGTGCTCGTCGAACTGCTTCAGCAGCACCGTGCGGGAGCTGGGGCGGCCGTCCGGGGTGGCCGTCGACACCACCATCGCGTTCGGTTCGAAGAGCTGCGCGTCGGCGGCCTGCTGGAACCACCGGGCGAACTGCCGCATGGGGTCGTCTGCGAGGCTCTCCTCGGTGACGATCTGCGAGCGGTACTGCTTGCGCATGACGGCGGGGTCAAGGTCGTGGTCGGTCACGCGTGCCATCCTGCCGCAGTACGCCGGTGGGCGGTGTGCCGTATGTCACGCTTCCGCAGGCCATCGGGAACGGACAAAATCTTGGGGCCGGTCCGACGGTCCCCGCACGGGTGACCATCCGCCGTGCCGGGCATCAACGGGGATGACCGCGCCGGACCGCGAGTCACGCCGGGAGCCGCGCGTGTTCGCACTATCTGAGGAGCCGCCTGATGTCCGACTTCGTACCCGGGCTCGAAGGGGTCGTCGCGTTCGAGACGGAGATCGCCGAGCCGGACAAGGAAGGCGGAGCGCTCCGCTACCGCGGTGTAGACATCGAAGACCTCGTCGGCCACGTCTCCTTCGGGAACGTCTGGGGCCTGCTGGTCGACGGCGCCTTCAACCCCGGTCTGCCGGCCGCCGAGCCCTTCCCGATCCCCGTCCACTCCGGTGACATCCGTGTCGACGTGCAGTCCGCGCTCGCCATGCTCGCCCCCGTGTGGGGTCTGAAACCGCTGCTCGACATCGACGAGCGCACCGCACGCGATAATCTCGCGCGGGCCGCCGTGATGGCTCTGTCGTACGTCGCCCAGTCCGCCCGCGGCCAGGGCCGGCCGATGGTGCCCCAGCGGGAGATCGACAAGGCCGAGTCCGTGGTCGAGCGGTTCATGATCCGCTGGCGGGGCGAGCCGGACCCGCGGCACGTCAAGGCCGTCGACGCGTACTGGACCTCGGCCGCCGAGCACGGCATGAACGCCTCGACCTTCACCGCGCGGGTGATCGCCTCCACCGGTGCGGACGTGGCGGCGGCGCTGTCCGGCGCCGTCGGCGCCATGTCGGGCCCGCTGCACGGCGGCGCGCCGTCGCGCGTCCTCGGCATGATCGAGGAGATCGAACGCACCGGTGACGCCGTGGCGTACGTGAAGAGGGCCCTGGACAAGGGCGAGCGGCTGATGGGCTTCGGGCACCGCGTGTACCGCGCGGAGGACCCCCGCGCCCGCGTGCTGCGGCGTACGGCCAAGGAGCTGGACGCCCCGCGCTACGAGGTGGCCGCCGCACTGGAGAAGGCCGCGCTGGAGGAGCTGCACGCGCGCCGGCCCGACCGGGTGCTGGCGACCAACGTGGAGTTCTGGGCCGCGATCATGCTGGACTTCGCGGAGGTTCCGGCGCACATGTTCACCTCCATGTTCACCTGCGCCCGTACGGCCGGGTGGTCGGCGCACATCCTGGAACAGAAGCGCACGGGCCGCCTGGTCCGCCCGTCGGCCCGCTACGTCGGCCCGTCCCGGCGCGACCCCCGCGACATCGAGGGCTACGAGGGCATCGCCTGATCCCCCGCTGCCGCCCGCCGGGCGCCGCATCCCGTACCGGGGTGCGGCGCCCGCCGCGTTTCAGCCGCCCAGTACGGCGTCGAGGATCCGGGACCACTGGGCGACGACGCGGGCGCGGCGGGCCGCGTCGTCCGTGAGGACGTTGGCCAGGCCGAGGCCGCGGGCCATGTCGAGCAGGCCCTGCACGGTCTCCCGTACCCCCGGGACGGATTCGTCGGCGCCCAGCAGCTCCACCGCGATGCGGTGGGTCTCGCGGCCGACGCGCGCCTCCAGCTCGGTGACCTGGGGGCGCAGTTGGTCCTCGTTGGAGGCGGCGACCCACAGCTGGAGGGCAGCGCGGAAGAGGGTGCCCGTGTACAGGTCCACGAGCGCCTCCACCACCGCGGGGCGGGCCACCGGGCCGGCGTGGAAGAGGGCGCGCAGGGCGGTCGACCGCTCCTCCGCGACGTACGCGACGGCCGCGGTGAACAGGTCCTCGCGCGTCGGGAAATGATGCTGGGCGGCGCCCCGCGAGACCCCGGCCCGTTCGGCGACGACGGATACGGTGGAGCCCGCCCAGCCGTGTTCCGCCAGGCAGGAGACGGCCGCCTCCAGGAGATGGCGCCGGGTGGCCCGGCTGCGCGCCTGCTTGGGGCCCGGGCGGGCATCGGGACGCGAGTCCGGGCGGGAGTCCGGGCGGGAGTCCGGGCGGGAGTCCGGGCGGGAGTCGGTCACAGCGCCCATGACGGGTCCCGGCGCTCGAAGCGGGCGGTGATGCCTTCGCGGGCCTCGTCGGAGGCGAAGAGCGACGCGGAGATCCGGGTCAGGCGGGCGCCGTCACGCTCCAGGGCTTCCCGTACGGCAGCGGTCGTCAGCGCCTTCGACGCGGCCAGGCCCTGCGGGGAGGCCTTGCGCAGCCCCGCCAGGACCGGTTCGAGGGCCTGGTCCACGTCCTGCGCGTGCAGGGTGAGCAGGCCGATGCGGGTGGCCTCCGCGGCGTCGAAACGCTCGGCGGTGAGGAAGTAGCGGGCGGCCGCACGCGGGTCGAGCCGTGGAAGCAGCGGCATCGAGATCACGGCGGGGGCCAGGCCGAGGTGGGTCTCGGTGAAGGCGTACGAGGACCGCGGCCCGGCGGCGGCGATGTCGCAGGCGCCGAGCAGGCCGAGGCCGCCGGCGCGGACGTGGCCGGTGACGCGGGCGACGACGGGCTTGGGCAGCTCGGTGATCTCGCGGAGCAGGGCGAGGAAGTCGGCGGGGTCGCAAGGGCACTTGAGATCGGCGCCGGCGCAGAAGGTGGTGCCGGTGTGGGTGAGGACGACCGCCCGGACCGCGGGGTCCGCGGAGGCGGCGGCGAGGGCGGTGCGGAGCTCGTGGACGAGGTCCGCGGAGAGGGCGTTGCGGTTGGCGGGGGAGTCCAGCGTGAGGGTGGTGAGGCCGGCCGCCGTTGCGGCGTGCAGGAGTAGGGCCATGTCTCCTCCGGAGCGGTGAGCGGGTGAGCGGGGCGGGGACCCTCCCCGGGGAGGGTAAGCGGGCGGGCCTGGCCCCGTCGCCTCCGGGTGGGCGCGGGACGCCGGGTGGAGCGGGCCCCCGGTGGAGTGCGGACCATGGCGGGGCAGAGCCCGCCTCCTCCCGCGTCCGGGGGCCCCGGACCGGCAGACCCCCGGGACGGGTGGCCGGGCCGCGGCGTCGAGTTCACGGCTGGCGGCGGTGGGAGTGGGCGGCCTGGCCGGGGGTCAGTAGGACTTGGGGAGGCCCAGGGTCTGGTGGGAGACGAAGTTGAGGATCATCTCCCGGCTGACGGGGGCGATGCGGGCCACCCGGGAGGCCGTGATGAGGGACGCCAGGCCGTATTCGCGGGTCAGGCCGTTGCCGCCCAGGGTGTGGACGGACTGGTCCACCGCCCGCACGCAGGCCTCCGCGGCGGCGTACTTCGCCATGTTCGCCGCCTCGCCCGCCCCCAGGTCGTCGCCGGCGTCGTACAGGTGGGCCGCCTTCTGCATCATCAGGCGGGCCAGTTCCAGCTCGATGTGGGCCTGTGCGAGCGGGTGCGCGACGGCCTGGTGCGCGCCGATGGGCTCCTTCCACACCTGGCGGGTCTTGGCGTAGTCGACCGCCCTGGCGATGGCGTGACGGCCCATGCCGATGGCGAAGGCGGCCGTCATGATGCGCTCGGGGTTGAGCCCGGCGAAGAGCTGGAGCAGCCCCGCGTCCTCGTCGCCGACCAGCGCGTCCGCGGGCAGCCGCACCTCGTCCAGGACCAGTTCGAACTGCTTCTCCGCGGCTTGGACCTCCATGTCGATGACGGAGCGGGAGAAGCCGGCGGTATCACGCGGGACGATGAACAGGCACGGCTTGAGGCGCCCGCTGCGGGCGTCCTCCGTACGGCCGACGATGAGGGTGGCGTCCGCGATGTCGACGCCGGAGATGAAGACCTTGCGGCCGGTCAGGACCCACTCCTCCCCCTCGCGGCGGGCGGTGGTGGTGATCCGGTGCGAGTTGGAACCCGCGTCGGGTTCGGTGATGCCGAAGGCCATGGTGCGGCTTCCGTCGGCGAGGCCGGGGAGCCAGGCCTGCTTCTGGGCCTCCGTGCCGAAGCGGGAGATGACCGTGCCGCAGATGGCGGGCGAGACCACCATCATGAGCAGCGGGCAGCCTGCCGCACCCAGTTCTTCGAGGACGATGGACAGTTCGGCGATGCCGCCGCCCCCGCCGCCGTACTCCTCGGGGAGGTTGACGCCGAGGTAGCCGAGCTTGGCGGCGTCGGCCCAGAGTGCGTCGGGGTGGCCGCCTTCGCGGGCGACACGGGCGAGGTACTCGCGGCCGTAGCGCTGCCCGAGGGCGGCGACCGCCGTGCGCAGGGCCTTGTGCTCGGCGGTTTCGAGAACGGGGGTTGCGATGGCAGGGCTCATGCGTGCGTTTCCTCCTGTGCTTCCTGGACCACGGCGAGCAGGGCGCCCAATTCGACCTGTTGGCCGGTGGCGGCGTGGAGTGCGGTGAGCGTGCCGGAGGAGGGCGAGACGATGCGGTGCTCCATCTTCATGGCCTCCAGCCAGAGCAGGGGCTGCCCGGCGGTGACCGGGCGGCCGGGGGCGAGGCCCTCGGCGACGCGGACGACGGTGCCGGGCATGGGGGCGAGCAGGGAGCCCGGTTCGGTACGGTCCTGGGGATCGGAGAACCGGGGGACGGGGGTGAGGGTGTGGGCGCCGAGCGCGGAGTCCACGTAGACCTCGGACGTGTTCGATTTATGTTTCACGTGGAACAACCGCCGGACTCCCCCGACTTCCAGGCCGACGAGCGTGGGTTCGGCGGACAGGACGCGGATGTCCGGGTGGTCCAGGAGCTCCGGCGGGTGGCCGCCGCGGGCGGGGTGGTAGCGGACCTCGTGGACGGTCCCGGCCGCGTCGTAGCGGCGGATCTGCGGCTGGGAGCGGACATTGCGCCAGCCGCCGAGACGGGTGGTGAGCGGGGCCGCCGGGCCGGGGGCGGCCTCCGCGAGGGCGGCGGCGAGGGCGGACGGGGTGGCGTCCGCGGCGCCCTCGGTGAGGCCGGCGAGGTGGCGCTCGTAGAAGCCGGTGTCGATCCGCCCGGCGGTGAAGTCCGGGTGGCGCAGGGACCGTACGAGGAGTTCGCGGTTGGTCGTGATCCCGTGGATCCGCGCACCGGCCAGGGCGTGGGCGAGGATCCGTACGGCCTCGGCACGGGTGGGGGCGTGGGCGATGAACTTGGCCAGCATGGGGTCGTAGTGGACGCCGACCGTGTCCCCGTCGGTGAAACCGGTGTCGACGCGGACCGTGCCGGGGACGGCGAGCGTGTGCAGGACGCCGCTCTGCGGGCGCCAGTCCCGGGCCGGGTCCTCGGCGTAGAGGCGAGCCTCGACGGCGTGGCCCGTGGGCTCGGGGGGCGCCGGCGGCAAGGCCCCGCCCTCGGCGATGCGCAGCTGTAGGGCGACGAGGTCGAGGCCGAAGACGGCTTCGGTGACGGGGTGTTCCACCTGGAGGCGGGTGTTCATCTCCAGGAAGTACGGGCGGCCGTCCGCGGCGACGAGGAACTCGACGGTGCCGGCGCCCTCGTAGGCAACAGCCCGGGCGGCGGCCACGGCCGAGGCGTGCAGGGTGGTGCGCAGGGACGCGGGGAGTACGGGCGCCGGGGCCTCCTCGATGACCTTCTGGTGGCGCCGCTGGAGGGAGCAGTCGCGGGTGCCGAGCGCCCAGACGGTGCCGTGGGCGTCCGCGAGGATCTGCACCTCGACGTGACGGCCGCGCTCGACGTAGGGCTCCGCGAAGACCTCGCCGTCACCGAAGGCCGAGCGCGCCTCGGCGGAAGCGGTGTCCAGCGCCTCCTTCAGGGTGTCGAGGTCGCGGACCACGCGCATCCCGCGCCCGCCGCCTCCGGCGGCGGCCTTGAGGAGCAGGGGCAGATCGGTGGCGGTGGCGCGGGCCGGGTCGACGGGATCGAGGAGCGGTACCCCGGCGGCGCGCATCAGCTCCTTGGCCCGCGTCTTGGAGGCCATGGCCTCGATGGCCTCGGGCGGCGGGCCGATCCAGGTCAGGCCCGCGGCCAGGACGTCGCGGGCGAAGCCGGCGTGCTCGGAGAGGAAGCCGTAGCCCGGGTGGACGGCGTCGGCCCCGGCGGCCAGGGCGGCTTCGATGATCAGATCGCCGCGCAGGTAGGTGTCGGCGGGCGCCGCGCCGGGGAGGCGTACGGCCGCGTCGGCGTCCCGGACGTGCAGGGCGCGGGCGTCCGGGTCGGAGTGGACGGCGACGGTGGCGAGGCCCATGGCGCGGGCCGTGCGGAAGATCCGGACGGCGATCTCACCGCGGTTGGCCACCAGTACGGAGTGCAGGGTCTTGGGCGGGGTCAGGTGCGAAGTCGTCATGCGTGAGGTCGTCGGGTGCGGGGTCTTGTGCAGGGTCATGTGCGGGCTCACATCCGGAAGACGCCGAAGCCGCCGCGGGCGCCCTCGACGGGGGCGTTGTGGACGGCCGAAAGGCACAGGCCGAGGACGGTGCGGGTGTCGCGCGGGTCGATGACCCCGTCGTCGTACAGCCGCCCGGACAGGAACATCGGCAGGGACTCGGACTCGATCTGCGCCTCCACGAAGGCCCGCATCCCGGCGTCGGCCTCCTCGTCGTACGCCTGCCCCCTCGCGGCGGCGGACTGCCGCGACACGATGGAGAGCACGCCCGCGAGCTGCTGGGCTCCCATGACGGCGGACTTGGCGCCGGGCCAGGCGAAGAGGAAGCGGGGCTCGAAGGCGCGGCCGCACATGCCGTAGTGGCCGGCGCCGTAGGAGGCTCCGATGAGGACGGAGAGGTGGGGGACGCGGGAGTTGGAGACCGCGTTGATCATCATCGAGCCGTGCTTGATGATGCCGCCCTGCTCGTACTCCTTGCCCACCATGTAGCCGGTGGTGTTGTGGAGGAAGAGGAGCGGGATGTCGCGCTGGTTGGCGAGCTGGATGAACTGGGCGGCCTTCTGCGACTCGGCACTGAAGAGCACGCCCTGGGCGTTGGCGAGGATGCCCACCGGGTAGCCGTGGAGCGTGGCCCAGCCGGTGACCAGGCTGGTTCCGTACAGGGGCTTGAACTCGTCGAAGTCGGAGGCGTCGACGATACGGGCGATGACCTCGCGCGGGTCGAAGGGCGTTTTGAGGTTGGCCGGGACGATGCCGAGCAGCTCCTCGGCGTCGTACGCCGGCTCCTCGGCCCGGGGCGGGTCGGGTCGCGCCTTGCGGTGGTTGAGGCGGGCGACGACACGGCGGGCCTGGCGGATGGCGTCGGGCTCGTCCAGGGCGTAGTGGTCGGCGAGCCCGGAGGTACGGGCGTGCATATCGGCTCCGCCGAGGGACTCGTCGTCGCTCTCCTCGCCCGTGGCCATCTTGACCAGGGGCGGACCGCCGAGGAACACCTTGGAGCGGTCCTTGATCATGATGGTGTGGTCGGACATGCCGGGGATGTACGCGCCTCCGGCGGTGGAGTTGCCGAAGACGACCGCGACGGTCGCGATGCCCTCGGCCGAGAGCCGGGTGAGGTCGCGGAAGATCGCACCGCCCGGGATGAAGATCTCCTTCTGGGAGGGGAGGTCGGCGCCGCCGGACTCCACGAGGCTGACGCAGGGCAGGCGGTTCTGCCGGGCGATCTCGTTGGCCCGCAGGGCTTTCTTCAGGGTCCAGGGGTTGCTGGCGCCGCCGCGGACGGTGGGGTCGTTGGCGGTGATGAGGCACTCGACGCCCTCGACCGTGCCGATGCCGGTGACCATCGAGGCGCCGACGGGGTAGTCGCTGCCCCAGGCCGCGAGCGGGGACAGCTCCAGGAAGGGGGTGTCCGGGTCGAGGAGCAGCTCGATGCGTTCGCGGGCCAGGAGTTTGCCCCGGGTGCGGTGGCGGGCGGTGTACTTCTCGCCGCCGCCCTGGAGGGCCTTGGCGTGTTCGGCGTCGAGGGCGGCGAGGCGTTCGAGGGCGGCGGTGCGGGCGGCGACGTGGTCGGGGGCGAGGGGGTCGACGGTGGTGGCGAGACGGGTCATGGGCGGGTCACCTCCGGTGGGGTCGCGGTCGTGTGGCCCGGCGCCGGTGCGTCAGCGGCGCCGTGCGGGGTCGGGGCGGGGCCCGGGCGGCGGGCCGGGGCCGGCGCCCCGGCCGATGGTGGGGGCGGAGGCGGCGGTGGGGCCGGGGGTGGGAGGAGGTGGGTGGGGATGTCGAGGTGGCGGGCGCGCAGCCATTCGCCGAGGGCCTTGGCCTGGGGGTCGAAGCGGTGCCCGGAGGCCACGCCGTCGCCGAGGATGCCGGTGACGGTGAAGTTCAGGGCGCGCAGGCGCGGCAGGACGTGGCGGGCCACCGCCAGGGGCCGGGTCTCCGGGAGCAGGTCCTGGAACACCTCAACGGTCAGCACCTCCTGAAGCCAGTGCCAGGCTTCGTCGGACTCGGCCCACACCCCGACATTCGCGTCACCGCCCTTGTCGCCGCTGCGCGCCCCGGCCACCGCGCCCAGGGGTGCGCGGGTCGTCGGCAGCCCGGGGTGGCGCTGCCCCGCCTCTCCCCCGCTCCCGGTGCCCCCGTGCGGCTCCGCCGCAGGGGAAGGCGGTGCGGGGCGGGGCGTCGGGGGCGGGGGGATCCGGATGCGGGAAAAGTCCGGGAGGACTGCCGTGTGGGGGACCGAGGCGGAGGGGACGGAGGCCGAGGTGAAGATTCCGTACGGCTGGGCGGGGGCGGGTGGGGAGGTGACGTGGAAGCCCGGATAGCTGCCGAGGGCGAGTTCGACGGCCGCCGAGGTCAGGGCGCGGCCGACGGGCTCCGGGGACGGGTCGCGGACGACCAGGCGCAGCAGGGCACTGGCCGTCTCCTGGGTCGCGGCGTCCTCGTGGTCGGTGCGCGACAGGGTCCAGGCGGACTCGGCCACCCCGGCCAGGGCTTCGGCGAGCTGTGCCCGGACCAGATCCGCCTTCGCCTCGATGTCCAGGCCGGTGAGGACGAAGACCACCTCGTTGCGCCAGCCGCCGATGCGGGTGACGCCCACCTTGAGGGTGGACGGCGGGGGCTCGCCCACGACTCCCGTGATGCGTACGCGGTCGGGGCCCGGCTCCTCCAGGCGGATCGTGTCGAGGCGGGCCGTCACGTCCGGGCCGAGGTAGCGCACGCCCTGGGTCTCGTAGAGCAGCTGGGCCGTGACGGTGCCGGTGGTGACGGCTCCGCCCGTGCCCGGATGCTTGGTGATCACCGATGACCCGTCCTCGGAGATCTCCGCGAGGGGGAAGCCCGGGCGGCGGACGTCGTGCGCGGTGAAGAAGGCGTAATTGCCACCGGTGGCCTGCGTGCCGCATTCCAGCACGTGGCCGGCGACCACAGCCCCCGCAAGCCGGTCGTAGTCCTCGGGCGCCCAGTCGAACCACCAGGCCGCCGAGCCGCTGACCAGCGCCGCGTCCGTGACCCGCCCGGTCACGACCACGTCCGCGCCCGCCCGCAGGCAGGCGGTGATCCCGGCGCCGCCGAGGTAGGCGTTGGCCGTCAGGGCGCCGTCCCCGTACGGCATCAGGTCATCGCCCTCGACGTGGGCGACGCGAACGGGGACGCCCGCCTCGGCCGCCAGGGCGCGGACTGCGGCGGCGAGTCCGGCGGGGTTGAGGCCGCCCGCGTTGGCGACGATCCGTACGCCCCGCTCCCGCGCGAGCCCGAGCCCGTCCTCCAACTGGCGGAGGAAGGTCTTGGCGTAGCCGAGGTCCGGATTCCTCAGGCGGTCGCGGCCGAGGATGAGCATGGTCAGCTCGGCCAGGTAGTCCCCGGTCAGCACGTCCAGCGGGCCGCCGGTCAGCATCTCGCGCAGGGCGCTGAAGCGGTCGCCGTAGAAGCCGGAGGCATTGCCGATGCGCAGGGGACGGCGGCCGGGCACCGAAGGCCGGCTCATCGGGCGGACTCCGGGGCGGGTGCGGAATCCGGTGCGGGCGGGGTCCGCGGTGCGGGCCCGGCGCCCGGCGCGGCTTCCCGTACGGAATCCGGCGCGGGCGGGGTCTGCGATGCGGGCCCGGCGCCCGGCGCGGCTTCCCGTGCGGAATGCGGCGCGGGCGGGGTCTGCGGCGCGGGATCCGCAGTCCGATCCGCCGTCCCACCCCGACTCGGGGCCTGCGCGGGCGTGGGAGCCGCGGTCGGTGCGCGGCCGGGGCCGGGCGGGCCCGCGAAGGCCTGGGCGATGTCCAGCCAGCGGTCCGCGTCGTCGCCGACCGCGCGCAGGGCGAGGTCCGCCCGGTGGGCCCGCCGCGTCACCAGGAGGCAGAAGTCGAGGGCCGGGCCCGTGATCCGCTGCCGGGCCCGCGCGGGCCCGTACGTCCACACGCCCGCGCCATCGGGCGCGGCCAGCTCGACCCGGAACTCTTCGGCGGGGGCGGGCAGTGCGCGTACGGAGTAGGCGTAGTCGCGGGCCCGTACCCCGATCCGCGCCACGTGCCGCAGCCGCGCGGTCGGCGTGCGGCGTACGCCGAGCGCGTCGGCCACGTCCTGGCCGTGCGCCCAGGTCTCCATGAGACGGGCGCTCGCCATCGAGGCGGCCTTCATCGGCGGCCCGTACCAGGGGAACCGGGTGTCGGGCGAAGCCGCTGCGAGCGCCTCGTCCAGGGCGCTGCGCCCGACGCGCCAGCGGTCCAGCAACTCGGCGGGAGCCAGCGCCGCACCCTCGCGCGCTCCCTCGTCCACGAAGGAATCGGGCGCCTTCAGAGCCTCCTCCACCAGACGGCCGAAGCCGGCGGCGTCGGTGAGGGAGACCAGCGCGGCCCGGTCCGTCCAGTGCAGATGGGCGATCTGGTGCGCGATGGTCCAGCCGGGCGCGGGGGTGGGAAGGGCCCAGGCGGACGGGGCCAACTGCCCCATGAGCCCATCGAGTTCTCGTCCCTCCTCGCGCAGATCGGCGAAGACGGAGCCAGCGGACGGATCGAGCACGGTGCGCTCCCCTCTCGGCGTGAGGGGAAGAGTGGCAGCCTCCAGCAAAACAATCAAGCACGCTTGCATGATTTTTGGCAGGAGCGGCGCGTTCTGGCCACGGTCCCAACTGCCCTGCTGGGAAAGGGAAGTGGCGAACACGCCTGACGGCCTCAGGTCCGGGCGTACGCGGAGCACCGGACACCGGAGGGCGATTCAGGCCGTAAGCCGGAAACTCGCGATACGTCACCGATGTCCGGTCGATACTGGGCTCTCGGCCGAGCTTGCCGCTGACTTCCGCAGCGCCTCACGGAACACGCCACGCACCGTTCCACCGCACATTCCGCTCCGGGCCCGGACGCGGCGCGCACCACGTTCACACCCCCTGTCGTCCGACGACGACGCCGACGCCGACGCCGAAGAGGTTGAACCGACGTGACACCAGCTGCCGACTCCGCTCCCTCCTTCTCCCTCCACCCCCAGCTCGACGCCGCCGCCCTCACCGCCTTCGTCACGGCCCTGGAGAGCGGTGACGTCACCGGCCTCGCCCCCGCCCGCGCCGCCGAGGTCGCCGAGGCCCGCTCGGTCGCCGTCTTCAGCCGCGTCAAGGTGACCGGCCACGGCGGGGACCAGCTCGCCGCCGCGCTCTGGCGGCACACCGGGCCCGAGCCGCGGCCGGTCATCGTGATGCCCTCGCCGTGGACCAGCCTCGGCTGGCTCGCGTACGCCGTCCAGGCGCCCTCTTCGCGACCCGCGGCTACAACGTCCTCGCCTACACGACCCGCGGCTTCGCCGGCTCGCAGGGCCAGGTCGACGTGGCGGGCCCGTTCGACGTCGCCGACGCCCGCCTGGCCCTGGACCACCTCATCGAGCGCACCGCCGGCCCGGTGACGAGGATCGGCTTCCTCGGGGACTCGTACGGATCCGGCATCAGCCAGCTGGCCGCCGCGCACGATCCCCGCGTCGACGCCGTGGTCGCCCTCAGCACCTGGGGCGACCTCGGGGAGGCCTTCTACGAGAACTCAACCCGCCACATCGCGGCCGTACGGGCGCTCCTGAAAGCGGCCGAGAAGGCGCGGCTGAGCGAGCAGACCCGGGCCGTCTTCGACAACGTGCTCGCCAACCGCGACATCGCGGGCACCCTGCGCTGGGCGGAGGCACGCTCCCCCTTCACCCACATCAAGGAGCTCAACGGCCGCCAGGTGCCCGTCTTCTTCTCCCACGCCTGGCACGAGACGCTCTTCCCGGGCAACCAGACCCTGAAGATGTTCAACGAGCTCACCGGCCCCAAGCGGCTGGCCTTCTCCATCGGCGACCACTCCGGCCCGGAGGCGGCCGGCATGCTCGGCCTGCCCAACCGGATCTGGACGGACGCACACCGCTGGTTCGACCACCACCTCAAGGGCATCGACAACGGCATCGGCGCCGAAGGCCAGGTGGTCAGCGAGGTGATGTGGAGCAAGGCCCTGGAGCCCCGTCCGACCTGGCCCTCCCTCACCGAGGAGGTACGCCGGCTGCACCTCGTCGGCGGCGGGGAGCTGGCCGAAGAGCCGGAGGCCGGCTGGACGGCGAACGTGCTGTGCGGAATCGACACCCCGGCGACCGTCGCCGACGCCGTCGTCACCTCCGGCTACCAGGAGATCGCCGGCCGCCCGAAGGTCTACCGGACGGACGACATCGACCGCAGCGTCTGCGCCGTATGGACCGCGGCCCCGGCGCCGGAGACCACCCGGCTGCGCGGCACGCCCAGGCTCCGCGTCACCTACCGGGCACCGAACCCGGGCTCGACCTTCTTCGCCTACCTCCTCGACGCGGCGCCCGACGGCACGGCGCACCTCGTCACGCACGCCCCGTACAGCGACCTCGGCTCGGCGCCCGACAGCCTGATCAGCGCGGACGTCGAACTCCAGGCCACGGCGTACGACGTCCCGCGCGGGCACCGGCTGATGCTGGTGATCGACGCCCGCGACCCCTTCTACGGGGACGCCAACCTGCCGCGCGCCACGCTGGCCTTCACCTCGCCGGAGCCGACGCCCTCGTATCTGGACCTGCCGCTGGGATAGCAGCCGGTACCCGCCCGCGCCGGCCGGCCCCCCGTGACCGGCCGGAGCGGGCGTACCGCTACAGCGCCTCGGGACGACGGGTGAAGTCCATCGTCCAGTTGCGCAGCCAGCTCCCGCCCCCGTCCAGCGAGAAGAACTGCTCCCACCGGGGGGAACCGGTTTCCGTCCCCGACCACACGCAGCGCACCCGCACCGGCTTCCCGTCGTGCGTGTCATCGCCCTCGAAAACGCCCCGGCCGCCCTCGAAGCGGCCGGTGACGGGCGGGAACAGGGTGCCGGTACGGCGGCTCGCCCAGGAGAGCGACCACTGCTCGCGCTCACGGTCGTACAGGGCCAGGGTGATTCCGGCGAAGCCCTTCGTCGGGAACTCGATCTCGTCGAAGTTCGCGCCGCCGTCGAAGTGCCGGGAGGCGCGCGACACCGCCGGGAACTCCTCCCACTGGCTGTCGGCGTCGAGGAAGTCGGTGCGCCAGCGGTTGGTGACGTCCCAACTGCCGACGAGGAAGTCGAAGTCGTGCATGCGGTGTGCGCTCCCTTGGCCGTGTGGCGGTACGAGGGAACGGTAGGGACGCTTCACTGACATCCTGTGTCAGTGAAGTCCAGCCGCCTGCTCTCGATCCTCCTGCTCCTCCAGACCCGGGGCCGGATGACCGCCGCCGAGCTCGCGCGCGAGCTGGAGGTGTCCGTACGCACGGTCTACCGCGACGCGGAGGCGCTGGCCGCGGCGGGCGTGCCGCTGTACGGGGACGCCGGGCACAGCGGGGGCTACCAGTTGCTCGCCGGCTACCGGACCCGGCTCACCGGACTCAGCCCGGACGAGGCGGAGGCGCTGTTCCTGACGGGCATGCCGGGACCGGCGGCGGAACTGGGCCTGGGCCGGGCCCTGGCGACGGCCCAGCTGAAGCTGCGCGCCGCCCTGCCCGCGGAGCTGCGGGAGCAGGCGGACCGGATGCGGCTGCGCTTCCACCTGGACGCGCCCGGCTGGTACGCCGAGCACGAGGAGACCCCGTACCTCGCGCAGGTCGCCGACGCGGTGTGGCGGGGGCGGGTGATCGAGATCGGCTACCGGCGGTGGAAGGAACCGCAGGAGGTGGAACGGCGCCTCGCTCCGTACGGCCTCGTCCTGAAGGCCGGGCGCTGGTACCTGGTGGCGAGCCCCACCGCGCCGGACGGACCCACCGCGCCGGAGGGACCCGGCGGGTCCGGCAGACCCACCGGACCGCTGACGTACCGGGTGGACCAGATCCTCGGAGTCACGGAGACCACCGAGGAGTTCGAACTGCCCGACGGCTTCGACCTGGCCGCGCACTGGCGGCAGAGCCAGGCCGACTTCCATGCGCGGCTCCACCCTGAGGAGGCGGTCGTACGCCTCTCCCCGCGAGCCGTGGACCGGCTGTCGGGCCTCCAGGCCCGCGCGGTGACCGCCACCGGCACACCCGACACGGAGCTCCCCGGATGGACGCGGGCCGTGCTGCCGATCGAGTCGGCGCAGCACGCGCAGGCGCAGCTCCTCGCCCTCGGCCCGGAGGCGGAGGTCCTGTCCCCGCCGGCCCTGCGGGCCGCCATCAGGACCGCGCTGACGGCCATGGCGGCCCGCTACGCCTGAGGCTGTCCCGTCGTCCCCCGGCGCCCCGTCGTCCCCCGGCGCGACGGCCGGGCGGGACCGGCCGCGCCGAGGCTCCCTTGGACCGCGCCCCCGCCGCCCCCGCAGCCCCGGCCCGGCCTCAGGCGGGCTGTTTGCGGATCTGGGAGCGGACCGCGCCCATGCTCGCGGCGATCACCAGGGCGATGGCCAGCGCGTCCAGGGCCGACAGGGCCTGGTTCAGGACGAGGAAACCCGCGGTGGCGGCGATCGCGGGTTCCAGGCTCATTAGGATCGCGAAGGTCGGGGCGGGAATCCGGCGCAGCGCCAGCAGCTCCAGGGTGTACGGGAGCACCGAGGACAGGACGGCCACGCCCAGGCCCAGCGCGAGCGTGCTCGGGACCAGCAGGTCGGAGCCGGCTTCGACCACGCCGAGCGGGAGCGAGAGCACCGCGGCCACCGCCATCGCCAGGGCCAGGCCGTCCGCCTGCGGGAAGCGGCGGCCCGTACGCGCGCTGAACACGATGTACGCGGCCCACATCCCGCCCGCTCCGAGCGCGAAGGCGGCGCCCGCGGGGTCGAGGGAGCCGAAGCCGGAACCACCGCCGTGGCCGGACAGCAGGACCACGCCGGCGAGGGCCAGCCCCGCCCACAGCAGGTTCACCAGGCGGCGGGAGACGATCACCGACAGGGCGAGCGGTCCGAGGACCTCCAGCGTGACGGCCGGGCCGAGCGGGATCCGGTCCACGGCCTGGTAGAAGAGGCCGTTCATGCCGGCCATGGTCACGCCGAAGGCGAGCACCGTGCCCCAGTCCGCGCGGGAGTAGCCCCGCACTCTGGGGCGGCACAGGAGCAGCAGCACGATCGCCGCGGCCGCGAGGCGCAGGGTGACGACGCCCGCCGCACCCGCTCGCGGCATCATCACGACCGCGAGGGCGGCGCCGAACTGCACCGAGACCCCCGCCGAGATCACCAGGGCGACGGGGCCGAACCGCCCGGCAGCGAACCGCCCGCCGCCGAACCGCCCCGCACCGAACCGCCCGCCGAACCGCCCCGCACCGCGCCCCTCGGGTCCGGCCGACGGAGCGGCCGAGGACGCGGCGCTCGACGGCACGTCGGTCGCGGAGGGCGAACAGGGTGATGCGGGTGAGGAGGCGGTCATTCATCCAGACTAAGCGCACGTAAGGAGTGCCCATGCGCGGCTTGCCTTACAGCGACGCGCTGACGCGTCTCATCCGGTGGACGCGTCTGCGTCGCCCGCACCCGGACCCGATACGCTCCGCCCGTGGCTGAGATCCAGATTCCCGCTGACATCAAGCCCGCCGACGGACGCTTCGGCGCGGGCCCCTCCAAGGTGCGGACCGAGGCGCTGGACGCCCTCGCCGCCACCGGAACCTCCCTGCTCGGAACCTCGCACCGCCAGGCGCCGGTCAAGAACCTGGTCGGCTCGGTGCGCCAGGGCATCCGGGACCTCTTCTCCCTTCCCGAGGGCTACGAGGTGATCCTGGGCAACGGCGGCTCCACCGCCTTCTGGGACATCGCGACGCACGGACTGATCGAGCGGAAGTCCCAGCACCTGGCCTTCGGCGAGTTCTCGTCCAAGTTCGCCACGGCCGCGAAGCTCGCGCCGTGGCTCGACGCGCCGACCGTGATCTCCTCCGAGCCGGGCACGCACCCCGAGCCGCAGGCCGAGGCGGGAGTGGACGTATACGCCTACACCCACAACGAGACCTCGACGGGTGTCGCGGCGCCGCTGAAGCGCGTCGCGGGCGCCGACGCCGGATCCCTCGTCCTGGTGGACGCCACCTCGGGCGCCGGCGGCCTGCCGGTGGACATCACCGAGACGGACGTCTACTACTTCGCCCCGCAGAAGTCCTTCGCCTCGGACGGCGGCCTGTGGCTGGCCGCGTTCTCCCCGGCGGCCCTGGAGCGCGCACAGCGCGTGCACGCCTCCGGCCGGCACGTCCCGGAGTTCTTCTCGCTGCCGACGGCGATCGACAACTCGCTCAAGAACCAGACGTACAACACCCCGGCACTGGCCACCCTCTTCCTGCTGAACGAGCAGCTCCAGTGGATGAACAGCCAGGGCGGCCTGGAGTTCACGACCGGCCGTACGGCGGCCAGCGCGCGCAACCTGTACGGCTGGGCCGAGGCGTCGAAGTACGCCAGCCCGTTCGTCGTGGACGCCGACAAGCGCTCCGCCGTCATCGGCACGATCGACTTCTCGGACGACATCGACGCGGCGGCCGTCGCCAAGGTGCTGCGCGCCAACGGCATCGTGGACACCGAGCCGTACCGCAAGCTCGGCCGCAACCAGCTGCGCGTCGCGATGTTCCCGGCGATCGACCCGGCGGACGTGCAGGCGCTGACCGCCTGCATCGACTACGTGATCGGCGAGCTCTAACTCGCTGAGGTCTGAGGCGAAACCCCCGGCGACCCGAGGTCGCCGGGGGTTTCGTCGTCACCTCCCGCCCGGGGAAGCGACGGCAGGGCGACGGGACAGCCGCACGCGGCGGGCTCCGCCCGGTCACCCGCCGTGGCCGCCGTACCTCCCGGCCAACGCCCGGGTGCCGACGCCGTGGTGTCCGCCCACCTCGCGGGCAAGCGGTAGGGGGTGTACGCGATACCTTCATGCTCTAGGCAAGAAATCTTGGAGGCAGCGGCGTGAGCGTGCGAGTGACGGCGACCGAAAGCGGCGTGGACCCCTTCGGCACGGCCCGGCTGCGACGCGGGGTGCTCGACGCCTGGGGCGCGGGCCCCGCCCGGTTCCGCGAGGACGCCAACGCCGAGGAGGACCTCGCGCTCGGCGGCTACCGCGACCGGCTCGTCGTCGAGCTGGCGCAGAACGCCGCCGACGCGGCGGCCCGGGCGGGCGTGCCCGGCCGGCTGCGGCTGACCCTGCACCCGGGCGAGGGCGGGCACGGGGTGCTGGCCGTCGCCAACACCGGCGCCCCGCTGGACGCGACGGGCGTGGAGTCGCTGAGCACCCTGCGCGCCTCCGCGAAGCGCGGCGACGCGACGCCCGGAGCGGCAGCCCCCGGACAGGCCCCCTGGGAGAGCGTCGGCCGCTTCGGCGTCGGCTTCGCGGCCGTCCTCGCCGTGTCCGACGAGCCCGCCGTACTGGGCCGCCACGGCGGGGTGCGCTGGTCCCTCGCCGAGGCCCGTGAGCTCGCCCGGGGCGCAGCCGTCGGCAGCCCCGGCCTCGGCGACGAGCTGCGCCGCCGCGACGGCCACGTCCCGCTGCTGCGCCTGCCCCTGCCCGCCGAGGGCAGCGCGCCCGAGGGCTACGACACCGTCGTCGTGCTTCCGCTGCGCGACGCCCTCGCCGAGGACCTGGTGGAGCGGCTGCTGGCCGGCATCGACGACGCGCTGCTCCTGACCCTGCCCGGGCTGCACGAGGTCGTGGTGGACACCCCGGCCGGCGCCACCCGCACCCTGCGCCGCCGCGACGAGGGGCCGTACACCGTCATCGAGGACTCCCTCACGGGCACCATGCGCTGGCGCACCGTCCGCCACGGCGGCGCCATCGAGCGGGCGCTGCTCGCCGACCGGCCCGTCGAGGAGCGCCTGCGGCCCTTCTGGTCGGTGTCCTGGGCCGTGCCCGTCGACGCCGAGGGTGCCCCGCTGTACCCGGCCACCGCACCCGTCGTGCACGCGCCGACCCCCACCGACGAGCCACTGGGCATCCCCGGCCTGCTCATCGCGACCCTGCCGCTGGACACCACCCGCCGCCACCCCGCGCCGGGACCGCTGACCGACTTCCTGGTGGAGCGCGCGGCCGACGCGTACGCCGAACTCCTCGGCTCCTGGGATCCGGTGAGCACCGCGCTGGTGGACCTGGTGCCCGGACCGCTCGGCAAGGGCGAGCTGGACGGCGCGCTGCGGGCGGCCGTGCTGCGGCGGCTGCCCCGTACGGCCTTCCTCGCTGCCGCCGCGCCCCCCGAGCACCCTGAGGAGCGGACCGCGCTGCGCCCCTTCGAGGCCGAGGTGGTCGAGGGCGCGGGCGCCGAGACCGTACAGGTCCTCGCCGAGGTCCTGCCGACCCTCCTCCCGGCGGGCCTGGAGCGCCGCCCCGAGCTGCGCACCCTGGGCGTCGGACGGCTCCCGCTGGGCGATGCCATCGAGCGGATCGCGGGCATCGAGCGGACCCCCGACTGGTGGCACCGCCTCTACGACAGCCTCGCCGGGGTGGACCCCGACCGGCTGTCCGGGCTGCCCGTGCCGCTGGCCGACGGCCGGACCGCCATCGGCCCCCGCCACCTGCTGCTGCCGGACGCGGACACCCCGGCCGACCTGACCCGTCTCGGCCTCAAGGTGGCCCACCCGGACGCGGCGCACCCGCTCCTGGAGAAGCTCGGAGCCCTCCCGGCCACCCCACGGGCCGTGCTGACGACCCCGCAGGTGCGGGCGGCCGTCGCGGCCTCCCTGGACGCCGGGGAGATCTGGGACGAGGACGCGCTCGACGCCGAGGAGCTGGCGGATGTGGTCCTGGGCCTGGTCCGGGACGCCGATCTGGCGCCGGGCGACGAGCCCTGGCTGGGCGCGCTGGCCCTTCCGGACGAGGACGGCGAGCTCACTCCGGCGGGCGAACTGCTCCTGCCGGGATCGCCGCTGGCCTCGGTCATCCGCGAGGACGAGGTCCCGTACTGCGACGCTCGGCTGGTGGAGAGGTGGGGTGCGGACCCGCTGACGGCCTGCGGGGTGCTGGCCGCCTTCCAGCTCGTCCGCGCCACCGACGTCGTCCTGGACCCGGACGAACTGGAGCCCCGCGAGGGCGATTTCGCCGAACCGGACGACGTCGGCCTGCTGGACGCGGTGGACGTGTGGTGCGAGGACCTCCTCGACCAGCTGCCGCACACCGCCGTCCCCCCGGTGGCGACCGAGATCGTCGCCGTCCGCGATCTCGACCTGGTCGATGACGACTGCTGGCCGCAGGCGCTGGCGATGCTGGCGCAGCCGCCGCTGCGCGACGCGCTGACCCAGCCCGTGCGCGTCCTCCTTCCGGACGGCACCACCCAGTCGGTGCGCCCGTACACCGCCTGGTGGCTGCGCGACCACCCGGTCCTCGACGGCCGCCGCCCGGCGGGCCTGCGCGCGGCGGGCGGCGACGCGCTGCTGGAGGGGCTCTACACCTCGGCGGACGCCACGGGCTTCGAGGACGAGCAGGTGCTGCGGGCCCTGGGCGTACGGACCACCGTACGGGCCCTGCTGGACGAACCCGGCGGCGCCGCCGAGCTGCTGGCCCGCCTCGCCGACCCGGACCGCGAGGTCACCGACCGCCAGCTGTACGGGCTGTACAGCGCCCTGGCCGACCTGGATCCCGAGCAGGTCACCCTCCCGGACGACCTGCGCGCGGTGGTGGACGGCGCGGTCCGCGTCGTGGACGCGGGCGACGCCGTCATCGCCGACGCCCCGGACCTCCTCCCCCTGACGGAGGGACTGCCGCTGCTGCCGGTGACGCCGTCCCGCGCGGCGGACCTCGCGGACCTGCTCCAGGTCCGACGCCTGTCGGAGACGGTCCCGGCGGAGGTCACCACACCGGGCGAGGAGCACGAGGTACCGCAGTCCGTGGTCCAGCTCCTCGGGCCCGCCACCCCGAGGGTGTACATCGAGCACGAGGAACTGATCGCCGGCGGCACCGAACTGGACTGGCGCCGCACGCCCGACGGCACGGTCCACGCCTCCACCCTGGAGGGCGTGGCGGCGGGCCTGGCCTGGTCGGCCGGCCAGTGGCCGCGCCGCTTCGAGGTGGCGGCCCTCCTGGAGGACCCGTCCCGCACGGCGGAACTGGCCCGCGACCGCTGGTTCGACTGAGAGGCCCGGTGACGGGCGGGGCCGTCCACGGGCGCAGGCGGTGTACGGGCCCGGGGGCGGGCCCCGCGCCGCCCCCCGGCCCCGCTCACGCCGGGAACCGGCGGTCGACCCAGCGGAAGGTGAACTCGATCAGGGCGGCGGCGCCCGCCGCGACGCCCACGGCGATCCACGGCATCGTGGTGCCCTCCAGCTTGAGCTGGAAGAAGTCCTGCAGCCACGGCACGACGAGGACGATGAGGAAGGCGCCCCCCATCGCGCCGACCAGGCCGACCCGCCACCACGTGTACGGGCGGGCGATGATCGCCAGCACCCACATCGAGGTCAGGAACAGCGCGAGCGTCGCCGCGCTGGTCTCCGACTTCAGGGCGTCCGCGCCGGTGTAGTGGTGGCGCGCGACCAGGTACGTCACGAAGGTGGCCGTCGCCGCGACCACGCCGCCCGGGATCGCGTACCGCATCACCCGCCTGACGAAGTGCGGCCTCGCGCGTTCCTTGTTCGGGGCCAGCGCCAGGAAGAAGGCCGGGATGCCGATGGTGAGGGTGGACAGCAGCGTCAGGTGGCGTGGCAGGAAGGGGTACTCGACCTGCGAGCAGACCACCAGGATGGCCAGCAGCACCGAATAGACCGTCTTCGTGAGGAAGAGGGTGGCGACGCGGGTGATGTTGCCGATGACCCGGCGGCCCTCGGCGACCACCGAGGGGAGGGTCGAGAAGCTGTTGTTGAGGAGGACGATCTGCGCGACGGCGCGGGTGGCCTCCGAGCCGGAGCCCATGCTGACGCCGATGTCCGCGTCCTTCAGCGCGAGCACGTCGTTGACGCCGTCGCCGGTCATCGCCACCGTGTGCCCCCTGGACTGCAGGGCGCCGACCATGTCCCGCTTCTGCTGCGGGGTGACGCGTCCGAAGACGGAGTTCTTGTCGAGGGCCTCCCCCATGCCGGGCCGCTCGGGCGGCAGGGTGCGGGCGTCCACGGTGTTCTCCGCGCCCGGCAGCCCCAGCTTGCCGGCGACCGCGCCGACGGAGACCGCGTTGTCACCGGAGATGACCTTGGCGCTGACGTCCTGGTCCTCGAAGTAGCGCAGCGTCTCGGCGGCGTCGGGGCGCAGTCGCTGCTCCAGTACGACCAGCGCGACCGGCTCGGCCCCGGTCGCCACGGCCTCGTCGTCCAGTTCGCGGCCGGACCTGGCCAGGAGCAGGACCCGTAGCCCCTGTTCGTTGAGGTGGTCGATCTCGCCGAGCGCCGGATCACCGGCCGCCAGCAGCACGTCGGGGGCGCCGAGCAGCCAGGTGTTGTTCTCCCCGTCGCCCTCGCTGAAGCTGGCGCCGCTGTACTTGCGGGCGGAGGAGAACGGCAGCGACTCGGTGCAGCGCCACTCCGGGGTGACGGGGTAGGCGTCGATGATCGCCTGCAGGCTGGCATTGGGCCGGGGATCGGATTCGCCGAGCGCGCCCAGCACCTTCTGGACGTACGCCGTGTCCGCGCCGCCGAGCGGGCGGAGCTCGGTGACGTCCATGCCGCCCTCGGTGAGGGTGCCGGTCTTGTCGAGGCAGACCACGTCGACGCGGGCGAGGCCCTCGATCGCGGGGAGCTCCTGGACCAGGCACTGCTTGCGGCCGAGCCGGATCACGCCGATCGCGAAGGCCACGGAGGTGAGGAGCACGAGCCCCTCGGGGATCATCGGGACGATGCCGCCGACGGTCCGGGCGATGGAGTCCTTGAGGTTGGAGTCCTTGACGACCAGCTGGCTGATGATCAGGCCGACGGAGGTCGGGATCATCATCCACGTGACGTACTTGAGGATGGTGGAGATGCCGGAGCGCAACTCCGAATGGACGAGGGTGAAGCGGGAGGCCTCTTCGGCCAGCTGCGCGGCGTAGGCCTCGCGGCCGACCTTGGTCGCGGTGAAGGCGCCGCCGCCGGCCACGACGAAGGAGCCGGACATCACCTGGTCGCCGGGCCTCTTCAGGACGGGGTCGGCCTCGCCGGTGAGCAGCGACTCGTCGATCTCCAGGCCGTCGGCCTCGCCGACGTCGCCGTCCACGACCACCTTGTCGCCGGGGCCGAGCTCGATGACGTCGCCGAGGACGATCTCGGAGGTGGGGATGCCGGCCGTCCTGCCGTCGCGGCGGACACTGGGCCTGGCCTCGCCGATGACGGCGAGGCCGTCCAGGGTCTTCTTGGCGCGCAGCTCCTGGATGATGCCGATGCCGGTGTTCGCGATGATGACGAAACCGAAGAGGCTGTCCTGGATGGGCGCGACGAACAGCATGACCACCCAGAGCACGCCGATGATCGCGTTGAAGCGGGTGAGGACATTGGCGCGGATGATCTCGGTGGTGGAGCGCGAGGAGCGTACGGGGACGTCGTTGACGTCTCCCCGGGCGACCCGTTCGGCGACTTCGGCGGTGCTCAGGCCGCCGGGCTTGAACGCGGGGGCGGGGGCGGGCGGCTCCACGGGGTGGACCGGGTCCAGCTCGAAACCCGCCGCGATGGCGGTGCGGCCGCCGACGGCCCTGCCGGCGCCCGGCTCCGGTCCATCAGATTCGATCTTCGCCCGCTGAGTCATGCTTTCGACGGTAAGGGGGGCGGCACTGGTTGACCCCCCGAGCGGGATGAAGATGCGACTTCAGGATGAGGGAAATCGTCCCGGGGTCGGGCGGCGCGCGCGGGGCGCCGAGCCGGCGCCGCGCCACCGTGGAGCGAGGAGCGTGGAGCGAGAAGCGTGGAGCGTGGAGCTACGAAGCCGCGCTGCCCTGCGCGCCCGGCTCGCCGTGGTCCGCCTGGTCAGCGCGGTCCGTCCGGTCCGCCCGCTCCGCCCGGTCCGCCCGGTCCGCCCCCGCGGCGGGGTCCGCGTCTGCCTCCGCGTCGGCTTCCGCTTGGCGCTTGAGCGCCGCCTCGCGCCCCCGGACGTACCAGATGCCGATCAGTCCGAGGAAGCCCCCGGCCGCACAGGTCCACACCCACCACAGCCGGCCCCGGTCGGCGAACCATCCGTAGAAGGGCAGCTGGACGAGGAAGAGGGCGAACCAGAGGATCGTGCCTCCGGTGACGGTCGCGACGACCGGGCCCTCAAGGGGCTCGGGTGCCTCGTGCTTCGCAGTCCATTTCGCCATGCGGCAAGTCTAGGGGTGCCGCCCGATCCACCTCGGGGCCGTGCGGCCTCGGGGCATCTACGCGCGGAGATGGACGCGCCTTCGTTCATGTGTTCATACTGAAACGGTTTGGGCGTGGCCCATTTTCTTCGTAGGAACCACCCAATGAGGACGGTATGACCACCCCCGCCCCCGCCTCCGCGCCCACCGCCCCCGAGCCCTCCCCCGGGGGAACGACCGGACTGGATCGCTACTTCAAGATCTCCGAGCGCGGCTCGACCGTGGCCCGCGAGGTCCGTGGCGGCTTCGCGACCTTCTTCGCGATGGCGTACATCATCGTGCTCAACCCGATCATCCTGGGCAGCGCGAAGGACATGTACGGTCACCAGCTCGACGGTGGCCAGCTGGTGACGGCGACCGTGCTGACGGCCGCCTTCTCCACGCTCCTCATGGGTGTCATCGGCAACGTCCCGATCGCCCTCGCCGCCGGTCTGGGCGTGAACACCGTCGTCGCCCTCCAGCTCGCCCCGCGCATGAGCTGGGCCGACGCCATGGGCATGGTGGTCCTGGCCGGGTTCGTGGTGATGCTGCTGGTCGCCACCGGCCTGCGCGAGCGGGTCATGAACGCCGTGCCCCTGGGCCTGCGCAAGGGCATCGCCATCGGCATCGGCCTCTTCATCATGCTGATCGGCCTGGTCGACTCCGGCTTCGTCTCCCGCATCCCGGACGCCGCGCACACCACGGTCCCGCTCCAGCTCGGCTCGGGCGGCCACCTGCTCGGCTGGCCGGTCCTGATCTTCGTCGTCGGCGTACTGCTGACCCTCGCGCTGCTGATCCGCAAGACGCCCGGCGCGATCCTGATCTCCATCGTGGTCATGACCGTCGTCGCGGTCGCCGTGCAGCTGATCGCGGAACTGCCCGCCACGGCGTGGGGCCTCACCGTCCCCGAGTGGCCGGGCAATCCGCTCGCCGCGCCCGACTTCGGGCTGGTCGGGCAGGTCAGCCTGTTCGGCGGCTTCGGGAAGGTCGGCCTGCTGACGGGCCTGCTCTTCGTCTTCACGGTGCTGCTGTCCTGCTTCTTCGACGCCATGGGCACCATCCTCGGCGTCGGCGACGAGGCCAAGCTGATCGACCGGAACGGCGACTTCCCCGGCATCAACCGGGTCCTGCTGGTGGACGGCCTGGCCGTCGCCTCGGGCGGCGCGACCTCGTCCTCCGCCACCACCTGCTTCGTGGAGTCCACGGCCGGGGTCGGCGAGGGCGCCCGTACGGGCCTGGCGAACGTGGTGACGGGCGGCCTCTTCGCCGTGGCGCTCTTCCTCACCCCGCTCGCGACGATGGTCCCCTCCCAGGCCGCCACACCCGCCCTGGTGGCGGTGGGCTTCCTCATCCTGGCGGGCTCGGTGAAGGACATCGACTGGGGCGACTTCACCATCGCCGTCCCGGCCTTCCTGGCCATGGTGATGATGCCCTTCACCTACTCGATCACCAACGGCATCGGCATCGGCTTCGTGAGCTTCTGCGCGCTGCGCCTGGCGACGGGCCGCGGCCGCGGCGTGCCGGTGGCGATGTACGTCGTGGCGGCGGTCTTCGTCTTCTACTACGCGCTGCCGGCCCTCGGCCTCACGTAAGCCGCAGGGCCTCATGTGAGGCCGTAGAACTTCTCCGTCTCGTCGACGGCCGCCTTGAAGCGCTCGTCGAAGTCATCGCGAATGAGCGTCCGGACGACATAGTCCTGGACGCTCATTCCGCGTTTGGCGGCGTGGATCCGGAGCCTTTCGAGGAGCTCCCCGTCTATGCGCATGCTGAGCACATGTGTCCCCATGGCGAAAGACTCGGGGCAGACGCCGCCTACGCGTGTCACTTTCCGCGCCGGACTCACCCGTACGAGTGACGGAGATAACCGGTGGTCCTTAGCTAGGGTAATGAGTTATTCTAAGGACATGCTTGACCTCACCCATGGCGACGACGCCGCCGCCGTGAACGACCTCCGCTCCGCCGTCATGCGACTGGGCCGGCGCCTGAAGCACCAGCGCGTCGACGAATCGCTGAGCCCGACCGAGATGTCGGTCCTCGGCACCCTCGCCCGCTGCGGCCAGGCCACCCCCGGTGAGCTGGCCCGCCGCGAGCACGTCCAACCGCCGTCAATGACACGCATCGTCGCGCTGCTGGAGGCCAAGGGACTGGTCAGGCTGGAGCCGCACCCCGACGACCGCCGCCAGAAGGTGGTCAGCCAGACGGAGGAAGCCGTGGCGATGCTCGAAGAGAGCCGCCGCAAGCGCAACGCCTTCCTGGCCGGGCTCGCGGCCGAGCTGACCGAGGACGAGTGGGCCAAGCTGCGCGAGGCCGCACCCGTCCTGGAGAAGCTCGCACACCTGTAGGAACGACGCCAGGAGGCGAACGCTTTTGAGTACGGGAACCGGAGCAAACTCCGCACCCGGCCACATATCCACCCCCGCTACCGCAGCGACCGCGGGCACCGCGCCCACGGGCACCGCACCCGCACAAACCGCACCCGCACAAACTGCGCCGCCCGCGGGCAAGAACTCGATGTTCAGCTCGCTCAAGATCCGGAACTACCGGCTCTTCGCGACCGGCCAGGTCGTCTCGAACACCGGCACCTGGATGCAGCGCATCGCCCAGGACTGGCTGGTGCTGTCCCTGACCGGTTCGGCCTCCGCCGTCGGCATCACCATCGCCCTGCAGTTCCTGCCGATGCTGGTGTTCGGCCTCTACGGAGGCGTCCTCGCCGACCGGCTGCCCAAGCGGCCCCTGCTGATCGGCACCCAGGGCGCGATGGGCCTGACCGGCATCGCACTCGCCGCGCTCACCCTGGCCGGACACGTCCAGGTCTGGCACGTCTACCTCGCCGCCTTCCTGCTGGGCCTCGTCACCGTCGTGGACAACCCGGCCCGGCAGACCTTCGTCTCGGAGATGGTCGGCAAGGACCAGCTGGCCAATGCCGTCAGTCTCAACTCGGCCAACTTCCAGTCCGCGCGGCTGGTCGGCCCGGCGCTCGCCGGTGTGCTGATCACCGCCGTCGGCTCCGGCTGGGCCTTCCTGCTGAACGGCCTGTCGTTCGCCGCGCCCATCGCCGGCCTGCTGGTGATGCGCGTGCACGAGCTGCACCCCGTCGAGCCGCGCCCCCGCACCAAGGGCCAGCTCCGCGAAGGCCTGCGCTACGTCGCCGGCCGCCCGGAGCTGATCTGGCCGATCGCACTCGTGGGCTTCATCGGCACCTTCGGGTTCAACTTCCCGATCTGGCTGTCGGCGTTCGTGAGCAACGTCTTCCACGGCGACGCGGGCACTTACGGGCTCTTCAACACGCTGATCGCCGCGGGCTCCCTGGCGGGCGCCCTCCTCGCGGCCCGCCGCGGGCAGCCGAGGCTGCGCCTGCTGGTGACGGCCGCCGTGCTCTTCTCGGTCCTGCTGCTCGTGACCGCCTTCGCGCCCGGCTTCTGGCTGTTCGCCGCGCTGCTCGTACCCATCGGGATCTTCGGCCTGACCGTCAACGTCACGGCCAACTCCAGCGTCCAGATGGCGACGGACCCGGAGATGCGCGGCCGCGTCATGGCCCTGTTCATGATGGTGTTCACCGGCGGCACCCCCCTCGGCGCCCCGCTGGTGGGCTGGATCACGGACACCTACGGCGCACGGATCGGCATGGCCGCGGGCGGTGTCGTCTCCCTGGCCGCCTCGGTCGCCATCGCGGTGGTCCTGGCCCGGATCGGCAACCTCCGCCTGCGCGTGAACCGCCACGGCGTGGCCTTCGTCCCCTCCTCCCGCCGCGACCTGGTCACGGCGGCCTAGGTCCGTCCGGGCGATCTTCGTGGATCAGTCCGCGTTGTCTGGTGCGGTGCATCGCAAGGCGCAGGGGCGCAGCTCGTACGTGGCCGTACTCGCGCGCTCCGACAACGCAGGGAGGCGCCGTGCCAGGCAGCGCGGGCCCACGGAGATCGGCCGGGCAGGGCCTAGTCTCGCCGCATGAGACTCTTCGCCGCTGTGCTGCCGCCCGCGGCAGCGGTCGCCGAACTGGCCGATGCCGTGCGGGGGTTGCCCCGTGATCCCGCGCTGCGGTGGACCGGGGAGGCGGCCTGGCACTTCACGCTCGCCTTCATGGGGGAGGTACGGGACGAGGTGCTGCCGGAGCTGCACGTACGGCTGGCCCGGGCCGCAGCCCGCAGTGCGCCCTTCGCGCTGCGCCTGCACGGCTCCGGGCACTTCGGGGAGCACGTCCTGTGGGTCGGCGCCGCCGGGGGCATCGACGCGATGCGGATGCTCGCCGAGCGGGCCGACGCCGCCGCCCGCCGGGCCGGCGTACCGATGGAGCAGCACCGCCGGTACACACCGCACCTCACCGTGGCCCGGTCCCGTGGCGGAACCGACCTGCGGCCGTACGCGGACGGGCTCGCGGCCTTCGAGGGCGCCCCCTGGCAGGTGTCCGAACTGAGCCTGGTGCGCAGCCGCCTGCCCGTGGACGGGGTCCCCGGGGAGCAGCCGCGCTACGAGGTCGTCGCGGCCTGGCCGCTGGGCCGCTGAGAGCCGGCCCGCCGCCCGACACCAGGCCGGTGACGCCGTGATCTGCGACACCCGACGAGACCCGGGCCCGGGAGCGGCCCGGCCGGGCCCGGCCCTCGGTACGGGGAGCGGGCCCGGCCGCGTTAGTCTCGAAGGGTGGATCCCAAGACCAGAAACCGCGTGATGGCGGGCGTACTCGTGCTGATGTTCCTCGTCGTGGTCGTGGCGGCGGCGGTCGGCCAGTAGGACCGGTAGCAGCGCTCACCACCGGCCCCGCCGACTCGTCCGGCTACCAGGCGAAGGCCTCCGGCGACGGCCCGGGACCGGGGAAGATCTCGTCCAGCCCCGCCAGCAGCTCCTGCGAGAGCTCCAGCTCCACGGCCCGCAACGCCGACGCGAGCTGCTCCGGCGTACGCGGGCCGACGATCGGGCCCGTGACCCCGGGCCGGGTCAGCAGCCAGGCCAGCGCGACCTCGCCCGGCTCCAGGCCGTGCTTGTCGAGCAGGTCCTCGTACGCCTGCACCTGCGCGCGCACCGTGCTGTTGGACAGGGCGTCCGCCGAGCGGCCGCTGGCCGTGCGCCCCGACTCGGCGGACTTGCGGACGGCGCCGCCCAGCAGGCCGCCGTGGAGCGGGGACCACGGGATGACGCCGAGCCCGTACGCCTCGGCGGCCGGGATGACCTCCATCTCCGCCCGCCGCTCGGCGAGGTTGTAGAGGCACTGCTCGCTGACCAGCCCGAGCATCCCGCGCCGCGCGGCGGTCTCGTTGGCCTGGGCGATCTTCCAGCCGGGGAAGTTCGAGGAGCCCGCGTAGAGGATCTTGCCCTGCTGGATCAGCACGTCGACGGCCTGCCAGATCTCCTCGAAAGGGGTCCGCCGGTCGACGTGGTGGAACTGGTAGACGTCGATGTGGTCGGTCTTCAGCCGCTTGAGACTGGCCTCCACGGCCCGGCGGATGTTCAGCGCCGACAAGCGGTCGTAGTTGGGCCACGGCTCGCCCTCGGGGGCCATGCTTCCGTAGACCTTGGTGGCCAGGACCGTCTTGTCGCGGCGGCCACCGCCCTGGGCGAACCAGGTGCCGATGATCTCCTCGGTGCGGCCCTTGTTCTCGCCCCAGCCGTAGACATTGGCGGTGTCGAAGACGTTGATGCCCGCGTCGAGCGCCGCGTCCATGATGACGTGGCTCTGGCTCTCGTTGGTCTGGGGGCCGAAGTTCATGGTGCCGAGTACGAGTCGGCTGACTTTGAGGCCGGTACGTCCGAGCTGCGTGTACTTCATGGGGTACTAGCCAACTCCTTCGAGTGCGCTCGAAGCAAGACCCTTTCGGTCAGGGCCCGTTACGGCCCCGGCCGTGGGCGGTAGGCGCCGCCTATGCCCCAGGCCTGGTGGAGGACGGCCGCGAACTCGCCCGCCAGCCGGTGTTCGCCGGAGGCGTTGGGGTGGGTGCCGTCGTAGGTGTCGTGGCGGATCTCGTACGAGGCCGGGCGCGCGGCCAGCAGGAGCGGCGAGGCGGGGGTCGACAGGTCGGCCACCGCCTTCGCCAGGAGCTCGTTGAACCGCGCGACCTCTGCCGCGAAGGGCAGGTCCTCCTCGGCGCGGACGTTCGGGATCACCGGCATCAGCACCATCCGGACGCGGGGGCGGGCGGCGCGGGCCCCGGCGATGAAACGGCGGGCGTTGGCCGCGGTCTCGTCGGCGCGGGTGTAGAAGCCGAGGTCGACCAGGCCGAGGGAGACGAGCAGCACATCGGCTTCGGCGGCGCGCACGGCCGGGCCTATGAGCGGGGCCATGTGCTGCCAGCCCTCGCCCCAGCCGGCCAGGTGGCGGCGGGCGTGGCCGGGGAAGCCCGGATCGGCGTACTCGTGGCTCGTCGGCGCGTCGGCGACGGCGTCGTACAGCGCACGGCGCGGGCCGACGATCTCGTAGGGGCCGCCGAAGGTCGCGTCGAGGTGCTGCCACATCCGGTAACGCCAGGTGCAGTCGCCGGCGCGTCCGATGGTCATGGAGTCGCCGACGAACATGAAACGCATCCGGTCATCATCCCGGATCGCCGGGCGGCCGGTCCGCGGAGCCCCTGTGATGCCCGACACCCCCGGCGGGCCTGGCAGGCTGGGGGAATGCGCCTGCTCCCGCCGACCGTCCGCTCCACGTCCGTCACCGCCGCCGTCACCGCCGTCGCGGCCGTCGCGGCCGTCGCCGCGCTGGCCCTGCCGCCGGGTGCGGCCTTCGCGGCGCAGGGCCCCGGCGCCTCCTCCTTCAGCATCAGCGACCCGCGCATCAACGAGTCGAGCGGTCTGACGGCGAGCCGGATCCATCCGGGCGTGTACTGGACGCACAACGACAGCGACGACGGCCCGTACGTCTACGCGGTGGACTCGGCGACCGGCAAGACCGTGGCCCGGGTGACCCTCACCGGCATCGGCAGGCCGCGCGACGTCGAGGCGGTCTCGCTGGGCCCGGACGGGCAGCTGTACGTCGGCGACATCGGCGACAACCTGAACGGCACCTGGGACCACGTGTGGATCTACCGCTTCCAGGAGCCCGCGGAGCTGGGCGATGTCACCGTCAAGGCCACGCAGTTCACCGTGACGTACGCGGACGGGCCGCGCGACGCGGAGGCGCTGATGGTGCATCCGGTGACCGGCCGGGTGTACATCGCGAGCAAGCACGAGGACAAGGGCGGGCTGTACGAGGGCCCGGCGCGGCTGTCGGCCGACGGGCCGAACGTCTTCCGGCGGATCGCGGACCTGCCGTGGGTGACGGACGGGGCGTTCTCGCCGGACGGCGGACGCCTGGCCCTGCGCGGGTACTTCTTCGCGAAGACCTACCCGTGGAAGGACGGCCGCCCGCAGGGGCAGGGCGAGCGGGTGGACGCGCCGTGGCAGGGGCAGGCGGAGTCCGTGACGTACACGGCGGACGGCTCGGCGCTGATGTTCGGCGCGGAGGGGGCGGGCAGCAGGGTCGTCGCGGTCCCCGTGGCCTCCGCCTCCGCCTCCGGCAAGCCCACCGGGCCCACCGGACCCGCCGCGCCCGGGGCCTCCCCGCAGCCGGGCGCGCCGCCGCAGCAGCAGGACGGCGGCTTCACGAAGGGTGCGCTGGTCCTCGCCGGGGGCATGGCCCTGGTCTTCGGCGCGAAGCGGCTCTTCCGCCGCCGCGGCAACGACTGACCCGCGGGCGGCGCCCTGCTGGCGACCGGCCCGCTGGCGACCGGCCCGCGCGCGGCTCACCCGCTGGGGGCTCACCCGCTGGGGGCTCCCGCGTACGTCCCGTACGCGGGCAGCCGCTGCGCCTCGCGCCGTACGGCACCGGACCCGACCGGGCCGGCTCGGCGGACAAGACCTGGAAAACCGCCCTAGGTCCTGTCCGGGCGGTCTTCGTGGATCAGGCCGCGTTGTCTGGTGCGGTGCATCGCAAGGCGCAGGGGCGCAGCTCGTACGTGGCCGTACTCGCGCGCTCCGACAACGCAGGGAGGCGCCGTGCCAGGCAGCGCGGGCCCACGGAGATCGCCCGGACAGGCCCTAGCTGTGGCCGAGATCCTCGGCGGGGAGGTCCGAGAGCGGGACCGAACCGCTGTCCGGGGCCGGCGCGGGCCGCAGCGGGAAGTCGTCCGAGGCCATCGAGTCCAGCACCGGCGGCGCCGGGCGCGGCGGCGCCGGCATGACCGCGGCCTCCGAGTGGCCGCCGCAGCCGTACGACAGGGACACCATGTGGCCGTCGGCCGGGCTGAACTCGTTCGCGCAGACGCCGAAGGCCTGGCCGAGCGAGCCGCCGATCGCGACGAGGAAGCCGCAGGACACGCAGGCGGCGGGCGCGGCCTGCGCCATCGGGGTCTTCGCGCCGAAAGCCTCGTCCCAGCGGTCGGCGGCGGTGTGCAGCCCGTACCGCGACAGGACCCGGGCGCGCCGCATGCCGAGTTCCTCGGCGACGGAGGTGATGGAACCGCGTACGGGGACGACCGCGCGGTCGGTGACGTCGGCGTCCTCCGCCTCGACCAGTTCGGCCATCTCGGGGGAGACGACCGAGTTCGGCGGCGGGGCGTCCTCGCCCGACCAGCCGGGCTCCAGGCGCAGGTCCTCCGCGTCGGTGGGCAGCAGGTCACCGGGGCCCATGTCGCCGGGGCGCAGCCGTTCGCTCCACGGCACCCACTCGGGGGCCAGCAGGGCGTCCTCGCCGGGCAGCAGCACCGTTTCGTCGAGGGTGACGTTCTTCGCGCGGGAGGCGCGGGCCACGGTGACGGCCCAGCGCCAGCCCCGGTAACCCGGTTCCTTGCACTCGAAGAAGTGGGTGACGACCCGGTCGCCCTCCGCCACGGCCGAGAGGTGGGCGCCCACCACGCCGGGGTAGGCGGCCTCCTCGGCCGCCGAACGGGCGAGTTCTACCGCCTCGGCGCACAGGCGGTCGGGGGTACGCGGGGTACGGCTTCGCGTCGTCGCAGCACTCACTGGTCTCGTTCTCTCCTACGCCGTCTCACGTGTGCGCCGTCCGTACTGTCGTCCACAACGACCCGTCGGTGCTGTCCGTACGTGGCGCGGGCGGAGCGGACCAGAGGGCCGCGTCGACGTCCGCACCCGACCGGACTCCGGGCGCACCTCACTGGATCCATTCTGCGGGATCACGAAGAGGCGCGCGGCCAGGAGCAACCGCCGGTGGCGCGCTACGCACGCTACCTCCTCGGAAGCCTTGGGCCCACATGCAAGGTCCGATTCGCGGACAACCCGACGCCTCCCGGCGCCCCCGCCGCGCCGGGAGGCGTCGCGGAGGGCCGTGTGGGGCACTATGGCCAGGTGGCACCCGTACGGTCGTCCGCCGACGGCTCGGGACCGGCCAGGCGGGCCGGCCGAGCCGTCGGGCGTGCCCTGCACCTGCCCTTCACCGGTACGGCGCGCGGAATCCGGCGCGCCACGCACGCGCACGGGGCCGGGGAGTCCGGTCTGGGCAAGCTGATCGAGCTGCACGCGATCAACGGCGCCGGCGATGTGATGATCACGGTGGCGCTGGCCTCGACGGTGTTCTTCTCCGTGCCCACGGACGAGGCGCGCGGCCGGGTCGCCCTGTACCTGGCCATCACCATGGCGCCCTTCACCTTGCTGGCTCCCGTCATCGGACCGCTGCTGGACCGGCTGCCGCACGGGCGGCGGGCCGCGATGGCGGCCGCCATGCTGGCCCGGGCCCTGCTCGCGGTGATGATGTCGGGCGCCGTGGCGACGGGCGGTCTGGAGCTGTATCCCGCCGCGCTGGGCGTCCTGGTCGCCTCCAAGGCGTACGGGGTGGTGCGCAGCGCGGTCGTGCCCCGGCTCCTGCCGCCGAGCTTCTCACTCGTCAAGGCGAACTCCCGGGTCACGCTGGCCGGGCTGCTCGCCACGGGCGCGGCGGCGCCGGTGGCGGCCGGCCTGCACGCGATCGGCCCGCAGTGGCCGCTGTACGGGGCCTGCGCCATCTTCGTCTGCGGCACCTTCGCGGCCTTCACCCTGCCGCACAAGGTGGACGAGGCGAAGGGCGAACGCCGGGCCCGGCTCTCCACGCACGAGCCCCGCTCCCCCAGGCCCGGGCTGCGCACGGTGAGCCCGTCGGTGCTGTGCGGTCTGCTGGCGAACGCCTCGATGCGCGGGCTGTCCGGGTTCCTGATCTTCTTCCTGGCGTTCCTGCTGCGCGAGCATCCCCTGGCCGGGCAGAGCGCGGCGGTGTCGCTGGGCATCGTGGGCGTCTCGGCGGGCGTCGGCAACGCCTGCGGTACGGCGGTGGGCGCGTGGCTGCGGGCACGGGCGCCGGAGGCGATCGTCGCGGCGGTGCTGGCGGTGACCCTGGGCGTCGCGGTCCTGGCGGCGGTCCTCTTCAGCGGCCTCTTCATGGCGGTGCTGGCCGGCACGGCCGGCTTCTGCCAGGCGCTGGCGAAGCTCTCGCTGGACGCGATGATCCAGCGGGACGTCCCGGAGTCCGTACGGACCTCGGCGTTCGCCCGGTCCGAGACGCTGCTCCAGGTGGCCTGGGTGCTGGGCGGCGGGATCGGCATCGCCCTGCCACTGAACGGCGTGCTCGGCATGTCCGTCGCCGCGGCCGTGGTGGCCCTGGGCGCGATGATAGCCGTCCGCGGCTTCCTTTCCGCCCCCCGCCGCCAGCCCACCGCGCCCCGCACCCGGGTGGCGTAGGCCCTGTCGTCGCAATCCCTCCTGGCCCTGGGCGCCCGGCCCCGCCGTGGGCCGTTCGGCCGCGCCGCGCATGCCCCGGCGGGACCCCGTGCGGCGGCGCGGCCCACCGGCCCGATAGCCTTCGGCTCATGACCGCACCGCTTTCCTCGGGTAGGGGCCGCCGCAGCGTCGCGGCCCTCGGAGCCGTGTCCGCCGGCCTCCTCCTCCTTTCCGCCTGCGACAAGCCGACGCCGCTGGCGACCGTGACGGTCGGCACCTCGTCGGTGGCCGCCGAGGCCGCCTGTTACGACGGCGGGCAGCCGCTCTCCATGGACATGGTCCAGGAGTGCCTCACCGAACTGAAGGACTCCAAGACGATCGAGTACGGCCGGGGTGACACCCTGCGCCTCGGTGTCGAGCCCGAGGTCGTGGAGGACGGCAAGAAGTGGCAGGCGGTCCTCGACGGCCAGCCCATCACCGAGCCCTCCGAGAACACCTACCGCAGCTTCGCGGGCGCCGACGTCTTCGCGACCGGCGGCCAGGGCGAGGCCCCCGCCTCCAAGAAGCTGGCCTTCCTCCAGCTCGGCCCGGACGGGAAGCCGCTCTCGGTCTGGACCTTCAACCTCAAGCTCAAGTAGCCGGGCCGTTCCGGTGCGCGTGCTCGTCGTGACCGCGGTGGCGGCGGAGGCAGACTCCGTCGTCAGTGCCCTGACCGGGCCGACCCCTCATCCGGACACTCCCGGCCCTGAGCCGCGCACCCTTCCCGGTGGTTACCCCACCCTGCGCCGGGACCTCCCCGGCATCGCCTTCGACGTGCTCGTCGCGGGCGTCGGACCGGCGGCTGCCGCCGCCGGCGCCGCCACCGCCCTCGCCCTGGCCCCCGGCGCCTACTCGCTGGTGATCTGCGCGGGCATCGGCGGCGGGTTCGCCCCCGCCGCCCCGCCGGGCTCCCTCGTGGTCGCCGACGCGATCGTCGCCGCCGACCTGGGGGCCGAGACACCCGACGGGTTCCTGGACGTACGGGCGCTGGGCTTCGGGCACAGCGTGCACCTGCCGCCCGCCGAACTCGCCGGCCGGGCCGCCGAGGCCACCGGGGCGCTCCTCGCGCCCGTGCTGACGGTTTCCACGGTCACCGGCACCGCCGCCCGGGCCGCCGAACTCACCGCCCGGCATCCGCTCGCCGGCGCCGAGGCCATGGAGGGCTTCGGGGTCGCGGAGGCGGCCGCCGCCCACGGGCTGCCCGTCCTGGAGATCCGCGCCGTCTCCAATGCCGTGGGTCCGCGGGACCGGGCAGCCTGGCGGATCGGGGAGGCGTTCGCCGCCCTCACGGAGGGCTTCCGCGCACTGGGGCCCGTACTCGCGAACTCGGGAGAACGCCATGAGCGCCATGAGCACCGCTGAGAGCGCGCGGCCGCTGCGGATCGCCTACTCGCCCTGCCCCAACGACACCTTCGTCTTCGACGCCTGGGCGCACGGCCGCGTGCCGGGGGCGCCCGCGCTCGACGTCACCTTCGCGGACATCGACATCACCAACGGCATGGCCGAGCGCGGCGAGCTGGACGTGCTGAAGGTGTCGTACGCCGTCCTGCCCTGGGTGCTGGAGGAGTACGCGCTGCTGCCCTGCGGCGGGGCGCTGGGGCGCGGCTGCGGGCCGCTGGTCCTGGTGAAGGACGGCCCGGGCACAGGCGGCACAGACGGGCCGGGCGGGACGGGCGGGCCGGGCGTGGACCTGGCCGGCAAGACGGTCGCCGTGCCCGGTGAACGCTCCACCGCCTACCTGCTGTTCCGGCTGTGGGCGGCGGACGTGCTGCCGGCCGGGGTCGGCAAGGTGGTCGTGCTGCCCTTCCACGAGATCATGCCCGCCGTACGGGACGGGCGGGTGGACGCCGGACTGGTCATCCACGAGGCCCGGTTCACCTACCAGGACTACGGGCTGCACTGCCTGGCCGACATGGGAGCGCACTGGGAGTCCACGACGGGCCTGCCCATCCCGCTCGGCGCGATCATCGCCAAGCGCTCCCTGGGCGCGGCCCGGCTGCGCGCGCTGGCCGAGGCCGCCCGTACGTCGGTCCGGATGGCCTGGGACGACCCGGCGGCTTCGCGCCCGTACGTCCGCGCCCACGCGCAGGAACTCGACCCGGCCGTGGCGGACCAGCACATCGGGCTCTACGTCAACGAGTTCACCGCGGACCTCGGCGACGACGGCTACGCGGCGGTGCGCGGGCTGCTGACCCGGGCGGCGGCCGAGGGCCTGGTACCCGCCATCCCGCCCGGCGCGCTCACCTTCCCGTAGGCCGCCCAGCACCGTGCCCCGCCGCTTCCCGCGCGGGGCGGGAGGCGGCGGGGCACGGCAGGCACGGTGCTGGGCGGGGCTCAGACGTCGAGCTGGTCGGCCACCGCCCGCAGCAGTCCGGCGATCTTCGTACCGTGCACCTTGTCGGGGTACCGGCCGCGCTCCAGCATCGGAGTGATGTTCTCCAGCAGGGTCGTGAGGTCCTGCACGATCGAGGCGAGTTCGTCGGGCTTGCGGCGCTGCGCCGCCGCGACGGAGGGCGCCGGGTCCAGTACCGTCACCGAAAGTGCCTGGTCACCGCGTTGCCCGGCGACGACTCCGAACTCGACGCGCTGGCCGGGCTTGAGCGCATCGACCCCGGCAGGGAGCACCGACGAGTGGACGAAGACGTCGCCGCCGTCGTCACGGGAGAGAAAGCCGAAGCCCTTCTCACTGTTGAACCACTTGACCTTGCCGGTAGGCACGTCCGTCCTCTGTCCTTGTACTCGTCGGGTCCGGCAGCCGCGCAACGACTCCGGATAACAGCGCAGCGGGTCATCGATGACCCGCCACCTCAAGGCTAATGGTCGACGGCCGGGTGACAAGACGTTCCCCGGTCCTTCGCTTGGCTGGTTGAGCCAGGGAACTACCCTGGTGGAGTGACTGTTACTCCTCTTCCCGACGAAGCGCGGCCCGGCGACACCCTGGTCAAGGCCGGCGGCATCGTCTTCATCGCCGGCGCCCTCGCCACGGTGGCCACGATGGCTCCGCTGTTCCTGGGCACCGACCCCTTCCCCTCGTACGCGTGGGCCGTGTGCATGCTCATGGGCGTCGGCTTCGCCATCTCCGCCGCCGGGGTGCTGCGCTCGGCCGCCGCGCAGCGCCGGGCGGCCCGGGCCTCGCAGGTGTGAGCGCGCCCGCTCAGGCGGCTTGGTCGGCCACGTAGCGCGTGAGCCACTCCGGCAGCGCGGTGAGGTCCGCGAGCACCACGTCGGCGCCCGCCGCCCGCAGTTCCGGCTCCGGGCAGGGGCCGGTCGGCACCACCACCGACAGCGCGCCGGCGGTCCGGGCGCCGCGTACGTCTCCGACGTGGTCGCCGACGTAGACCTGCGCCCCGTACGCGCGCAGGGCGCCCGCCTTGGCCTCCGCCCACAGCCAGCCGACGACGGCGTCCGGTTCCATGCCCAGGTGCTTCAGGTGCAGCAGGGCGTTGGGCTCGTGCTTGGCCGTGACGACGATGGCGCGGCCGCCGAGAGCTTGGACGGCCGCGATGGCCTCGCGGGCGCCGGGCATCGCGGGGGTCGGCTCGATGGCGTGTGTGGGATAGATCTCCCGGTAGCGGTCCGCCATGGCGGGGATGCGGGCCTCGGGGAACCAGTACGCGAGCTCCTCCTCCAGCGGCGGACCGAGCCGCGTGACGGCCTCGTCGGCGTCGATGAAGGTGCCCGTCTCGGCCGAGAGGGCCTGGTAGGCGGCCTTGATGCCCGGGCGGGAATCGATCAGGGTCATGTCCAGGTCGAAGCCGACGGTCAGCATCGGGGCGGCGGGCACGGCGGGGCTCTCGGAAGTCATAGCGGCCATTGTGCCGACCCGGGGTGACCCGCCGGCAAACGCAGGCGGTGCCCCAGACAACCGCGCCCACCGCCCACCGCGCCCGGCGCCCGGCCGCCCGGTGCAGCCCGGGGCGTCGGCGGGGCGGCCCGCCGGGTCGGGCCCGAACATGCACCTCCGGACGGCTGTCACCGCCTGCGGGCCGGCCCGCCGGCGGGATCCGGGCGGCGGGTCCCGCCCGGCGCCCCGACCGCCCGGGTGGTTACCGCCTGCGGGCGCGCCAGACCAGGTACGCCGCCGAGGCGATTCCCGCGGCTCTGATCACCCACGGCCACATGCCGTGCAGGGCGCCGCTCAGCTGGTCGTCGGCCAGGTGTTCGCCCCAGCGGCCGTTCATGCGGCCCCACAGCCACAGGGCCGCCACCGCGAGGACCGCGCCGGGCGGGCCGAAGACGGCCCATTTGCGTTCGGCGGGCCGCAGCGTGCGGGAGGCGTACGGCAGGAGCCAGCCGACGGCCAGCAGCAGCCAGTAGCCGCTGACCACACCGGCGAGGAGGACGGCGGCGGCCAGCAGGAGGAAGGCGTTCGGGCGCGGGCGCGACGCGGCCTCCCCGGCCGCCGGTTCCGGCTCCCGCGCCGCCTCGGCCTCCGCCTTCGCCGCCTTCTTCGCGCGCCGCCGCTCGCGCAGGAACCGTACGAGGGTCTGCGTACGCTCCTGCGGTCCGGCGGCCTTCTTCTCCGCCTCCGCCTCCGGATCCGCCTCCGGGTCCGCGTTCTGATCCGCCTCCGGATCCGCCCCGAATCCGGGCGGGAACTCGACGCCGCCCGCGAAGCCTTCCACCTGCGGGCCCGCCCCGTACGGGCCCGGGGTGACCCGCCACCAATCCGGTTCGAGCCCGTCCGAGTCACCGAGTTCGTCCAGCCCGGCCAGGTGCGGCGGCACGTTCACCGACTCCGCCACCGGGGGCGGCGGGGGCGGCGGGGGCGCGCTCTTGCGCCGCGGGCGGCCCGGCCCGCGCTGGGCGGGGACCCCGGGCGCCGGGTCGGCGGGAGCCTCCGCCCCTGACGGCGACGCCGGTCCCCGCAGCGTGCCCAGGGTGTCGAGGACCTCCTCGGGCGTGCCGATCCGCTGCAGGATGCGGCGCACGGCGGCCGGGGTCTGCGGCTCGTACTTGGCGCGCCGACGGTCGATCTCGTCCCGCAGCCCCGCCACGAGGCGCATCCGGTCGCCGGACGGCAACTGCCGCTGCTGCGCCAAGTCCCCGACGCGGCTCAGATATTCGTAGACCAGATGGTCGCTTTCGATCCCCATGACCCGGCTCCTCCCATACCGCCTGCCGGAAAGGTAGCGCGTGCTTCCGTGGAGCGGCCGTGGGCGCAGCGGATACCGTTGGCCGGATGGGGACCGGCCGACTGACCGGCCGACGCGACCAGGAGGCGACTGTGCCTGAGGCAAGCACTGCTGCGGGAGGCGCCGGGGGAGGCGCCGCGGAAAGCTCCGGAGGGAGCGCCCCGCGCTCTCTCGCCGAGGCGCTGCGCGCCCGCGACGACGCGGCGCTCACCGCCCTGCTGCACGCGCGCCCGGACCTCGTCAGTCCGGTGCCGGGCGATATGACGCAACTGGCCGGGCGGGCCGGCACCCGGGCCTCGGTGGTGCGGGCGCTGGAGCGCCTCGACCGGTTCACGCTCCAGACCGCGCAGGCCCTCGCGGTGGCCCCGGAACCGTGCCCCTACCCGGTGCTGGAGTCGCTGCTGACCGGCCACCGCGGCGCGGACACCGGCGACAGCGCCGCCCGCGCCGCCCTCCCCCGCGCGCTGGGCACCCTGCGCGACCAGGCCCTGGTGTGGGGTGACGAGGACCGGCTGCGCCTGGTCCGCACGGCCCGCGAACTGCTCGCGCCCTCCCCCGGGCGCCCCTCACCCACCGGGCTGGGCCCCACGGTCGCCGAGGCCACGGCCGGGATGTCACCGACCAGGATCCAGGAGATCGTGGCCGCCGCCGGGCTGCCCCCCACCCACGACGCGGTCTCCGCGGTGACCGCGCTGACCGGGCTGTTCACCGACCCGGACCGGATGTCCGCCCTGCTGGACGGGGCCCCGGCGGAGGCGCACCAGGTGCTGGGGCGGCTCGTCTGGGGGCCGCCGTACGGGGAGGTGACCGCGAATCCGACGCCGCCGGTGCGCTGGCTGCGCGACCGCGGCCTGCTGCTGCCCGCCTCGGCGCGCACCGTCGTCCTGCCGCGCGAGGTCGCCCTGCACCTGCGCGGTGGCCTCGCGCACCGGGACACCCAGCCCGTCGCCCCGCCGGTACGCGCGCGGCGCGAGCACCGTCCACAGCTTGTGGACGCGAACGCGGCCGGGCAGGCGCTGGCCGCGCTGTCCACCGTCGAGGACCTGGTGAAGTCCTGGGAGCACGCCGGTCCGGCGGTGCTGCGCGCGGGCGGGCTCTCCGTACGGGATCTGAAGCGGGCGGCGGCGACCCTGGACACCACCGAGTCCTCGGCGGCGTTCTGGATCGAACTCGCCTACGCCGCCGGCCTGGTGGCCGGCGACGGCGAGGCGGACGAGCGGTACGCGCCCACCCCCGCCTTCGACGACTGGTGCGAGCTGGCACCCGCCGACAGGTGGTCGGCGCTCGTCACCGCCTGGCTGCCGGCCACCCGCACGGCCGGTCTCGCCGGCGAGCAGGACGCCAAGGGCCGCACGCTGTCGGTGCTCGGCCCCGACCTCGACCGCTCCGCCGCCCCCGAGTTGCGCCGCCGGATCCTGGAACTCCTCGCCGGTCTGCCCGAAGGCGCCTCCCCCGACCCGGATTCCCTGCTGGACCGGCTGGCCTGGGAGCGTCCCGTACGCGGTTCGGGCGATCTGCGCGCCCGCCTCGCGCACTGGACCATGACCGAGGCGGAGATCCTCGGCGTCACCGGCCGGGGCGCCCTGTCCGGGCCGGGCCGCGCCCTGCTCGACCACCGCGACCCGGCACCGCTGATGGCGCCGCTGCTCCCGGAGCCGGTGGACCACGTCCTGCTCCAGGCCGACCTGACGGCGGTGGCCCCCGGTCCGCTGCGCAGGCCGCTCGGCGACACCCTGGCCGTCCTGGCGGACGTGGAGTCCAAGGGCGGGGCCACGGTGTACCGCTTCACACCCGGCTCGGTACGCCGCGCCCTGGACGCCGGGCACGCCGCCGCCGACCTGCACGCCTTCCTCAAGGAGCACAGCCGCACCCCGGTCCCGCAGCCGCTGGCGTACCTCATCGACGACGTGGCGCGGCGGCACGGCCACCTGCGGGTCGGCGCGGCCTCCTCGTACGTCCGCTGCGACGACGACGCGATGCTCGGCGAGATCCTGGCCGACAAGCGCTCCGCGGGGATGGGCCTGCGCCGCCTCGCGCCGACGGTGCTGGCCGCACAGGCCGAACCGGGCGCGCTGCTCGACGGGTTGCGGGCGATGGGGTACGCGCCGGCCGCGGAGTCCCGTACCGGCGACGTCCTGGTGTCCCGGGCCCACGCGCACCGCACCCCGCCCCGCTCGGCGCCCGTACCGGTGCCGGACGGGCCGCCGGTGCCGGACGAGACCCTGCTGGGAGCGGCCGTACGGGCGATCCGGGCGGGCGACATGGCGGCGACGGTCGTCCGCAAGGAGCCCGCCCCGTCCGCGCCGCGGGCCGCGCCGGGCGGGCTTCCGCGCACGAGCGCGGCGGAGACCCTGGCGACCGTGCAGGCGGCCGCGCTGACCGGCTCGGCGGTGTGGATCGGGTACGTGAACGCGGAGGGCGCGGCGAGCCAGCGGGTCATCGCCCCGGTACGGGTGGAGGGCGGCTTCGTCACCGGCTACGACCACACGGCGGACGAGGTGCGGACGTACGCGCTGCACCGGATCACGGGCGTCGCTGAGCTGGCGGAGGATCAGGTCTAGGGCGTACGCGGCGGTGGGCGCGGCGGGCCCGGGCGGCGGAAAACGTATGGCCGGAGGCGGGCTGTGTGCCACATCCTGACGGGATGTCCGACCAGCACACCATCTGCGCGCACACCGCCTCTCCGTACACCGCCGGCCCGGGCGCCGGGGACGCGCGCAGCGCGGATCCCCGGGGCGAGCACCGGGGCGCCGGCCCGCAGGGCGGACCGCTGCGGCGGATCCGCGCGGCCCACACCGACACCACCGTCACCGTCTACCAGGCGTACGCGCCCCGGCTGGGCGTTCCCGCGGCCCGCGACGGCCGTTTCCCGCCCGCCTGGAAGCGGGAGCGGATGACGTGGATCAAGCCGTCGTTCCTGTGGATGATGTACCGCTGCGGCTGGGCCGCCAAGGCCGACCAGGAGACGGTGCTCGCCATCGAGATCACCCGCGAGGGCTTCGACCGGGCGCTGCGCGAGGCCTGCCTGTCGCACTACGAGTCCGGAGTCCACGCGGACCGCGAGGCCTGGCGGCGCTCGCTCACCGCCTCGTGCGCCCGCGTCCAGTGGGACCCGGAGCGCGACCTGCACCTGAACCCGCTGCCGTACCGTTCGCTGCAGCTGGGCCTGTCCGGTCCGGCGTCCCGGGCGTACGCCGACGAGTGGACCGTCTCCATCCGGGACGTCACCCCGCTGGCCCGCGAGATCCACGGCCTGCTGCGCGCCGGTGACACCGACGCGGCGCGGGCGCTGCTTCCGGTGGAAACCCCGTACCCCTGCGGCCCCTTGCCCCACCTCGGCGCGTAGGCGCACCGCGCCCCGTTCCCCATCCGCTCACGCTGCCGGGGACCGCTGCGAGGACTCGCACTCCGCGATCGCCGCCCGGCACGCCTTCACGAACCTGTTGAAGTCCCCGTTGCGGGTCTCGCCGCGCCGCGTGGCGCTGCTCGTGTCGGCGAAGAAGCTGTCGCGCAGTTCCCGGGTGAGCTCCAGCTGCGCGCCGCCCGCACCGTGCAGGGTGCGGTTGCAGATGTTCCGCTCGTCGTCGCCGTTGACCGCGGTGGTGCCGGGGAAGATCTGGAAGCCCGCACCGCGTAGGTGGCGGTCCAGGGCCTCCCGCAGCATCGTGCTCCGGCCGCCGACGATCACGCCCCGCCGGTCCGCAGCGTCCGGCGACTGGCACCCCGCCCGCCCGCCGCGCCCCGCCCGCCCCGCTCCTCCTGCCCGGCCCGATCGTCGCGATCGCGCTGACCGTCCCGGTCGGGCCGATCATCCCGGTCGTGCCGATCATCCCGGTCGTGCCGATCATCCCGACTACTGAGTTCACCCTGCTCCGCCATGCGGCCCCCCTTGGCCCCTGGTGCAAGATCTTCGAACTGCCGGGCGCAAAGTACCGGGCGCACGGCCCACACGCGCCCGGCGCCCCTCGCGCGGAGCATCCCCGAGTGGGTGGTTCCCACCCGCCGGGGGCGTACGGCACACTGGAGGTTTGCCTAGAGAAACGGGGCGCCGCGCGTGAATGGTCCACTGATCGTCCAGAGTGACAAAACCCTCCTGCTGGAGGTCGACCACGAGCTGGCCGGCGCCGCCCGGCGCGCCATCGCCCCCTTCGCCGAGCTGGAACGCGCTCCCGAGCACATCCACACCTACCGCATCACCCCGCTCGGCCTGTGGAACGCCCGGGCCGCCGGGCACGACGCCGAGCAGGTCGTGGACGCGCTCGTCGAATTCTCCCGCTATCCGGTTCCGCACGCACTGCTCGTCGACGTCGCCGAGACCATGGCGCGCTACGGCCGCCTCACCCTCTCCAAGCACCCCGTGCACGGGCTGGTCCTGACCAGCACCGACCGGCCCGTCCTGGAGGAGATCCTGCGGTCCAAGCGGATCTCCCCGCTCGTCGGGGCGCGGCTCGATCCCGACACCGTGATCGTGCACCCCTCCGAGCGCGGGCAGATCAAGCAGACGCTGCTCAAGCTGGGCTGGCCGGCCGAGGACCTCGCCGGGTACGTGGACGGCGAGGCGCACCAGATCGACCTGGCGGAGAACGGCTGGGCGCTGCGGCCCTACCAGCAGCAGGCCGTCGAAGGCTTCTGGCACGGCGGCTCGGGTGTGGTCGTACTGCCCTGCGGCGCGGGCAAGACGCTGGTCGGCGCCGGAGCCATGGCGATGGCCAAGGCGACCACGCTGATCCTCGTCACGAACACCGTCTCGGCCCGCCAGTGGAAGCACGAGCTGGTCAAGCGGACCTCGCTGACGGAGGAGGAGATCGGCGAGTACTCCGGCACCCGCAAGGAGATCCGGCCCGTCACGATCGCCACGTACCAGGTCCTGACCACGAAGCGGAAGGGTGTCTATCCGCACCTGGAGCTCTTCGACTCCCGCGACTGGGGCCTGATCGTCTACGACGAGGTACACCTGCTGCCCGCGCCGGTCTTCAAGTTCACCGCCGACCTCCAGGCACGCCGCCGGCTCGGCCTGACCGCGACGCTGGTGCGCGAGGACGGCCGCGAGTCGGACGTCTTCTCGCTGATCGGGCCCAAGCGGTTCGACGCGCCGTGGAAGGAGATCGAGGCGCAGGGCTACATCGCGCCCGCCGACTGCGTCGAGGTCCGCGTCAACCTCACCGAGACGGAGCGGCTCGCCTACGCGACCGCCGAGACGGAGGAGAAGTACCGCTACTGCGCGACCACCGCGACCAAGCGGAAGGTCACCGAGGCGCTCGTCAGCAAGCACCGGGGCGAGCAGACCCTCGTCATCGGGCAGTACATCGACCAGCTCGACGAGCTCGGCGAGCACCTGGACGCCCCCGTCATCAAGGGCGAGACCTCCAACGCGCAGCGCGAGAAGCTCTTCAACGCCTTCCGTGAGGGCGAGATCAGCGTGCTGGTCGTCTCGAAGGTCGCGAACTTCTCCATCGACCTGCCCGAGGCCACGGTGGCCATCCAGGTGTCCGGCACCTTCGGCTCGCGCCAGGAGGAGGCCCAGCGCCTGGGCCGCGTGCTGCGGCCTAAGGCGGACGGCCACGAGGCGCGGTTCTACTCGGTGGTGGCGCGCGACACGATCGACCAGGACTTCGCCGCCCACCGCCAGCGCTTCCTCGCCGAACAGGGCTACGCCTACCGGATCATGGACGCCGACGAGCTGCTGACGAACGACTGACCGCCGGCCCGCGCAGGTCGACGCGGGCGGCCTCCTGCGCGGGGCATGCGTCGGGGGTGGGGACGGTGGGCTCCACCCCCCCCCGCCCGCCTCGCGCCGATGGCCCGTCCCGTCCACCGGTCAGCGGCGTATGACGCCCGCGTCCTCGCCGTATTCGCCCAGCACGATGACGCTCACCGCGGCCGCGGCGAAGACCTTCGCGGCGCGCAGCATGCCGCCCGGGCTGTGGCGGGGCCGGGAGTAGGAGGTGGTGGCGCCGCTCGGGCGGCCGCCCTGGATCGGGGTGAAGGTTGCGGTGCTCATGGATCCATGGTCCGTTTCAGCCCGGCCGCGCACATCGCTCTGCGGAGGGAATCCCGGGACCCCTCGCGTCCTCCTCGCGGCCCATGCCGGCCCCTGAGGACCGCCCTCAAGTCTGACGCTCCCCCGTATGACACCCGTACGGCACCCCGTACGAAAGTCCCGGTGCCAGCGGGTTTCCGGTGCGCCAAATCCATTCGCGCGGCTCCGTCGCGCTGGCTAGAATCTCCGCTCTTGCCCGCCTCCCGCCGCCTCACCGGGGAGAGCCGCCCGCCGGTCAGAAACCGGCGGGCATCTGTTCCGTACCGGCCGCCGCTGACGCTCACGCGGCTCCGCGATCCGCAGCTGGAGGCATTCCCGTGCCCGCGCACGCCCCCGAGTCCGACACCCCGCCCACCGCCGCGCCCGTCCGCACGGCCACCGCGACCACCGCGACCACGACCACGACCGCCACCGGCCCCCTCGCCCGCGAGCGCGCGCACCTCGCCGCCTCCCGCGCCGCGCTGCGCGCCATGCGCGCGGACGCGGAGGCGCTCGACATCCGCGACGTGACCGCGAACTGGGTCAACGCGATCGTCTTGCGGGCCCAGATCGACGACCGCATCAAGGCGCTCGCCGACCTCGCCCACACGCCCCTCTTCTTCGGCCGCCTCGACTACCTGCACGCGCCCGGCGCGAAACTCGCCGAGGGCGCCGGCGGCGAGCAGTTCTACATCGGCCGCCGCCACGTCCACGACGCCGACGGCGACCCGATGGTCATCGACTGGCGCGCCCCCGTATCCCAGCCCTTCTACCGCGCCTCCAAGGCCGACCCGCAGGACGTCGCCCTGCGCCGCCGCTTCGGCTACACCGGCGGCGAGCTCACGGCGTACGAGGACGAGCACCTGTCCGACCCGGCCCCCGCCGGGGCCACCGCCGCCGCCACCGTCAGCAAACTGCTCCAGCAGGAGATCGAGCGCCCCCGCGTCGGCCCCATGCGGGACATCGTCGCGACGATCCAGCCCGAGCAGGACGAGATCGTCCGCTCCGGCCTGTCCGGTTCCGTCTGCGTCCAGGGCGGCCCCGGCACCGGGAAGACGGCGGTCGGCCTGCACCGCGTCGCGTACCTGCTGTACGCGCACCGCGACCGCCTGGCCCGCACGGGCACGCTGGTCATCGGGCCGAACCGGTCCTTCCTGCACTACATCGAGCAGGTCCTCCCGGCCCTCGGAGAGCTGGAGGTCCAGCAGGCCACCGTGGACGACCTGGTGGCCCGCGAGGGCCTGGAGGTACGCGGCTCCGACGCGGCCGAGGCCGCCGTCGTCAAGGGCGACGCCCGGATGGCGGAGGTCCTGAACCGCGCGGTCCGCTCCCACGTCACCCTGCCCACCGAGCCGCTGATGGTGGTCCGCGGCTCACGCCGCTGGCGCGTACCGGCGCACGAACTGTCAGAGATGGTCGAGGAGTTGCGCACCCGCGACATCCGCTACGGCGCGGCCCGCGAGGCGCTCCCGCAGCGGATCGCGCACGCGGTCCTCGTACGGATGGAGCAGGCCGGCGAGGCGCCCGACGACCGCGTCCAGGACGCGGTGGCGCGCAATGCGGCGGTGAAGGCGGCGGTGAAGGAGATCTGGCCGCCGGTGGATCCGGCGAAGCTGGTGCTGCGGCTGCTGTCCGACGCGGAGTTCCTCGCCGCGCACGCGGAGGGCGTCCTCACGGCCGACGAGCAGGAGCTCCTGCTGTGGCCGAAGCCGTACCGCGGCGTCAAGTCGGCGCAGTGGTCGGCGGCGGACCTGGTCCTGATCGACGAGACGGCGGACCTGGTCGAGCGGACGTCCTCGCTGGGCCATGTCGTGCTCGACGAGGCGCAGGACCTCTCGCCGATGCAGTACCGGGCGGTGGGCCGGCGCTGCACGACCGGTTCGGCGACGGTCCTCGGTGATCTCGCCCAGGGCACGACGCCGTGGGCGACGCGCAGCTGGGACGAGGCGCTGACCCACCTCGGCAAGCCGCAGGCGGTGCTGGAGGAGCTGACGGCGGGCTTCCGCGTGCCGCGCGAGGTGATCGCGTACGCCTCGCGCCTGCTGCCGTCGATCTCCCCGGGCCTGGCCCCGGTCTCCTCGGTCCGTGAGGCGCCGGGCTCCCTGCGGATCACCCGGATCGAGGATCCGGCCGAGCTGACGGCGGCGGTGACCGACGCCTGCCGTGCCGCACTGGAGCAGGAGGGCTCGGTCGGCCTGATCGCGGCGGACGCCCGTGTTCCGGCCCTGGGGCAGGCCCTGCGGGCGGCGGACCTGCCGTACCTGTCGCCGGGTGAGGAGACCACGGCGCGGGCGCGGCTGACGCTGGTGCCGGCGTCGCTGGCGAAGGGGCTGGAGTACGACTACGTGGTCCTGGACGAGCCCGCGGCGATCGTGGACGGCGAGCCGGACGAACGGACCGGCCTGCGTCGGCTGTACGTGTGCCTCACCCGCGCCGTCTCGGGCCTGGCCCTCCTCCACGCGGCCCCGCTCCCGACGCCCTTGACCTGACCCCACCGGGCCGCCGGGCCGCGGGGCGGCGGGCGGCGGGGCCGCGGCGGCGGCGGGCGGCGGGCGATCCCGCGCCCGGACGATCCCGCACCGGGGTGAGCCGGCCCCGGTCGCCCGGCCGGCCCCACCCCGTGCCCCGCTTCGGGCCCCGCCGTGCCCCGCCGCCCCGCCGTCAGGACAGGGCCGTGCGCCACTCGGCCACCGCCGCCGCCGAGACCGGCCGGCCCCAGCCGTCCGGCCGCGCCGCGCCGCCGATGTGGAAGGCGTCAAGGCCGGCCGCGCGCAGCACCGGCAGGTGCGACAGCGTCAGCCCGCCGCCGACAAGCATCCGCGGCCCGTACCCCGGCTCGCCGCTGCGCGCCGCCTCCGCCAGCAGCACCGGCAGGCCGGCGCCGACCCCCGCCGCCGCGCCCGCCGTCAGGTACGTGTCCAGCCCCGGCAGCTCCGCGAGCGCCTTGCGCAGCTGGTCCCGGTCCGCCGCGCGGTCGATCGCCCGGTGGAAGGTCCAGCGGCAGCCGTCGAGCTCGGCCAGGACCGCCTCCACGGCGGCCAGGTCGGGGCTGCCGTCCGGGTGCAGGAAACCGAGGACGAACTCCCGCGCCCCCTCGGCCCGCAGCGCCCGCGCCTGCGCGACGAGGGCGCCGACGTCGCCCGCGGCGAAGCCGTCCGTCGTGCGGAGCATCACGCGCAGCGGGATGTCGACGGCCGCCCTGACCGCCGCGAAGGTCTCGCACGGCGGGGTGAGTCCGTCGGCGGCCATGTCGGTGACCAGTTCGAGTCGGTCCGCCCCACCGGCCCGGGCCGCGATCGCGTCCTGAGCGTCCAGGGCGATCACCTCCAGGAGCGCACGGTTGCTCATTCGATCCCCATCCTTCGGAAAACTGCTCATATGACCCGCTGACCTGCTGACCTGCTGACCCGCGCCGGGACAGCCCAGGCCACGGAAAGAGCTAGAGGTCTAGTCCAATATCCAGGGTACGGGCCCGCCCCCGCGCTTCACCAGCACCATCACGCCACCGCCATCACGCCACCACCCATCACGCCACCGCACCGCCCACCCCCACAATGTGCGCATGGAGTCAGCCACCCCGCATACCGACACGGACACCGCCGGCCTCCGCGCCCGCTGGCTGGCGACGGCCGCCGCCGCCGGCGCCCCGGCCGACCGTGATCCAGCCCCCTACGCCGACCGGCTCCTCGCCGCCTGGTCGGAGCCGCAGCGCCGCTACCACACCACCGCGCACCTGGCCGATGTGCTCACGCGGATCGACGTACTGGCGCCGCACGCCGCCGATCCCGCCGCCGTGCGGCTCGCCGCCTGGTTCCACGACGCCGTCTACCGCCCCGACCGCTCGGAGAACGAGGAGCGCAGCGCCGCCCTGGCGGAGCGGGCCCTCACCGAGCTCGGCATCGACGCCGCCCGCACCGCCGAGGTCGCCCGGCTGGTCCGCCTCACCGTCACCCACGACCCCGCACCCGGCGACACCGACGGCGAGGTGCTCTGCGACGCGGACCTCGCCGTACTGGCGGGCGCCCCGGCCGCGTACGAGGCGTACGTCGCCGCCGTCCGCGCCGAGTACGCCTTCGTCCCGGACGACGCCTTCCGCACCGGCCGCGCCGCCGTGCTGCGCCAACTGCTGGACCTGCCGCGGCTCTTCCGTACGCCCTACGGCAGCGAGCGGTGGGAGGCCCCGGCCCGCGCCAATCTCGCCGCGGAGCTCGCCGCCCTGACCTCCGCGGCCTGACGCCGCACCCGCCCGGCGCAGCACCCGCCCGGCGCCGCACGCGGACTCCGGGGAAGGGGAATGCGGTCCCGTCCGCAACCGTTGATCAGTGGCATGCCTGCAACCACCACCCGTCCTTCCCGCATGCCCGTCGCCGTCTACATCCTCGGCCTGTCCGTCTTCGCCCTCGGCACCAGCGAATTCATGCTCTCCGGGCTGCTGCCACCCATAGCCGACGACATGGGCGTCACCATCCCGCAGGCGGGGCTGCTGATCTCCGCCTTCGCGATCGGCATGGTCATCGGCGCACCGCTGCTCGCCGTCGCCACCCTGCGCCTGCCGCGCCGCACCACTCTGATCTCACTGATCTCCCTCTTCGGACTGGGCCAGGTCGCGGGCGCGCTGGCTCCCTCCTACGAGCTCCTTTTCGCCTCCCGTGTCCTCTCCGCCCTCGCCTGCGCCGGCTTCTGGGCCGTCGGCGCGGCCGTCGCCATCGCCATGGTCGAGCAGAACCAGCGGGCCCGCGCCATGGCGGTCATGATCGGCGGCCTGTCCATCGCCAACGTCCTCGGCGTCCCCGCCGGCGCCTTCCTCGGCGAGCACCTTGGCTGGCGCTCGGCGTTCTGGTCGGTCGGCGCGGCCTCCGCCATCGCCCTCGCCGGCATCCTGGCGCTGATCCCGAAGATCCCGCTGCCCGCCGAGAAGCCCCGCCTCGGGCGCGAGCTGCGCATCTACCGCGACCGCCAGGTGTGGCTGTCCATCGTCATCACCGCACTGGCCGCGGGCGGCGTCTTCTGCGCCTTCAGCTACCTGTCGCCGCTGCTCACGGACGTGGCGGGGCTGGACTCGCACTGGGTCCCCTGGATCCTCGGCCTCTTCGGCATCGGTGCGCTGGCCGGCACCACCCTCGGCGGCCGGGTCGCGGACGCGAACCTGTTCGGCGTGATGATCTGGGGCATCACCGCCTCGACCGTCTTCCTGACCGCGCTCGCCCTGCTGGTCTCCTTCCAGGTCGCGGCGATCGGCCTCTCCTTCCTCATCGGCTTCTCGGCCTTCTTCACCGCCCCCGCGCTCAACGCCCGCATGTTCAACGTCGCGGGCGCCGCCCCGACGCTGGCCGGCGCCACCACCACCGCCGCCTTCAACCTCGGCAACACGGGAGGCCCCTGGCTCGGCGGCGCGGTCATCGATGCCGGCCTCGGCTTCTCCGCCACCGCCTGGGCGGGCGCCGCCATGACCGTCACCGCGATCGCCCTCGCCGTCGTCGCGCTGCGCCTGGACCGCCGTACGCCGACCCGTGTGACCCGCGTGGTCATCTCCGGCTCGGCCACCCGCGTGACGGCCCCGGACCCGGCCCACGCCGACCGGTAGCCCGCCCGGAGGCCGGAAGGGGCGCGGGTAGAGCGGACGGGGCGCCGCCCTACGCCGGGCGGCCCTTCGGGCGGCGCAGGCCGGCCCCGGTCAGGCGGCGGACGAGTTCCTTGCTGCCGACCTCGACCGCGCCCGCGGCGACCGCGGCCGCGTACCGGTACGAGGGCACGTCGTAGTGGTCCCGTTCGAAGGCGCGCGGCGGACAGCCTATGGCCGCCGCGAAGGCGTGCAGTTCCTCGTACGAGACATCGCTGACCAGGTGCGACCACATGCGGCCGTGGCCCGGCCAGGTGGGCGGGTCGATGTACACCGTCACCGACCGCTCACCGGCCCCCGCGGAAGACGGCGCCCAGGCCGCCGACCGCGGCCACCTTCACGCCCGCCTGCGAACAGACCCAGCGCGGGTCCGGTCCCAGCTCCGGTTCCACCTCCAGCGCGTGCGGTTCGCCGTGGGTGCAGACCGGGCACAGCGGCCAGCGCCCGTGCTTCTCCAGCAGCGCGTCCTGCACGTCCTGGGCGACCAGTCCGGGCAGGTAGTCCACTCCCTGCGGCCACTGCCCGACCCACCACCGGCGGTGCGTGACCGAGTCCTCGACGAGGGAGACGACATCGGCATCGGCGACCTGGCCGGCGGCGAGGTCGGCGAGAACGAGGGCGCGGGCGACATGCAGCGCCTGCTCCAGGGGGATCGCGTGGTCCATGCGGCCATTGTGAACCAGCTCGGGCGCGGGAGCGACGGCCGTCTTCCCCTCATGGCGCCTTGACGCCCCCACCGCCTGAAAATAGATTTCAGGCGTGAGCAGGAATGCGAAGGAAACTTTCAGCGGCCCGGCCGCTCAGCCCCCCGCCGCCACGGCCACCGCGCCCGGCACGCCCACCGCTGTCGCCAGTGCAGCCGAGGCCACCCCGCCGGCCCACGCGCTCCGCGCCCGCATCCGCGGCCTCGGCCCCTCCATGACCCGCTCCATGCGCGCCGTCGCCGAAGCCGTCGCCTCCGACCCGGCCGGCTGCGCCCGGCTCACCGTCTCCGCCCTCGCCGCACACACCGGCACCAGCGAAGCCACCGTCGTCCGAACCGCCCGCCTGCTCGGCTACCCGGGCTACCGCGACCTGCGCCTCGCGCTCGCAGCCCTCGCCGCCCAGCAGGAGTCCGGCGCCGCACCCGCCGTCACCGTGGACATAACCGTCGACGACCCGATCGCGGACGTCGTCGCCAAGCTGGCCCACGAGGAGGCGCAGACCCTCGCCGACACCGCCGCCGGACTCGACCTGGATCAGCTGGCCGCCGCCGTCACCGCCCTCGCGACGGCCCGCCGGATCGACGTCTACGGCGTGGGTGCCTCCGGCCTCGTCGGCCAGGACCTCGTCCAGAAGCTCCTGCGCATCGGCCTGGTCGCCCACGCCCACAGCGATCCCCATCTGGCCGTCACCAACGCCGTCCAGCTGCGCCCCGGCGACGTGGCCGTCGCGATCACCCACTCCGGCGCCACGGGCGATGTCATCGAACCCCTCCGCACCGCCTTCGAGCGCGGCGCCACCACCGTCGCCCTCACCGGCCGCGCCAACAGCCCGGTCGCCCACTACGCCGACCTGGTCCTGGCCACCTCCGCCCCGCGCGAGACCCGGCTGCGCCCGGCCGCCATGTCCAGCCGGACCAGCCAGCTCCTCGTCGTGGACTGCCTGTTCGTCGGGGTGGCGCAGCGGACGTACGAGACGGCCGCGCCCGCCCTCGCCGCCTCCTACGAGGCCCTCGCCCCCCGCCACCACACGCCCGTACCGACCGCCGGCAAGGGCGGCACCCGCCCGCTAGGAGCCCGCCACCCATGACCGCGTACGCCGACCTCCGCGCCCAGCTGGAAACGCTGACCACCGAGGCCTTCCGGCCCGAGCTGGCCGGCATCGACCAGCTGCCGACCCTCGACATCGCCCGCATCATGAACGCCGAGGACGCCACCGTCCCGGCCGCCGTCGCCGGCCAGCTGCCGGGGATCGCCGCCGCGATCGACGCGATCGCGCCGCGGATGGCCCGTGGCGGGCGGCTGGTCTACGCGGGCGCCGGCACGGCCGGCCGGATGGGCGTCCTGGACGCCAGCGAATGCCCGCCCACCTTCAACACCGACCCGGCCGCGGTGGTCGGCCTGATCGCGGGCGGACCGTCCGCCATGGTCCAGGCCGTCGAAGGCGCCGAGGACTCCGCGGAGCTGGCCGCCCGGGACCTCACCGCCCTCGCGCTGACCACAGACGACACGGTGGTGGGCATCTCCGCCTCCGGCCGCACCCCGTACGCGATCGGCGCCGTCGAGTTCGCCCGTACGCGCGGCGCGCTCACCGTGGGGCTTTCCTGCAACGCCGGGTCCGCGCTCGCCGCGGCCGCCGAACACGGCATCGAGGTCGTGGTCGGGCCGGAGCTCATCACCGGTTCCACCCGGTTGAAGGCGGGCACCGCGCAGAAGCTGGTCCTCAACCTCATCTCGACGATCACGATGATCCGGCTCGGGAAGACCTACGGGAACCTGATGGTCGACATGCGCTCCTCCAACGAGAAGCTGCGCGCCCGCGCCCGCCGCATCGTGGCCCTGGCCACCGGCGCGTCCGACGAGGAGATCGAGGCCGCCCTGACCGCCACCGGAGGCGAGGTCAAGCACGCCGTCCTCGTCATCCTCGGGGGCGTCGACGGCCCCCAGGCGGCCGAGCTGCTCGACGCCGCGCAGGGCCACCTGCGCGCGGCCCTCGCCCGCGCCCTCGCCGAAGCCCCGCCCCATACCCCCTGACCTCCCGCACCGCCCCGGCCCCACACCCCGTGACCATCCGGCCCAGCCCTGCCCGACCACCCGGCCCCCCGACAGCGAGGCGACCACCATGCCCACGGACAAGAACCGCGCCACAGCCGCCGCGATCCTCCCCCTGGTCGGCGGCCCGGACAACGTCACCTCCATCGCCCACTGCATGACGCGCCTGCGCATCGGCCTGCGCGACCGCGGCCTGGTCCAGGAGGAGGCCCTGCGGGCCGTGCCGGGCGTCATGGGCGTGGTCGAGGACGACACCTACCAGATCGTGCTCGGCCCGGGGACCGTGGCCCGCGTGACCCCGCAGTTCGAGGCGCTCGTGGAGGAGGGCCGCTCGCAGGCGGCCGACCGGCCGCCCGTCACGGCCGAGGAACTCAAGGCCCGGGGCGCCGCGATGAAGGAGGCTCAGAAAGCCCGCAACTCCACCCCCTTCAAGAGGTTCCTGCGCCGCGTCGCGAACATCTTCGTACCGCTGATCCCGGCGCTCATCGGCTGCGGCATCATCGCGGGCCTGAGCGGCGTACTGACCAACGCGGGCTGGCTGGCGGGGGTCGTGCCGGCCCTCGCCGCGCTCGCCTCCGGCTTCATGTCGCTGATCGCCGTCTTCGTCGGCTACAACACCGCCAAGGAGTTCGGGGGCACGGCCGTCCTCGGCGGCGCGGTCGCCGCCATCATCGTCTTCCCGGGCGTCACCAAGATCGATGCCTTCGGCCAGCAGCTCTCCCCGGGCCAGGGCGGCGTACTGGGCGCCCTGGCGGCCGCCCTGCTCGCCGTCCAGGTGGAGAAGTGGTGCCGGCGCTGGGTACCGGAATCCCTGGACGTGCTGGTCACCCCGACCCTGACCGTCCTCGTCTCCGGCCTGGCCACGCTCTACGGGCTGATGTTCCTCGCCGGTGAGGTCTCCACCGCCATCGGCACCTTCGCCACCTGGCTGCTCGCCACCGGCGGCGCCCTCGCCGGCCTGGTCCTCGGCGGCCTCTTCCTCCCGCTGGTGATGCTGGGCCTGCACCAGGCCCTGATCCCCCTGCACACCACCCTCATCGGGCAGTCCGGCTACACCGTGCTGCTGCCCGTCCTCGCCATGGCGGGGGCGGGCCAGGTCGGCGCCGCCATCGCCGTCTACTGCCGCCTGCCGCGCAACGGCTCGCTGCGCGCCACCGTCAAATCCGCCCTCCCGGCCGGTTTCCTGGGCGTAGGGGAACCGCTGATCTACGGCGTCTCCCTGCCCCTGGGCCGCCCCTTCGTCACCGCCTGCTGCGGCGGCGCGGCCGGCGGCGCCTTCGTGGGCCTGTGCCACCAGCTCGGCGTCACCTTCGGCTCGACCGCCATCGGCCCCTCCGGCTGGGCCCTCTTCCCGCTGCTCGACGGCACCTCGGGCATGGGCCTCACCCTGGCGATCTACGCGGGCGGCCTGGTGGTCGGCTACCTCGTGGGCTTCGCCGCCACCTACTTCTTCGGCTTCACGCCCCAGATGCTGACCGACCTGAACACCGACCCGACCCCGGTCCCCGCCTCCCGCCCCGGCCCGGACACCCCGACGGACGCCCCTGCCACCATGCGCTCATGACCGACGACATACCCCCGGTGGTTTCACCCGGCCGCATGCGCGCCCTCCCCCAGCCCGTGCTGCCCCTGGGGGACGCCCTCCTGCGCCCCTGGGAACCGGGCGACGCGCCCGCGCTGGTCGAGTCCTGCCTCGACCCGGACATCCGGCACTGGAACCGCCCGGGTCGCCTCACGCTGGCGCAGGCCGAAGACCGGATCGGGCGCTGGCACGCCCGCTGGGAGGCCGAGGAGGCCGCGATCTGGGCGATCGCGCCGGTGGCGCCGGGCCCGGCCGTCGGCCTCATCGGCCTGAGCGACCTCGACCTGCGCGGCGGCAGCGGCGAGTTCCTGTACTGGCTGCTGCCCGCCGGACGCGGCGGCGGCATCATGGCCAAAGCCACGGACCGGGTCAGCCGCTGGGCCTTCGAGGAGTTGGGCCTGCACCGCCTGCGCATCACGCACTCCGTCGCCAACCCTGCGTCCTGCGCCATCGCGACGAAGGCCGGCTTCGCCCTGGAGGGCACCCTGCGCGGCGCCCTGCTCCACGCGGACGGCTGGCACGACGAACACCTGCACGCCCGCCTGCGCACCGACTGACCTGCGCGCCCTGCCCGCTCCGCCGAAAGAAACGCCTACGCCGGGCGGCCCTCGGGCGGCTCCGCGGGCCTGGGCACCCGGCCGGGGGTGGCGCGCCGGTACACCTGGAGCCGCGACACCTCGTAGGACATCTCGTCGACCCCCGGCTCGGGCGCCGGATGGTAGCGCCCGGCGCAGACCGACAGGTTGACGATGAGGTACGCGTGCCAGGCGCGGCCCACCCCTCTGCCGTCGCTGTACACGCGCGCTCCGTTGACCCACCAGACCACCGAGTTCTTCCCGAACTCCACCTTCAGGTCCACCCAGGCCCCGGGCCGCACCGACGGGTCGCGGTGGTAGCGGTGCCCCTGCCGGACGTGGTTGGACAGCTCCAGCAGATCGGGGTTGTCCGGGTGGTACTCGAAGACGTCGATCTCCTGGCCGCCGTCCCGCCAGGTCCAGATCGCGGGCCACGCCCCGATCTCCACCGGGAGTCTGACGCGCGCCTCCAGCACGTCGCCGGTGCGCACCATGAAGCCCTCTTCGCTGCCCTCGGTGGTGAGCAGCCCGGCGTCCCAGTTGCCGTCGGGGCGGCGCGTCGCGCGGAAGACGCCGCTACGGCTGTAGTCGGGATCGGAGACCAGGTGGTCGAGCTTGTTGTCGCGCGGGTTGACCGGACCGCCGTCGGGATAAGCCCACGAGCGGCCGGCGACCCACTGGGTGAGGGAGGCGAAGTCGGCGGTGAAGACGGGGGCGCTGCGCGGCGCGAACACCGCCGCGGCACCGCCCCTGGGGGCGAGGCGGGGCGTCAGGCGCCGCAGCCAGCCCAGCTTTTCGGGGTCCATGCCGGGTCAATGCCCTCAACCGGACGCACACATGCCGGATTTCTCGCGCAACGTGATGACACGGATGCAGTCAGCTACGGAGGGCGTGCGCCGCCCGGATGAAGGCGCGGATGAGCTCCGGTGACTTCACTCCGCGCTCCCGCTCCACCCCGCTGGAGACGTCCACGCCCCAGGCGCCGGTGACCCTGACCGCTTCCCCGACGTTGGCGGGGGTCAGCCCGCCCGCCAGCATCCACCGGCCCTTGGGCGCCGCGAACTCCTCCGAGCCCCAGTTCCACGGCTTGCCCGACCCCGGGTCGGGTGCGTCGAGCAGCAGCAGGTCCTCGCCCAGCTCCCCGCAGCGTTCGACGTGCTCGGCGGTGGCGCGGATCAGCGTCCGGCCCGGCCCGCGCAGCTCCTCGTAGTACTCGGCCCCCTCGTCCCCGTGGAGCTGTACGGCGCGCACCCCGCTCTCGTCGGCCAGGCGGCGCACCTCCCCGACCGGCTGCCCCCGGAAGACCCCGACCGTGAGGACCGCGTCGGGGACCAGCGCGGCGAGGGCGCGCGCGGTGGCGGCGTCGACGGTACGCGGGCTGCCGGGCGCGAAGACGAAGCCGACGGCGTCGGCGCCGGACTCCACGGCCACCTCCACGTCGCGCGCGGTCCGCAACCCGCAGATCTTGATAAACGGCTGGGTCATACGCATCAGTCAACCCCACAATGGCCGGATGGACGACAACGGGGTGGACATCACCACGGGCGGGCGGGATTCCGAGCTCGACGCCCGGCTGGGCAAGGAGCTGGACGCCTTCAACCAGGCGGCCACGGCCGGGCACGAGCAGGCGGAGTTCACCGTACGGATCACGGATGGCGACGGCTCCCTCATCGCCGGCCTGAGCGGCTGGAGCTGGGGGGACCGGGCGGGCATCGAGCTGACCTGGGTCCGCGAGGACAGCCGCGGCGGGGGCTGGGGAGCGAAGCTGCTGGCCGCGGCCGAGGACGAGGCCCGCCGCCGGGGCTGCCGCACGATCATGGTCTCCTCGTTCACCTTCCAGGCGCCGGGCTTCTACGCCCGCCACGGGTACGAGGAGACGGCCCGCGTTCCGGGTCTCCCGGGCGGCCACGAGGACGTGTACTTCCTCAAGCAGCTCTGACACCGGCGACCGGGCGCGCCCCGGCCGAGAGGCGCGCGCCGGCGGCCGGAAACGCCCGAGGGCGGCATCCCCGCGGGGATGCCGCCCTCGTTCGAGAACAGCCGATCAACCAGAGGCCGGAGCCCGAGGCCGATCAGAAGTCCATGTCACCGCCCGGCATGCCGCCCGGCGCGCCGGCGCCGGCCTTCTCCGGCTTGTCGGCGATGACGGCCTCGGTCGTCAGGAACAGCGCGGCGATCGACGCGGCGTTCTGCAGAGCGGAGCGCGTGACCTTCGCCGGGTCGATGATGCCCTCGGCGATCATGTCGACGTACTCGCCGGTCGCGGCGTTCAGGCCCCAGCCGACGGTCAGGTTGCGGACCTTCTCCACGACGACGCCGCCCTCAAGGCCGCCGTTGACGGCGATCTGCTTGAGCGGAGCCTCCAGGGCGAGCTTCACGGCGTTGGCGCCGGTCGCCTCGTCACCCGAGAGGTCGAGCTTTTCGAAGACCGAGGAGGCCTGCAGCAGGGCCACGCCACCACCGGCGACGATGCCCTCTTCGACGGCCGCCTTCGCGTTGCGAACGGCGTCCTCGATGCGGTGCTTGCGCTCCTTGAGCTCCACCTCGGTCGCGGCGCCGGCCTTGATGACGGCCACGCCGCCGGCCAGCTTCGCGAGGCGCTCCTGGAGCTTCTCGCGGTCGTAGTCCGAGTCGGAGTTCTCGATCTCGGCGCGGATCTGGTTCACGCGGCCGGCGACCTGGTCGCTGTCACCGGCACCGTCGACGATGGTGGTCTCGTCCTTGGTGATGACGACCTTACGGGCGCGGCCCAGCAGGTCGAGACCGGCGTTCTCCAGCTTGAGGCCGACCTCCTCGGAGATGACGGTGCCACCGGTGAGGATGGCGATGTCGCCGAGCATGGCCTTGCGGCGGTCGCCGAAGCCCGGTGCCTTGACGGCGACGGACTTGAAGGTGCCGCGGATCTTGTTGACGACCAGGGTCGACAGGGCCTCGCCCTCGACGTCCTCGGCAATGATCAGCAGCGGCTTGCCGGACTGCATGACCTTCTCCAGGAGCGGCAGCAGGTCCTTGACCGAGCCGATCTTGGAGTTGACGATCAGGATGTACGGGTCGTCGAGCGACGACTCCATGCGCTCCATGTCGGTGGCGAAGTACGCCGAGATGTAGCCCTTGTCGAAGCGCATGCCCTCGGTGAGTTCCAGCTCCAGACCGAAGGTCTGGGACTCCTCGACGGTGATGACGCCTTCCTTGCCGACCTTGTCCATGGCCTCGGCGATGAGCTCGCCGATCTGGGTGTCGGCGGCGGAGATGGAGGCCGTGGAGGCGATCTGCTCCTTGGTCTCGACATCCTTCGCCTGGGCGAGCAGGGCGGCGGAGACGGCCTCGACGGCCTTCTCGATACCACGCTTGAGGGCCATCGGGTTGGCGCCGGCGGCTACATTGCGCAGGCCCTCGCGGACGAGCGCCTGGGCCAGCACGGTGGCGGTGGTCGTACCGTCGCCGGCGACGTCGTCCGTCTTCTTGGCGACTTCCTTGACCAGCTCGGCGCCGATCTTCTCGTACGGGTCTTCGAGCTCGATCTCCTTGGCGATGGAGACGCCGTCGTTGGTGATCGTGGGGGCGCCCCACTTCTTCTCAAGGACGACGTTGCGACCCTTGGGGCCAAGGGTGACCTTGACGGCGTCGGCGAGCTGGTTCATCCCACGCTCGAGGCCGCGCCGGGCCTCCTCGTCGAACGCAATGATCTTGGCCATCTGAAGTGGTCCTCCCAGGGGGTCCCTCCCATGCCGTAGGCCATGGGGGAAGGGGTGGATTGCTCCGGACCGCGCCCGCGCCCGCGACGGACGGCCTGCGTGCCCGGCGGTTCCTTCCCGCCGGACCCTGCGGGCCTCACCGACCCGGTCCTCGTTGAGTAGCACTCTCACCTGGAGAGTGCTAACGCCAATGATTAGCACTCGACCCCCGCGAGTGCAAGCGGCTCGGGGCAACGCGCGGCGAAGAAGCAGGTGGGACAAGGGCCGGAAGGGGACGACGTACGAGGGGCCCGCATCCCGTGTCCAGGATGTGGGCCCCTCGTGTGTACGACGTATACGCGTACGTGTGTAGGCGTCGGCGGTCGATCGCGCCGGACCAGCCCCCGGACTAGCCGAGTGCGAGCTTGACCATGTCCGCCTGCGGCCCCTTCTGGCCCTGCGAGATCTCGAACTCGACCCGCTGACCCTCTTCAAGGGTGCGGTACCCGTCCATCTGGATGGCGCTGTAGTGGACGAACACATCCGCACCACCGTCGACCGCGATGAAGCCGTAGCCCTTCTCCGCGTTGAACCACTTGACGGTGCCCTGAGCCATGCCTAACTCCCCTATTACTGGCCCTTGCGCGGGAACGCACTTCGCGCTCCCGGGTCAGAACTTGCGCCGGAACGCGTCGACCGAGGCTGAATGTATCCGCGCCGGTGCTGTCTGCAACAGGTCAATCCGACGAGAATTCTGGACACGCGGAAACATTGAAATAGAGTGAAAATTGGGCACATTCCAGGGCAACTCGGGCCCGGCATATCTCGCCAAAGCCTCATACCGCGCTTGCACATTGACCCGATGTCGACCCTGGCGCGGCCCGCTCATATGCGGCGGGCAAGAACAGCGGAGGGGACTTCCCCAACTCTACCGCGCCCAATCAAACAGAATTACCCCCTCCGTTTATAGCGGAGGGGGTAATTACGGTTTTGCTTATCAGCCGGACGGGGCAGCGGCAGCGGTCCGCCCGGTCAGCCGCCGGCGACCGCGGGGATGATCGAGACGCCCGCGCCGTCCGGGGTCGCCGTCTGCAGTCCACCCTCGAAGCGCACGTCGTCGTCGTTGACGTACACGTTGACGAAGCGGCGCAGCTTGCCCTGGTCGTCCAGGACGCGCGCGGCGATGCCCGGGTGGCTCCGCTCCAGGGACTCGATGACCTCGGCGAGGGTCGCGCCCTCGGCCGGGACCTCGGCCTGGCCGCCGGTGTAGGTGCGCAGGATGGTGGGGATGCGGACATTGACGCTCATGGCGCTACTGCCTTTCCGGTGTGCGGGAGGAGGGTCAGCCCAGCCCGGCGGCGCGGAACGCGTCCAGGCTCGGGCGGATGGTGGCGGTCTGCCCGCTGTCCGCGGCCACCGCCTCCAGGGTCTTCAGGCCGTCACCCGTGTTCAGGATCACGGTGGTCAACGACGGGTCGAGCTGCCCGTTCTCGACCAGCTTCTTCGTCACGCCGACGGTCACGCCGCCCGCCGTCTCGGCGAAGATGCCCTCGGTCTGAGCGAGGATCTTGATGGCCTCGACCACCTGCTCGTCGTTGACGTCCTCGACGTAGCCGCCGGTGCGGCGGGCGATGTCCAGGACGTACGGGCCGTCCGCCGGGTTGCCGATGGCCAGCGACTTGGCGATGGTGTTCGGCTTCTGCGGGCGGACCACGTCGTGACCGGCCTTGAAGGCGGTCGACACCGGGGAGCAGCCCTCCGCCTGGGCACCGAAGATCTTGTACGGCTTGTCCTCCACGAGGCCGAGCCTGACGAGCTCCTGCAGACCCTTGTCGATTTTCGTCAGCTGTGAGCCGGACGCGATCGGGATCACGATCTGGTCGGGCAGCCGCCAGCCGAGCTGCTCGCAGATCTCGTACGCGAGGGTCTTGGAGCCCTCGCCGTAGTACGGCCGCAGGTTGACGTTGACGAAGCCCCAGCCCTCGCCGAGCGGGTCCCCGATGAGCTCGGAGCAGAAGCGGTTGACGTCGTCGTAGTTGCCCTCGATGCCCACGAGGTCGCCGCCGTAGATACCGGCCATGACGACCTTGCCCTGCTCCAGGTCGTGCGGGATGAACACGCAGGAGCGGAAACCGGCCCGGGCGGCCGCGGCGCCGACGGCGCCGGCCAGGTTGCCGGTGGAGGAGCAGGACAGGGTGGTGAAGCCGAAGGCGCGGGCGGCCTCGACCGCGATGGCCACGACGCGGTCCTTGAAGGAGTGCGTCGGGTTGCCGGAGTCGTCCTTGACGTAGAGCTTGCCGGTGAAGCCGAGCTCCTTGCCCAGGTTGGCGGCGTCGACCAGCTTGGTGAAGCCGGGGTTCAGGCTCGGCTTGGAGGCCACGTCCGCCGGGACGGGCAGCAGCGGCGCGTAGCGCCAGATGTTGTCGGGGCCGGCCTCGATCGCGGCGCGCAGCGCTTCCGGGTCACCGGTCGGCAGCTCGTAGGCCACTTCCAGCGGACCGAAACACTCGGCGCAGGCGAAAATGGGGCCGAGCGGGAAGCGGGTGGCGCACTCCCGGCAGGAAAGGCCGGTGGCGGGTCCGAGGTCAACAGAACCGAGGTCGGCGGAACCGTGGTCGGCAGAGGTGGTAGCAGTCTGTGCAGCCATGATGGCGAGGCCCTTTCTCCTCATCTTCCCCATGGCGCACTTCGCCATGAGACGGAATTGGCACCTTCCCTAGCCGGGGACCTCACTGCTGGCACCGATGTGCCTGATCGCGAGAACCGACTGGAGGGTTGCCGGGGCTTCAACGGGCCGTGTCCCTCTGCCCCTCTGGATGAGCGGTATGGCACCGGGATACGCGCTCTATGGCGCACCCGGGCGTTTGTCCGCGAGGACCCCGACATGCGGTGGTCCTTCGCGTTGCTCAAGACTGTAACCGAAGGCCCGGGCGGGTGAGACAGCCGTCCGAACCGCGAGATGGATCCCATATCGACCCAAACCAGGGAGTGCTGAAAGTGCTGGAAGAGGTGGAGCGTTGGCTGGCCGACCGCTCCTGGTCCGCGGCCGACCGACCGCTCACCCAGCTGCTCGACCGCAAACGGGCGGCCGGCACCACCGTCAGCGTGGTGCTGCCGGCGCTGGACGAGGAGGCGACGGTCGGCGCCATAGTCGAGGTGATCCGGCGTGAGCTGATCGAGGGACTGCCGGTCCCCCTGGTCGACGAGCTGGTCGTGATCGACTCGGGCTCGGCCGACCGGACCGCGGAGCTGGCGGCCCGGGCCGGCGCCCGCGTGGTGCACCGCGACGACATCCTGCCGCGCGTCCCGGCCCTGCCCGGCAAGGGCGAGGTGCTGTGGCGTTCGCTGCTGGCCACCACCGGCGACATCGTCTGCTTCGTGGACGCCGACCTGCGGGACTTCTCGGCCGCCTTCGTGTCCGGAACCGTGGGCCCGCTGCTGACCGAGCCGGACGTGCAGTTCGTCAAGGCCATGTACGACCGCCCCCTCGGCACGGAATTCGACGGGTTCGCCTCCGGCAAGACCCCCGGCCAGGGCGGCCGGGTCACCGAGCTGGTGGCCCGCCCGCTGCTGAACCTGCACTGGCCGCGGCTGGCGGGCTTCGTGCAGCCGCTGGGCGGCGAGTACGCCGTACGCCGCTCCCTGCTGGAGCGGCTGCCGTTCCCCGTCGGGTACGGCGTCGAGCTGGGCCTGCTGGTGGACGCGCTGCACACGGCCGGGCTGGACGCGCTGGCCCAGGTGGACGTCGGCGTACGGCTCCACCGCCACCAGGACGGGCAGGCGCTGGGCCGGATGGCCGCGGCGATCTACCGGACGGCGCAGCTGAGGCTGTCGCGCGGGCATCTCGTCCGGCCGGAGCTGACGCAGTTCGAGCGGGGACCGGACGGCTTCGTGCCGCGCACGTACCCGGTGGACACCGAGGAGCGCCCGCCGATGCTCGGCGTCCCGGAGTACGCGCGGCACCGGGCGGCGTGAACCCGGGGGGCCCGGGACGGGACCTCGGGCACGTTTGAGCAGGAGCGACCCGGGCTAGGTTGGCCGCATGGCTTCTCAGGTACTCGTTGCAGCGAACCGCGGCCCGCTCTCCTACGCTCTCGCCGCCGACGACACGCTCAGTGCCCGGCGCGGCGGGGGCGGTCTCGTCTCCGGTCTCTCCACGGCCCTCGCCGAGCAGCCGGACGCGGTGTGGATCTGCGCGGCGCTCTCGGAGGCGGACCGCGAGGCGGTCCGCCGGGGCGTCGCCGAAGAGGGCGTCCGCATGCTGGACATCGATCCCGCCGTTTACGACGACGCGTACAACGGCATCGCGAACTCCGTGCTCTGGTTCACCCACCACCACCTGTACGAGATTCCGCGCGAGCCCGCCTTCGACGCGGCGTTCCGGCGGCAGTGGGACTCGTACGTCGCCTACAACCAGGCCTTCGCGGAGGCGCTGGCGCAGGAGGCGGGCGAGGGGGCCTGCGTGCTGGTGCAGGACTACCACCTGGCGCTGGTGCCGGGCGCGCTGCGCGAGCTGCGGCCGGACCTGCGGATCTCCCACTTCACGCACACCCCCTGGGCGTCCCGGGAGTTCCTCTACATGCTGCCCGACGACATCAGGCGCCAGTTGGTCTGGGGGATGCTCGGGGCGGACAGGCTGGGCTTCCACACGTGGGAGTGGGCGTCCAACTTCATCACCGGCGCGAACATGGACGACGCGAGCGGTGTGGCGGAGGGCTCCCTCCCGGCCGGCAGCGCGGAGCGCGGGGTGTGGCACCGCAGGCTGAAGGCGGACGGGACCGGGTACGCGGAACGCCGGTTCACCGAGGTGACCGAATACCCGCTCGGCGTGGAGGCGGACGAGCTGCGCGCGCTGGCGCACCGGCCGGAGGTGGACGAGAAGCTCGCGGAGCTGCGGGCTGAGGTCGGGGACCGCAAGACGATCGTCCGGGTGGACCGCACGGAGCTGTCGAAGAACATCCTGCGGGGACTGCGGGCCTACCGGGAGCTGCTGACCACGCACCCCGAGTGGCGCGGCAAGGTGGTGCACCTGGCCTCCGCCTACCCGTCCCGGCAGGACCTGGAGGTCTACCGGGCGTACACCGAGTCGGTGCGGGAGCTGGCGCAGGAGATCAACGAGGAGTTCGGTACGGACGACTGGCAGCCGGTGCTGGTGTCGGTGAAGGACGACTTCACGCGCTCGCTCGCCGCCTACCGGATGGCGGACGTGGCCCTGGTGAACCCGGTGCGGGACGGGATGAACCTCGTGGCGAAGGAGATCCCGGTGGTGTCGGAGGCCGGGTGCGCGCTGGTGCTGTCCACCGGGGCGGGGGCCTACGAGGAACTCCGCGAGGCCGCGCTGACGGTGAACCCGTACGACGTCACGGAGACGGCGCGGGCGCTGCACGCGGCGCTGTCCATGCCGGAGCCCGAGCGGGCGGAGCGCACCAAGCACCTGGCCGCGGCGGCGACGGCCCTGCCGCCGGCGCGGTGGTTCACGGCCCAGCTGGCGGACCTCGGCGTTCCCACCACGTAGCCGGGGGCACCGGGAGGGCCTGCGGCTCCGGGGGCTGAGCCGCGGGTCGGGCACCGGGAGGGCCTGCGGCTCCGGGGGCTGAGCCGCGGGTCGGGCACCGGGAGGGCCTGCGGTTGCGGGGGCTGAGCCGCAGGTCGGGCACCGGGAGGGCCTGCGGCTCCGGGGGCTGAGCCGCGGGTCGCCAGCCCCGGCCGCCCCGGGGCTCGGGATCAGCCGCCGGGGCTCATGCCGGGGGCCGCAGCCCGGGGTCAGGCCCGCAGGGCTGCGGCGAGGGCCGCCAGGAGGCGGACCACCTCCGCCGGGCCGTCCACAATGAGGTCCGCGCGGGCGGCCAGCTCCGGCACCTCCGCGGAGCCGCTGCACACCAGCAGCCCGGGCAGCCCGTCCGCCCGCCGCTTCTCCACGGCCGAATACGCCGCGAGGTCGCCCAGGTCGTCCCCCGCGTACAGGACCGCCTCGGCGTCCCGCTCCGTGAGGAACTCCGTCAGGGCGACGCCCTTGTCCATGCCCGGCGGCCTCAGCTCCAGCACCGCCCGGCCCGGCTCCACCATCAGCCCGTGGCGCGCCGCCAGCTCGGCCAGCGGTTCGCGCAGCGCGGCGAAGGCCGCTTCGGGGTCGGCGGCGCGGCGGGTGTGGACGGCCAGGGCCCGGCCCTTCTCCTCGATCCACGTGCCCCGCCAGGCCCCGATCGCGTCGAGGAATCCCGGCAGCTCGGCCCGTACGGCCGCCACCCCGGGATGTTCGGCGGGCGCGTGGACGATCCCGGTGACGGCGTCCCACCGCTCGGCCCCGTAGTGGCCGAGGACCACGAGGTGTTCCAGGCCGGGGACTCCGGCGAAGCCCCCGTAGCGGACGGCGACGCCCGCCGGCCGGCCGGTGACCACGGCCACGGAGGCCACTTCGGGGGCCAGCGCGGCCAGGGCCGGCACGGCTCCCGGGTGGGCGCGTGCCTGGTCGGGGTCGGGGACGATGTCGGCGAGGGTGCCGTCGAAGTCGAGGCCGATCACGGATCGGCGAGGTGTTCGGAGGAGGGCTTCGAGGCCCTCGCGCCCGGCTGCGGTGACGGGCGTCGGCAAGTCGTGCGGAAGGCTCCCCATACGGACGACCCTAACGGCCCCGCCGGGAGACGGCTATGGCGCCCGCCACCCCCGCCGCCGGCCGGCGGCCGTCACCGCCGGGTGCGCCGGGCCTCACGGATGCGCCGGAGCCGGTTCACGGTGCCCGGCGCGTGGGCCAGGGCCCGCGGGTCGTCCATGAGCGCGTTGAGCAGCTGGTAGTAGCGGACTGGGGGCATCCCCAGTCCTTCCCTGATGGCCCGCTCCTTGGCCCCGGGCCCGGGCCAGGTGCGAGCCTCGTACGCGAGCACCGCGGCCTCCGTGGCCGTCAACTGCCCCTCGTCCGTCATACCGCCAGATTAACGCCGCCCACCGACACGGGTCCGGCGCGGAGCCCGGGGGGCCGGGCCCCGGCCGTACGGGCGGACGCCGCCCGGCCCGTACGCACAGGGCCCGCCCGGCCCGTACGCACCCGGCCCGGCCCGGCCCGTACGCACCCGGCCCGGCCCGGCGCCTCGCCGCGCCGCGCCGGTCAGTTCGGTTCCGCCGCCCGCGCCGCCGTCGCGATCTCCTCCAGCACCTTCGCCGGCTGCCCGCCCGGCTGCACGGTCTTGCCGATGTCCTGCTTGACGCGCTCGCTCACGGCTGCCCAGGACTTCTTGCCGACGGGGTAGAGCCGGGAGTTCGGCAGCGCCGCCAGGAAGGTCTTCAGCTGCGGCGCCCCGCCGCCCGTGGCGGCTTCCGTCACCCGGTAACCGCTGGTGGTGGCGGGCAGCAGGTCGTACATGCCGGTGAAGGCGGCCACGTTCTTCGGCTCGTAGAGGTAGTCCAGGAACTTCCCGGACTCCGTCCTGTGCCCGGTCTTGAAGGCCATCACCCAGTCCGCGACGCCCATCGCCGAGTGCTCGGTCCCGTCGGCCGTCGGCATGGTGACCATCCCGAACTTCACACCCTTGGCCCCGGCCTGCTTCATCAGCGTCGGGTGTCCGTTCAGCATGCCGACCTCGCCCCGCGCGAAGGCGTCGAAGGCGGCCTGCCGGTCCAGCTTGCCCGGCTCGACCGGTCCGGTCAGCCCCTGGCCGACCATCTTGTCGCGCAGGAACTCCAGCGTCCGGACGTTCTCGGGGGAGTCGATGGCGTACTCCTCCTCGTCGTCGGTGTAGCCGCCACCGCCCGACAGCATCCACATCATCGTCTCGGCCTGCGCCTCCTCGCGGCCCAGCGGCAGCGCGAAGGGGGTCGGCACGCCCGCGCCCTTGAGCTTCTTCGCGGCGGCTTCCAGATCCGCCCAGCTCTTGGGCTGCCAGCCGTTCTTGGCGTCCTTGGGCAGGACCCCCGCGTCGCCCAGCAGCTTCTCGTTGTAGAAGAGCAGCCGCGTGCTGGCCACGAAGGGCAGTCCGTACTGGACCCGCCCCATCTTGCCCGCGTCCGCGAGCGGCCCGAGGAAGTCGGCCTCGGTGTTAACGGAGAGCAGCTCGGCCGCCGTGTAGAGCTTGCCGGCGGCCGCGTAGTCGGCGTAGGCGCCGATCTGCGCGATGTCGGGGGCCTTGCCGGCCTTGACCATCTCGGCGACCTTGGCGTCGACCTCCGACCAGGAGTAGACGCTCACCTCGACCTTGATGCCGGGGTGGCGGTTCTGGAAGCCGTCGGCGAGGCCCTTCCAGTAGGCCGTCGAGGAGTTCTGCGGATTGTCCCCGTAGTCGGCCGCCACGACCCGCAGGGTCACCTCGTTGTCCCCGGTGAGTCCGCCGAGGGCTCCGCAGCCCGTCAGCGTCACGGCTGTCAGGCACAGTGCGGCGCCGGCCGCGGCCAGGCTCAGGTAACGGCCCTTCACAGTTCTCGTTCCACCCCTTGTTGTACGTACGATCCACGTAAGGTCTACACCACTTTGGCGGCTCGTTCACCTCGGCATCCGCTGCGGCCCCGCTCCGTGCCCGCTTCTTATCCGGAGCCGGACCAGGAGCAGGCACCGCAGCGGGCCCAGGAGCAGGCCCCGGATTTTGTATGCCCACTCAACAATCCCTCCCAATGGACTAGACCTTTGCCAGCCGAGCACGCGAGACTGTGCCTGTGAAACCCGTGAAACACGTCATCGCCCTCGATGTGGGCGGCACCGGGATGAAGGCCGCCCTCGTCGCCGCCGACGGCACCCTGCTCCACGAGGCGCGCCGCGCCACCGGACGCGAGCGGGGCCCCGAAGCCGTGGTCGAGACGATCCTGGACTTCGCCGCCGAGCTCCTCGTCCTGGGCCGGGAGCGCTTCGCCGTAGCCGCTTCGGCCGCCGGCGTCGCCGTCCCCGGCATCGTGGACGCCCCGAACGGGATCGCCGTCTATGCGGCGAACCTGGGCTGGCGCGACGTGCCGATGCGCGCCCTGCTCGGCAGCCGCCTCGGCGGCATCCCGGTCGCCCTCGGCCACGACGTCCGTACGGGCGGACTCGCCGAGGGCCGCATCGGCGCCGGCCGCGGGGCCGACCGCTTCCTCTTCGTACCGCTCGGCACCGGTATCGCCGGAGCCATCGGCATCGCCGGCCGCATCGAGGCCGGCGCCCACGGCTACGCGGGCGAGATCGGCCACATCGTGGTCCGCCCCGGCGGCCCCGACTGCGGCTGCGGCCAGCGCGGCTGCCTGGAAACCCTCGCCTCCGCCTCCGCCGTCAGCCGTGCCTGGGCGGCCGCCGCAGGCGACCCCGAAGCCGACGCCGCCGATTGCGCGGCGGCCGTCGCGGCGGGCGACGCCCGCGCCCGGACCGTCTGGCTGGAGGCGGTCGGCGCACTCGCCGACGGCCTGGTCACCGCCATCACCCTGCTGGACCCGCGCACGCTGATCATCGGTGGCGGGCTGGCCGAGGCGGGAGAAACCTTGTTCACACCACTGCGGGCGGCCGTGGAGGAGCGCGTGACGTTCCAGAAGCTGCCCCACATCGTTCCGGCGGCCCTCGGGGACACCGCCGGATGCCTGGGCGCAGGGCTGCTCGCCTGGGACCTACTCGCCACGGAGGTACCTGCCTGATGTCCGGAAGCGCGCACAGCACCGTTCTCTCCGGCGCCAGGGTGGTGCTGCCCACCGGAACCGTGGCGGGCGGCCGCGTCATCGTCCACGGCGAGCGCATCGCGGGCAGCGCCCACGAGGGCGCGCACGTCGTCGACCTGTCCGGGCACTGGATCGTCCCCGGCTTCGTGGACATGCACAATCACGGCGGCGGCGGCGCCTCCTTCGCCTCCGGCACCGCCGAGGAGGTCCTGCGGGGCGTACGCACCCACCGCGCGCACGGGACCACCACCCTGATCGCCTCCACCGTCACCGGTGACCTGGACGAACTGGCCCGGCGCGCCGGGCTGCTCGCCGAACTGACCCAGCAGGGCGAGATCGCGGGCATCCACTTCGAGGGCCCGTTCATCTCCCCGTGCCGCAAGGGCGCGCACAAGGAGGACCTGCTGCGCCACCCCGATCCCGCCGAGGTCCGCAAGCTGGTCGACGCCGCCCACGGCGCCGCCCGCATGGTCACCCTCGCCACCGAGCTGCCGGGCGGCCTGGAATCCGTACGGCTCCTGACCGAGCACGGGGTCATCGCCGCGATCGGCCACACGGACGCCACGTACGAGCAGACGCGGGCCGCCATCGACGCGGGCGCCACCGTGGCCACCCACCTCTTCAACGCGATGCCCGGCCTCGCCCACCGCGAGCCGGGCCCCGTCGCCGCGCTGCTGGAGGACGAGCGGATCACCGTCGAGCTGATCAACGACGGCACCCACCTGCATCCGGCGGCGCTGGAGCTCGCCTTCCACCACGCGGGCGCGCACCGCGTGGCGCTGATCACCGACGCGATGGACGCGGCCGGCTTCGGCGACGGGACCTACCACCTGGGCCTGCTGGAGGTCGAGGTCAAGCAGGGCGTGGCCCGGCTGGTCGAGGGCGGCTCGATCGCCGGCTCCACCCTCACCCTGGACACCGCCTTCAAGCGCTCGGTCACCCTCGACAAGCTGCCGGTGGAATCCGTGGTCCAGGCGATCTCCGCCAACCCGGCCAAGCTGATCGGCCTGTACGACCAGATCGGCTCGCTGGAGCCCGGCAAGTACGCGGACCTGGTCGTCCTCGACGCCGAGTTCGACGTCAAGGGCGTCATGCGGCGCGGCGAATGGGTCGTCAGCCCCCTTGCCGCCGCGGCCGCCTGACGGCCAAGCGGCCGTACGCGACGAAGCGGTCGGCCCCGGAGACTGGGCCGGCCGCGCCGTGTTTGGCATGATCCCGGCAGCAACAGACCGGGGGTGCCCATGATCCTGACCGTGACGCTCAACACCGCGCTCGACGTCACCTACCGCGTGCCGACCCTGCTTCCGCACGCCTCGCACCGGGTCACCGGTGTCACCGAACGCCCCGGCGGCAAGGGGATCAACGTCGCCCGCGTGCTGGCCGCGCTCGGCCACGAGGTGACGGCGACGGGCTTCGCGGGCGGGCCCGTCGGCTCCGTCGTACGGGAGCTGCTCGCGCGCTCCCCCGGGGTGGTGGACGCCCTGGTCCCCTGCGCGGGCGCCACCCGCCGCACCGTGGCCGTCGCCGACGAGGCCTCGGGCGACACCACGCAGTTCAACGAGCCCGGGCCGCCGATCACCCCCGAGGAATGGACGCGCTTCCTCTCCCGGTACGAGGCCCTGGTGGCCGGCGCCCGCGCGGTGGCCCTGTGCGGCAGCCTGCCGCCGGGCGTGCCGGTGGGCGCGTACGCCGTGCTCGTCCGGTCGGCCCGGGCGGCCGGTGTCCCCGTCCTCCTGGACACCAGCGGCGAGGCCCTGCGCCGCGGGATCGCCGCCCGCCCCGAGATGATCAAGCCGAACGCCGCCGAGCTGGCCGAGCTCACCGGCTCCCGCGACCCGCTGCCCGCCACCCGCGCCGCGCGCCGCCGGGGCGCCCACGCCGTGGTCACCTCACTGGGCCCGGACGGGCTGCTGGCCGCCACCCCCGAGGGCACCTGGCGGGCGGCCCCGCCGCGCGCGCTGTCCGGCAACCCCACCGGAGCCGGGGACTCCGCCGTCGCCGGACTCCTGTCGGCCCTGGCGGAGGGCCTGGACTGGCCGGAACGCCTGATCCGCGCGGTCGCCCTCTCGGCGGCCACGGTCCACGCCCCGGCGGCGGGAGAATTCGACCCCCGCACCTACGAGGAGGTACGGGGGTCGGTGAAGGTGAGGGCCTGCTGAGGCCCGCCGTCGACGTGGGGCCCGGGCTCAGCCCTGTTCGAGCCAGAGCTGGTCGATGTTGACGTTGCACTTGTTGCCCGCTTCACACGACAGCCTGATCGTGTTGGCGCCCTTGTCCAGGGTCACCTGGCCCCAGGTCGTCTGCCAGCCCTTCTCCCAGTCGCCCTTGGGCGAGTTGGCGAAGTTGCGCATGCTGAGCGGCGAGGTGTTGACCTTGCCGTTCACGGCCAGGGTCCCGTTGGCGTCCTCGCCCGGGATGCCGAAGCGCACGTAGAAGCGGTAGTTGCCGGCCTTCGGGACGTCCAGCGTCCACGTCAGCGCCGCACCGGGCCGGTTGAAGCCGCCGACGTACTGGCCGCCCGAGCTCTTCGCGCCCGGTACCGCCGACTCCAGGACCGCGCCGCCCGTGAGGGCCATTCCGGCGCCGGCCGCCTCACCCTTCGGCAGCGGGGCCTGCGACGGCTTCGGGGAGCCGCTCGGGGGCTGCGGGGTCGGGTTCGGCGGGGGCGCCGACTGGTTCTGCCCGCCGTTCGCGGAGTCGTCGCGCTTCTCCCCGCCCTTGTCGCCGAAGGCCAGTGCCGCACCGATGCCGATCGCGACCGCGGCGACCACCGCGACGGCCGCGATGAGCAGGCCCTTGCGGCTGGACGCGCCGTCACCGCCAGCCCTGCCACCGCCGCCACCGCCGCCGCTCGGCGGCACGATCGGCTGGGTGTGCGACTGCGGGGACTGCTGCTGCGGCGGGACGCCGTAACCGCCCGCCTGGAGCGCCTCCGGAGACTGGTACTGCGCCTGGTAGGGCGGCTGCTGCTGCGGAACCGGGCCGCGCTGGCCGCCGTACGTCCGCTCACCGACCGTACGCACCTGGTTGTACGAGGTACGGGGGACGCCGGGCTGCGCGCCGGCCTGACCACCGCCCGTCGGACCGGGGTAGCCATATCCACCGCCCGGGGGCGGGGTGGCTCCGGCGGCCTGGCCGTCCGCGTAGAGATAGCCGAACGGATCGTCGTCCTCGGGCTTGCTCGCCCCACCGTGCGGGCCGTTGTTCGCGGGCGTCGTCATCGCAGGTCACTCCTTTCGACCCACGGGAGCCTACCCCGAACACGTGCGCCCACGGACGGCCGATCAGCTCAGCCGGCCCGGCGGTGCGCCTTGGATCGGGACCTTTTCTCGATATACATGCGCTGGTCGGCGGAGCGCAACACCTCGTCCGCCGACATGCCGCAACTCGCCCAGCTGATCCCGAAACTGGCCCCCACGCGCACCGCGCGGCCGTCCACGCGGATCGGCGGGATGATCGCGTTGCGCAGCCGGACCGCGAGATCGGCGGCGTCCGCCGTCCCGAGCCCGTCGGCCAGGACGACGAATTCGTCACCACCCAGCCGAGCGACGGTGTCACCGTCCCTGACTCCGGTCGTCAGCCGCCGGGCCACCTCGATCAGGACCGCGTCACCGGTGTGGTGGCCGAAGCGGTCATTGATCGACTTGAAGCCGTCGAGGTCGCAGAAGAGCACCGCGAGCCCCTTGGTCCCGTCGTCGACCTCGGTCGAGGGTGCCACCGTGTGCACGTGGTGGTCGTACGGTCCGTCCGCCTGCGCGGGCACCGCACCGGGGTACTCGAAGGCGTCGGACCCGGCGAACCGGTTCGCGGGGTCGGGCTGGAAGCCGTGCTCACCGGCGCCGACCGCCTCGGTGCGCACCTCGTGTCCCGGATAGCCCGTGGGGCCCGCCTGAGCCGGGTGACCCGCGTGCCGCCCCTGTCCCGCGTGCCCCGGGTGTCCCGCGTGGCTCTCGTATCCCTCCGGGCACGCCTGCGCCGCGTACCCCGCCTGCCCCGCGTATCCCCCTTGTGCCGCGTATCCCGGCTGCTCGGGCTGTCCGGCCCGGCCGCTCGGGCTCTCGTAGGCGGCGTCCAGGGCCTCCACGGCGGTGGCGCGCACGGACTGCGGCCTGCGGCACAGCCGCGACCCGAGCCGGGAGCGGAGCTCCGCGCTGTTGGGCAGGCCGGTCAGCGAGTCGTGGCTGGCGCGGTGCGCGAGCTGGAGCTCGTGGCGCTTGCGCTCCTCGATGTCCTCGACGTGGGTCAGCAGGAAGCGCGGCCCGTCGGCGGCGTCCGCGACCACGGAATTGCGCAGCGAGACCCATACGTACGAACCGTCGCGCCGGCCGAGGCGCAGCTCGGCGCGGCCGCCCTCGGCCGAGGTCCGCAGCAGGGTGCCGATGTCCTCGGGGTGGACCAGGTCGGAGAAGGAGTAGCGGCGCAGGACGGAGGCCGGACGGCCGAGCAACCGGCACAGCGCGTCGTTGGTCCGCAGGAGCCGGCCGTGCTGGTCCCCGCCCATCTCGGCGATGGCCATGCCGCTGGGCGCGTACTCGAAGGCCTGCCGGAACGACTCCTCACTGGCCCGCAGCGCCTGCTGCTCCCGTTCCAGCCGGACGAGGGCGCGCTGCATGTTCGCGCGGAGCCTGGCATTGCTGATCGCAATCGCCGCCTGGAAGGCGTACATCTGGAGCGCTTCGCGCCCCCAGGCGCCGGGGCGGCGTCCATTTCGCGGTCTGTCCACCGAGATGACACCAAGAAGTTCCCCGCCGGACGCGTGCATCGGGGCGTAGAGGCGGTCCTCGGGGTGCCACTCGTCCTCGAAGCGCGGTTCGGGGCCTTCGGTGTGCCACTGGGGGACGTCGTCCTCCATGAGGACCCAGCCCTCGGTGTGCGGGATGAAGCGCAGCCCGTCCCAGTCCTCACCCATCGTCAGGCGGCGCTCCCAGGAGGGACGGGAGCCGACGCGGCCGGTGATGAGGGCCTCTGCGGCGGGGTCACCTGCGAAGGCGGCGACGACGAGATCACCGTCGGGGCGGACGAGATTGACACAGGCGAGTTCGTAGCCGAGACCCACGACGATGCCGTCCACGACGGTCTGCAGAGTGTCCGCCAGGCTCCTGGCCGTGTTGAGTTCGGCCACCACCTGGTGCAGCTGCCGCAGGGTCGCAAGACGGACGTACGGCTCCGACTCGGTCTCCATTGCTCGCTCTCCCCGAGACCTCGACAGCAACTCCAGGTGTGTCATCGGCGTTTCGTTGCGGTGTCCCGTCCACTGAATCACAGTGAGCTGTGCGGCAGGTACACAGGGTCAACAAATCTTGACGTGTGTGACTCAAGTCACATGAGATGAATAACGACGCCGAACAGCCCGGGAGGCACTGGGAGCGCTCCCGCTTCTTCACAGGGGCAAACGTACGCCCTCGGCCTAGGCCGAGGGGTGGGGACGCGGCTCGGACCTGCGCCCGATGTGCGGCGGGGCCCGCGCGCTTAGCGTTGGAGGGTGCCCAAGACGACCCCTGCGCTCCCCGGCCCGCACCTCACCCCCCATCCTGAGGGGGTGAGCAACGACGAGTTCCTGGCCGCGATGTCCCGGCTGGCGGCGGGCGTGTGCCTGATCACCGCGCACGAGACGCCGCTGACGGCCGAAGGCCCGCGCGGCGAGGACGCCGGCATGACGGCGACCGCCTTCATGTCCGTGTCCCTGGACCCGCCGCTGGTGGTGGTGAGCCTGCGCGAGGGCTCCCGGATGGACGACCTGCTCGCGGAGCAGCCGCTGTGGGGCGTCTCCGTCCTCGCCGACCACCAGGTGCAGGTGGCGAGCCGCTTCGCGATGAAGGGCCGCATCAGCGACCGCCTGCTCTTCGCTGACCTCCCGTACGTCCGCGGCGCGGTCTCCGGCGCACCGCTGCTGACGGGCTCCCTCGCCACCCTGGAATGCCGTACGGAGAACCGCGTCGCGGCGGGCGACCACACCCTGGTCGTGGGCCGCGTGCTGACCACCGCGCTGCCGGCCGCGGACGCGCCGCCCCTGACGTACTTCCGCGGCCGGTACCGGCACCTGGACTTGTAGGGGGTGTTTCTCGCGGGCCGGGCGGGGCGGGACCGTGACCGGGGGCCCGGGAGGTCTGGAGGCCCGGGAGGTCGGGCAGGTCCCGGCAGGTCCGGCAGGTCCGGCAGGTCCGGCCAGGCGGGCTACCAGTCGCGGCCGGTGCGGCCCCGCTTGGTCTCCGCCCGGGCCTTCTTCTCCCGCAGCCGGCGTTCATTGATGCCCCGCGGGATCTTCGTCGCCCGGCGCGGCTTCGGCGGCGGCGCCGTCGCCTCCGCGAGCAGGGAGGCCAGCCGGACCAGCGCCATCTCGCGGTTGCGGAACTGCGACCGGTGCTCGGAGGCCCGTACCGTCAGCACCCCGTCCACCAGCCGGGTCGCGAGCCGCTCCAGCGCCCGGGCCTTCCACACCTCCGGCAGCGCGTTCGTCGCCGCGAGGTCGAAGAGCAGCTCCACCCGCGAGTCCGAGGTGTTCACGTGCTGCCCGCCCGGCCCGGATGACCGCGAGAAACGCCAGGCGAGCTCGCCCTCGGGGAGCACGACCGAACCACGGATGACATAGGGACCAGGCATGCCCCTATGATCCGCTGCCGTCCCGGCCTCGTCATCCACATTTCAGGCGGGAACCCGAGTGGCCCCTCCTCGCGTTAGACAATCAGCGGTAACTTGACCGCATCTCGCGGTCAGTACGTGCACGTTGTACGAAGAAAGGGACATTCCGATGGCAGTAAGCCTGTCCAAAGGCGGCAACGTCTCGCTCACGAAGGAGGCCCCCGGCCTCACCGCCGTCACGGTCGGCCTCGGCTGGGACGTCCGGACGACGACCGGTGTCGACTTCGACCTCGACGCGTCCGCCATCGCGGTGAACCCGACGGGCAAGGTCGTCTCGGACGGACACTTCGTCTTCTTCAACAACAAGTCCACCCCGGACCAGACCATCGTCCACACCGGTGACAACCGCACCGGCGAGGGCGCGGGCGACGACGAGGCCATCAATGTCAACCTCGCCGGCCTGCCGGCCGACGTAGACAAGATCGTCTTCCCGGTCTCCATCTACGACGCCGAGGCCCGCAGCCAGAACTTCGGCCAGGTCCGCAACGCGTACATCCGCGTCGTGAACCAGGCGGGCGGCTCCGAGATCGCGCGCTACGACCTCTCCGAGGACGCGGCGACCGAGACCGCCATGGTCTTCGGCGAGCTCTACCGCAATGGCGCCGAGTGGAAGTTCCGCGCGGTCGGCCAGGGTTACGCCTCCGGCCTCACCGGCATCGCCCAGGACTTCGGCGTCAACGTCTGAGTCCGTCCGGACCCGGCGCCACATCAGGGCCCCGGCTCGGCTGCGGCCTGCTGCGGAGCTCAGGGTCCGTTGCTCGGTGAAGCCCCCTCCCGACCATCCGGGGAGGGAGCTTCACCACCGCGGCAGGAGGGGCCGTACGCCTTCGGCAGCCCGGAAGCGCGAGGGCCCCTCAGCCTGCACCGCCGCGCTACGGGGCGGGCTCGGGGCGGCCCTGCCCGTACAGCCAGCCGTCCCAGACCTTCTTCAGGTCCTGCCCCGTGCTCCGCTCCGCGTAGGCGGTGAAGTCCGCCGTGGCGGCATTGCCGTGCCGGTGGTCGGCGGCCCAGCCGCGCAGCAGGGCGGAGAACTTCTCGTCGCCCACCTCCTGGCGGATCCGGTGCAGCACCATCGCACCGCGGAAGTAGACCGGACTCCCCGAGATGTGCTCGGGGCCGGGCGGCGCGGCGGGCGGGAAGGCGTCCCAGTCCGAGCCGGCGTTCGCGTCGACGTCCGTGTCCCCCTCCAGGAACGCGTCGAACCGCTCCTGCGCGGTGCTCCCGCCGTGGTCCTCGGCCCACAGCCACTCGGCGTACGTCGCGAAGCCCTCGTTGAGCCACATGTCCTTCCAGGACTTCGGCGACACGGAGTCGCCGAACCACTGGTGGGCGAGCTCGTGCAGGACGAGCTGCTCGTCGGGCGCGCCGGAGAAGACGGGCCTGGTCTGCGTCTCCAGCGCGTAGAGCAGGGTGCCGGCGGGCAGGACGATCGCCCCCGCCGTGCTGAAGGGGTACGGGCCGAACCTGCCGCTGCCCCACTCCACCATCTCGGGAAGCCGCGCGAGGGCGGCCTCGCTCGCCGCCGCCTCCCCGGGTGCCACGGCGTTGTAGAGCGCGAGCCCCGACCCGGGGATCCGTTCCTTCGTGACCCGGTACTCGCCGACGGCGGCGGTGGCCAGGTAACTCGCCATCGGTTCCGGGCTGTGCCACGCGAACTGTGTCCGCCCGCCGTCCACTTCGGTGCGCGACCGCAACTCTCCGTTGGAGACGGCCTCGTAGCCGGCCGGGACGGTGAGGGTGATGTCGTAGACGGCCTTGTCGCTCGGGTGGTGGTTGCCGGGGAACCAGGCCATCGACCCGACCGGCTCGCCGACGCCCACCGCGCCGTCCTCCGTGGTGATCCAGCCCTCCTCGGAACCGTCGGCGTCGGTGACGGTCCTGGGCGTGCCGCCGTAGTCGACCTCCGTACGGAAGACCTCGCCCTGCTTCAGGTCCTCGGCCGGACGCACGGTCAGCTCGTTGCCGGAGCGGTTGTACCGGGCTCCCGCGCCCTGCACCGTCACCCCCTCGACGCGCAGGCCGGTGAGGTCGAGGTTGAAGGAGCTGAGCGCCTGCTCGGCGCGGGCGGTGATGACGGCCGTGCCGTTCAACTTGCCGTCGGCGGGGTCGTAGGCGAGGTCGAGCTCGTAGTGGTCGACCTGGTAGCCGCCGTTGCCGGCCTTCGGGAAGTACGGGTCGCGCAGCCCCGACGCGCCGGGCCGCCCCTGCACCGGGCCGCCCGTACAGGCCGTGGTGACGGCGAGCAGGGCGGCGACGGCGGCGGCGGTGAGGCGGCTGAAGGCGCGGTGTTCCACGCGCTCGATCCTAAGCGCGGCCGGGGCGCCGCTTGCGGATCCGGCGGCCGGCCGAGGCGGCGCTCCCCGAGCGCCTGACCGGCGCTGATGTGAGGACCTGGGGGGTCTGGTGGCCGGGATCAGTGGGCCAGCGAGTCGGCGCCCGCCTTGGCGAACTTCTCGTCCAGGTCACCGCTGGGCGCGCCGGCCACCCCGATACCGGCGACCGGGGCGCCGCCGGCCTGCACCGGGGTGCCGCCGCCGAGGAAGAGGGTGCCCGGGATGTCCTTCAGGTTCGGGGTCTGGGCGAGGCGGCCCGCGAGCACGGAGGTCGGCGCGTTCCACGACACGGCGGTGTAGGCCTTGCGCTGCGCCGACTCGTAGGACTGCGGGCCGGCGCCGTCGCCGCGCAGGGTGACGATGGTGTTGCCGTTGCGGTCCACGACCGCGACCGTCACCTTCTGGTTCTCCTTCTGGGCCGCCTGGAGCGCGGCCTGCGCGGCGCGGGTGGCGGCGTCGACGGTGAGGTGGGTGGAGGTGGTGAAGTTCTTGTCGTCCGCCTCCTTCACGACGGCTGCGGGGGCGGCGGCCGGGGCGGCGCTGGCGCTGGCGCTGACGGCGCCGAAGGTCCCGGCGCCGAGCGCGACGGCGAGGGCGGTACCGGTGAGGACGCGGGTGCGGGTGTTCATCTCTGCTCCTGAGTACGGTGGCGGCATCGGGACGGTCCGGGCGGGCCGGCTCATCCACTGCTGCAAGCCTGGGCCCGAACCCCGAGCCGACCGGTCCCCGGACCGGCTCGTACCGGGCAGCGCACCGGTTGACCCCGGGGTCAACCGATCGGCTGATGCGCCCGCCGTCCCGCATCGGCTTGGCTGACCCCTGTCCCGCCCGCTCCCACAGCACCCGTGAAGGAAACCGGGCCACCGGCCAGGACCGCCACCCGCCCGGAAGCCGCCACCGGCAGGCGCCCCCGCCTACGGGAGCCGCCGCGGCCTCATGCCGCCGCAGCACCCGGCGCCCGAGGGGGCGAGGCGGCCGCCGTACGGGCTCATCCCCGCACCCTGCGCGCGGTGGCGGCCGTACGGACCCGCCGTACGCACCGGCCGTACGCACCAGCCAGGGTTCGGCACCCACCCCTACGCCGCCGCACCCCCGGCCCCGAGGCCCCGCCCCGACAGCCCGCCCGCGCCGCAGGCACACGGCAGGATGGGAGTACGTACCACCCACCCCAGGAGCACCTCGTGAGCCACGCCCCGCGGAACGCCGACACCCGCGCCCTGGCCACCGTCATGCATGCGGCGTTCTTCCTGCTCCTGGGTGCCTCGGTGGTCCGCTTCCTGCTCCGGCACCCGGGCGAACCCCGCACCCCGTGGATCATCGCCCTCAGCATCACCCTGGCCCTGCTGTACGTCCTCGGCCCCGCCGTCGGCGCCCGACAGCCCCGCCCCACCACGCGAGCGCCCGGCGGCCCTACGCGAGCGCCCGGCGGGACGGGCCGGCTGCGCCCCCCGGCGGCGGCGCAGCCCACCGGCCGGCTCGTCTGGCTCGGCCTGATCGTCGCCACCTGGGTGGTCCTGGTGGTCCTCGCGCCGAGCTTCGCCTGGTGCGCGGTGCCCCTCTTCTTCACCGCCCTGCGCACCCTGCCCCCACGCGCCGCGATCGTCCTCGTGGCCCTGCTGACCGCGTTCGTCGTGACGGCCCAGCTCCAGCTGGCCACCGCCTTCGACCCCAACCTCCTGGTGGCGCCGCCCGCCGTCGCGGCCCTCGCCACCGCCGTCTTCGTCCACATGGAACGCCAGGCGCAGGCCCAGCAGTCGCTGATCGACGACCTGATCCGGACCCGCCGGGAACTGGCCGCCACCGAGCGCCGTGAAGGCACCCTCGCCGAACGGCAGCGGCTGTCCATGGAGATCCACGACACCCTCGCCCAGAACCTGTCCAGCCAGCAGATGCTGCTCCAGGCGGCGGACCGTACCTGGGACACCGACCCGGAGACGGCCCGCGCGCACGTCCGTACCGCCACCGGCATCGCCGCACGCGGGCTCGCCGAGGCGCGACGGCTCGTCCACGACCTGGCCCCGCCCGAACTGGCCGGCGGTGCCGGTCTCGCCGACGCCCTGCGCGCCCTCGACGCCGGCCCGGACATCGACGTCCGCTTCCACCTCGAAGGCACCCCCGCCCGGCTCCCGGACCGCGTCCAGTCGGCGCTGCTGCGCATAGCCCAGGGCGCGCTGGCCAACGTCCGCGAACACTCCGGCGCCCGTACGGCCGCACTCACCCTGAGCTTCCTGGGCGACCAGGTGGTCCTGGACATCGCCGACGACGGCCACGGTTTCCCCGAGCCCCGTCCCGGCACAGGCACCAGCGCCAGGTCCACGCCAACGCCCGCACCCACGCCCGCGCCCACGCCCGCGCCCAACAGCGCCGGCACGGCCACGAACCGCGGCCACGGCCTCCCGGCGATGCGAGCCCGCGTCCGCCAGCTCGGCGGCACGCTGACCATCGAATCGACGCCGGGCGAGGGCACGGTCCTCTCCGCGGCCATCCCCCTGGAGCCCACCGGATGACGACGATCCTCCTCTGTGACGACCACGTGGTCGTCCGCGCCGGACTCCTGGCGCTGCTCGGCAGCGAACCGGACATCGAAGTCCTCGGCGAGGCGGGCAGCGGCGAGGAAGCGGTCGCCCTGGCGGCCAGACTCCGGCCGGACGTGGTCCTGATGGACCTCCAGCTCGGAGACGGCATCGACGGCGTCGAGGCCACCCGCCGCATCACGGCCCTCCCCGATCCGCCGCACGTCCTGGTCCTCACCACGTACGACACGGACGCGGACATCACCCGGGCGATCGGAGCGGGCGCGACGGGCTACCTCCTCAAGGCCGAACGCCCGGAGGAGCTCTTCACCGCCATCCACTCGGCCGCCCAGGGCCGCACCACCCTCTCGCCACCGGTGGCCACCCGCGTGATGGCGCGGATGCGGGGCACCCGCCCCACCCTGACCGACCGCGAACTGGACATCCTCGGCCAGCTGGCCCGCGGCCTCGGCAACCGCGACATCGCCCGCGCCCTGTTCATCAGCGAGGCCACGGTCAAGACCCACCTGGGCCGCATCTACGACAAACTCGGCGTCGACACCCGCGCGGGCGCGGTCTCGGTCGCCAAGGAACAACGCCTCCTCCCCTGACCTCCGCACCCCCGGCCCCCGCACCCCCGGCCCGCGCCGCTCGCGCCGCCGAACCCGTGACACCATCGGGTACGTGCTCGACATCGGCTACTCCCTCTCCCGGCGCTTCCCCGACCCCCCGCAGACCGACTACCGCTCGGCGGACGTCCACACCCTGCGCCACGACCTGTTCTGCGGGGACGTCTACCTCGCCGACACCATCGCGGACCGGGAAGTGTCCACAGCCTGGGGATGGGTGCCCGTACTGGACTTCGCCTGGGCGCTGTGCGACATCGTGGAGCAGCTCGACCAGGACCCCCGCGGCAACCGCTCCTCCAACCGCCAGTACGCGGAACTCGACTTCACCGAGTCCTCGGACCGCATGCTCTTCGAGCGCCGCTTCGGCTGGGTGGACGTCGAGGCCGACTGGATGCCCGCCGAGGAGGCCCCGCTGACCTTCAGCCACCGCCTGCTCCGCCGCGAGGCCCGCGATTTCCTCCACGACCTCATCGCGGACCTCATCGACATGCACGACGGCCTCGCCGACAACCCGGCCATCTGGACCCTCCAGGCCCGCTTCCCCCGCGTCCCCGCCTAAGGCGTGCCCAGGCGGCCTCCGCGGATCAGGTGGCGTCGCCCGGTGAGGTGCATCGCAAGGCGGAGGGGCGAAGTTCGTACGTGACCGTGCCCGCGCGCTCCGACAGCGCGAAGAGGTGCCATGCCAGGCGGCGCCGGCCCGCAAGGACGCCCGGGCAGGGTTCCGCGCCCGCACCGGAACAGCGCAGACGTGCCCGTGCCCTTGGACGTACCGACGCGCCCGCTCCGATAGCGCCCGGTGCGGTACGAGTCCCCCGGGCCCGGGGACAGCGGCACGCCCGCCCCCCTGCCGCGGCGGCTGCCCACCCGCCACCATTCGCCCCGCCGCCCCGGCTACGCCACCACCCGCACCCCCAGCTGCGCCGCCAGTGCCGGCGCCAGTTCGAACAGCTGCCCCGGGCTGATCACCGCCCCGGCCAGCGCCTCCACCCCGCGCGCGATGCCCAGCTCCGCGGCCGCCCGTAGATCCACGTCCACCATCCGCACGCCGCTGAAGTCGACCCCCCGCAGGACGCAGTCCCGGAACTCCACCCGTTCCAGCACCGCACCGCCAAAGTCGGGCTCCACCAGCACGCAACCCTCGAAGACCACGTCCTTGAGCCGAGCCTTCCGCAGGTTCAAGTAGTCGATCTTGCCACCACGGACCCGGACCCGCTCCAGCACCGCCCCGTGCAGCTGCGCCCCGCCCAGCCGGGCGTCCACCAGCTCCACGTCCCGGAGCGAGGCCCCGGACAGGTCGGTCCCCACCCCCCGGACGCCTTCCAGCAGCGAATCCAGGAAGCGTGCCTTCGCGAGCCCCGTCTCATCGAGCGCGCACTGCCGCACCGCACAGTCCATGAACCGCGCCCCAGCACCGTCCTGCCCGGCCAGGTCCAGCTCCGCGAACTCCAACCCGTCGTAGTCCCCGTCCGGCTCCAGCCGGCCGCCCTCCCACACCGCGAGCTCCGGCAGCCGCACCTGCGGCCGCTGCGCCGCCTTCACCGTCTCCTGCTGCTGCCGCCCTTTTTTCGCACCATTGGCCCATCCTGACCTACCGCACTGACAACGCCCCCCTCTTGACCTCGGCGCCCGTCAGGCCCGGCTACGAAGCCCCCAGCTCCGCCAACGCCCCGTCCGTCAGCCGGTACACCGACCACTCCTCCTGCGGGCGCGCGCCCAGGGCCTCGTAGAAGGCGATCGCCGGCGCGTTCCACTTCAGCACCGACCACTCCAGCCGCTCGTACCCCCGCTCCACACACGTCCGGGCCAGCTCCGTCAGCAGGGCCTTCCCGTACCCGCCGCCGCGCACGCCCGGCCGTACGTACAGGTCCTCCAGGTAAATGCCGTGCACCCCGCGCCAGGTCGAGAAGTTGAGGAACCAGACCGAGAAGCCGACGACCTCTCCGTCCGGCGTCTGCGCGATGTGCGAGAACGCCGCCGGCCGCTCCCCGAACAGCGCCTCGCACAGCTGCTCCTCGGTGGCACACGCCTCGTGCGGCACCCTCTCGTACTCCGCGAGCTCACGGATCATCGCGTGGATGACGGGGACATCGGTGACTTCAGCACTACGGATCATGCCCGCAGCCTAAATCGCGGCCACATCACCCCGGGTCACCGCTTCAGCAGCAGCTCCGCCACCGCCCACTGCTCCTCCCACGTCTCCTCCTCCCAATCCTCCGGGTCCTCCTGCGGGCCTTCCCCCACCTCCCCCACCTCCCCCACCTCCCCCTCCTCAACGTCCTGCGCATCCTCGACATCCCACAGGCAGTTCTGCAGCACCCGCCCGAGCGTCCACGCCCGGGCCCGCTCCCGATCCAGTCCCAGCGCCTCCGTCAGCAGGTCGAATCGCCATCGGACCTCCTCGACACGGAAGTTGTTGACGATCGCCGGCAGCAGATCGAAACCCGGATCACCGGCCAGCGGCTTCGGATCGATCGCCAGCCACGGCTCCCTGCCGCCCGCAAGCACGTTGTCGTAGTGCAGATCCCAGTGCAGCAACCGGTCCCCCGGCTCCCCCGCGACCTCCGCCACCGCCGCCGCGCAGTCCAGCAACAGCCCCCGGGTCCGCCCGTCCGCCAAGCGCCCCACCGCATCGGGCACCCGGTCCAGCATTCCGGCGGCCATGTCCCCGAGCCCCCGCATCCCCTCCGGGGCCTCCACCGACGTCAGCCGCGCCAGCAACTGCGCGATGACCTCCACCGCCCGCCGGGAGTCCCGCCGCGCCAGCGCCGACAGATGCCGCCCCTCATCGAGCCGCTCCAGCAGCAGCGTGCCCGTGCCCTCGTCGTGCTCCAGCAGCCTCACGCAGCCCTCACCGCCCCAGGCGCGCAACGCCGCCGCCTCCCCCGCGCTCTCCTCGTCCAGCAGCTGCAACTTCAGCGCGGCCGCGCTCCCGTCGGCCCGCTCCACCGGCAGCACCAGCGCCGACCACCCGTGCATCCCCGGCCCGGTCCGCCGCAGCTCCCACCGCTCCAAGAACTCCGCCGCCCGCGCCGGCAGCGCCGCGATGAACTCCCGCCCCTCCTCTCCGTTGTTGCCGACCTGTGCCTCGACCAGCCCCTCGGGAATCTCGATGTCGACCATGCTTCGAGGCTAGGACGGCAGGAGCCCCCGCGCCTCCCCCACGTGGGGGAACCCGCGGGTGAACCGGACGTCTACGCGGCGGTGCTCAGTCCGCCGCTTCGGTGGTGCCGTCCGGGTGGATCAGGATCCGGATCGTGCCGCCGTAGCGGTCGTCGGTGATGGTCGCCGCGGCCAGACTGCCCATGTCCTGGGCGCGCTGCTGGAGGATGGCGATGACTACCTCCTCGATGTCGACGTAGGGCGGAGCGGTGACGGGAACACCGTCGATCAGGCCCGCGCTGTGGGAGAAGACGCGTACTTCGGTGGCCGGGTGGGTCGGATGCATGGCACAGCCCCTCAGGAGCTCGCGGCGAGTACGCCGGTGGACGGGGAGGCCACGGCGTACGTGCCGCGGGATATACGGAGCAGACGACCGGACTTGACCATGGCGGACAGCACGTTGCTGACCGACTTCGCCGGATCCTGATACGCCCCCGGGGGCAGCGCCACCAGGACGTCCCGGCCGGTGAACGGTCCCGGGAAGGAGGTCACCGCCTCCTCCACGGCCTGCCGCAGGCTCGGCGTGCTCCACGGGGCGAGCGGGAGCGCGCCGCCCGAAGCGGTGTCCGGGACGGACCACAGCGGCGGCGCGTCGCGCCGAACGGCGTCAGCGGGCCGGGCGGGGATCTGAGCCCGCGGCGCGACGGCGGCGTACTGCTCGATGTGGACGCCGAGTTGGCGCAGCGCGGTGTGCACCGCGGCCAGTTCCGGGCCGTGCGCGGGCTCACCGCCCGCGGCGTCGGCGTCCGGGGCCTCGGTCTCCGGGGCGCCGCTCAGCACCGCCGTGAGCGCCTCGATACGGCGAAGCGATTCTGCGAGCCGGTGCAGCAGGGGCTCGAAGATGTCCTGCCGCAGGGCGGTGAGCGGGTCGCTGGTCGCGAGCTCGACGCCGACCGATCCGGTGAGCCCGCTGACCGCCGGCCGGTCCGATGCCTCCTCGCCCGACGCCGTACGCCACGCCTCAAGACACCGGCGCACCTGCCGCAGAGCATCGAGGAGTTGCGGCTTGAGTCCCGCTGAGGGCGCTCGGACCAGCATCGCGGCGATCTGCTCGGTGGCGGCGAGGGTGGGCAGCGTCGAGTGCACCAGCGGGCCGAGGACGGCCTTCTGTACGGCGCGAGCCGGATCGTCGAGCGAGAAGGTGATCCGTTCGCCTGCCGGGGCCGCCATCGATACCTCGTGTGTGTTGACTATCCGTTGACCGGCGCCCGGCTGTCCACATGCCGTGACGCGGTGTTTCCTGTCCTTCCCGGGGACGAAGACCCCGGGACCCGTACCCGTACCTGTAGCCGTACCCGTACTCGCACTCGTACCCGCGGCCGTACCCGCCGCTGAAAGGGCGGGCCGGCTCGCCAGGTGCTCCTGCAGCGCGTCGAACGCGTCGAGTACGACATCGACTTCCATGGGCGGGCCCCCACGGTCCGGCCACGGCGCCAGCCGTCCCTGCGCGTCGCCGAGCCCGATCCGGCGGCGTATCCACCGCCGGTCCTGCTTGGTGGTGGCCGCCGCGTAACCACCGGGATCGGACTGCGCTACGGAGTCCCGCAGGCACTCCGCCCACAACGGGCAGGAGGAGCAGAGCTGCCGGGCGGCGTGCGTGAGGGCCTGGCGCCTCCGCGCCTGGAGCGGGAGCCCCGTCATACCGGCCGGCGGGTCCGCGAGCAGCGGCTGGCCGAAGATGTCCGGCCTTCGCTGGCAGGGCAGAGGTGTGGAGGCGGTGGCTGCCTGAACGGATGCGGGCGGCATGCTGCGTACTGTCGTGACCATAAAAGTCTCCCCCGAGGCGATCACTACTCAAGGCGACTCTAGGCCAGGAAAATTGACATGCACAAAGCTGTCTCGAATTGAGGATCCTACCTGCTGCACAACGAGGTTGATTGTCCATCAGTAAACTAACGGTCCGTATCAGCAGCCGGTACGGCGCGGCGCGCGAAAAGCCGCTTCACGCGCCCGCTCCGGCGCCGAAGCGCGCTGATTCCGCCGCCACGGGCAACCAGCACCAGGGTCAGGCCGAGAAAGCCGAGAGGGACGGAGACGGTCGGAAATGCCGTTCCCACCCCGGACGTCACCACGAGGACCACGTCCGCGGCCACCACGGTGATACCGCGGCGGCCGGGGTGGTCCTTGGGCATCCAGGCCCCCAGGAGCGCCATCGCGGCGAGCGCCCAGTATCCGAATACGGCCTGTCCGCTGAGCACGGGGCTGGACGCGCCAAGGGCGAACTCGGCCGCAGCCGCGAAATAGCCGGTGACCGCGGCGGTGACGGTCGTGGAGACGAGCGCCAGCAGCAGCTGCCCGCGGCGGCGCATCAGCCATCCCGCAACAGCGAGGGCGAGCACCGCGCACACCGTGATGAAGGACGACATGCTGGACGAGGCGAGCGCGAAGAGCGTGTAGGCGGCGGCCAGCCCGAAGACGATCCGGCGCAGCAGGCGCACGGCCCACGCATCGTCCCTCTCCTGGCGCAGGAGGCGCCGGACGGAACCGACTGCGCTCGCGATGGCGGCGCCGGTGCGGGAGGGGCGAGAGGTCATCCCGGGCCGTCCATTCCTGTGGCGAGGGGGCGAGGGGTGAGGACCGGAGCGGCCGCGGGGCCGGCGCCGGAGGCCGGTCCGGGGGATGCGGGCCGGGCGGCGGTGGGCGTGGGCTTGAAGCCCACCTGCCACAGCGGGGTACGGACGCTCTTCGGCGGGGCTTCGAGCGTCGCCGGCTCCTTGACGGCCGCCGGTTCCTTGAGGGGCACCGGTTCCTTGAGGGGCACCGGTTCCTTGAGGGGCACCGCCTCCTGGGCCGGCGTCGCGACGGCCACCGCCTCCTGGGCCGGCGTCGCGACGGCCAGGAGGTTGTCGATCTTCGCTTTGCGGACTTCCGGCTCGTCGGCCGGGTACGCGTACGGGTCGATGTACCGCGGGAGGGTCGGATTGTCGAACTGCGCGACGGCCCGGACCGCGTTCGTACCGGCCTCCGCGCGCGTCTCCTTCGGCCACGAGGCGGGGGGCTCGTAGGCGAAGTTGATGTTGTCGAGCCCGACCTCGGGGTTCTCGCGGAGGGCGACGAGTTCCTGTTGGTGGAGGATCGACCGGGTGTCCGCCCTGTCCGCGAAGACGACGACCGGGCCTTCGGCCGCCTTGGCGTAGGACTCGGAAATCTTCGCCCAGCACTCCTTGGCGTAACCGGGCTTGAAACCGTTCTTCACGCCACCGAGCGCCTTGAGGACGTTGGCTTCCCAGAGGAACATGTCGTCGAGTTCACGACCCCCTTGGGTCGTCTCCAGCGTCTGGGCGGAGCCGGGATTCGACTCGTTGCGCTGGGCCGCCCACTCCTCCGCGATGAAGCGCTGGTCCAGGAAGTGGACACCATCACTGTTCGGCGGTGCCTGCGCGTGCTCAATGCCGTACGACCAGAAGGCGCTGATCGGCTGCGTTCCGTCAGGCGGGGTGAGCTTCTCCTTGTCACCGAGCAGACTCTCGATGTAATCCTTCGGCTTCATCTCCGCCGCCTTGGCGGCGGCTTTGATGCGCTGAGCCACGGCCTTCGGGTTGCGCCTGGCCTCCAGGCTCGCCTCGTACCGGGCATTCGCCCGGCGCAGGGCGCCCTCTTCGATGTCCTTGGGTATCGGTTCCGCGCTCACCGGCCTCCGGCCTCCAGCGGGCGGGGATAGACGCTCAGATCCATGTTGACCACTCCGGCGTCGGACCCGTCGGCGGTACCCAAGGCGGGGGTGATGCGCAGGCTCGCGAGGGCGCCGCCCGGAGCCGCGAGCTCCCAGTAGGCGATGCGATAGGGATCCTTTTCCTCAAACCGGTCTTGTGTATTGGGGATCGTGTACGCACCGAGTTCCGCGGGGAAGAAGGTGGAGTCCCAGGCGCCTTCCCAGGCCGGCTCTCCGAGCACGGAGGACACGGCGTCGCGATAGAGCGGCCAGACCCGTTCCGCTTCGGCCAACACCTGGGGGTTGCCTTCCGGGGTCTCCGCCAACTCGCCCCACACCCAATAGGAAAGGCTCTGCACGGGCGCCCAGCTCCCGCCCTGAGCCTCCAACGTCAGCTCGCCGCCGGTGTCCGTACGGACGTTGAGCACGTACTCGAACTGGGTCGGCGTCCAGCCGAACTGCGCGCACCACATGTCAAGGCCCTGGCTGGGGAGCGGCGGGCCGTTCCACACCGTTTCCCAGTCCACGTCGGACAGCCCGCGCAACTCGGTGATGAGCTCCTGCGGGGTGCGGTTCACCGGCGGTTCGAACGTCGCGTCCATGCTGCTGTCTCTTCCTCGGGTCTCGTACGTCACAGCAGCCAGCCCGGGCCGGCAGCCGCCTGCGGGTCGGCCGGGCCGTGGCAGGTGAGAGAGATCGTCCCACCACCCGCGCCCCGGGCCCCGGCCGTACCCGCCCCGTAGTCCAGATCGAGGACGATCACGGGTGCGAGCGGGTTCGGGTAGCTCCACTGGGCGAGCCGGTACGGGGCCTGGTTCTCCAGGCGCGCTTCGGCGTCGCCCCACCGGCCCGGGGCGGGGGGCGCCGGGAAGCCTGGGCTGTCCCAGGCGCCGTGCCAGCCGGGAGGGCCGAGCACGGCGCTCAGTTGGGCGAGGTGGGCGGCGAAGCGGCCGAGGGCGACCGCCGCGGCGTCCGCATCACCCGTAGGGCCGTCGTCCCTGACCTTCCACACCGTGTACGAGGCGCGGGTCACCGGCCGGCCGGGCGCGGCCGAGGAGGCCAGGTGCAGGCGACCGCCCGCGCCCGTACGGACCCACAGGCCCGACTGGAGCCAGAGCGGCTGCCAGCCGAAGCCCGCACACCACTCGGCGCGCCCGGCCTCGTCCGCCGGATAACCGGCCCACACGGCTCGCCAGTCCACGCGCAGGAGCGCGCCCAGCTCGGCGGCGAGCTCCTGCGGTGGGTGGTCGGTGATGACGCTTGGCACGGTCTGGAACTCCTAGCGGGGCATCCGGTCGCCGTTGCGGGGCGGCGGAGGCTGGTGGGGCGGGGTGGGCGGCTGCGGCGTGCGCGGGTCCGCCGCCACCGGCGGAGGACCGCCGTCGGCGCTGACTCGGCCGGTGCTGGGGCGGGGAGTGGGCTGCGGCACGGGGGCGGGCGTGGCAGGCGCGGGTGCGGGCGTAGCAGGCGCGGACGCGGGCCCCTGCGATACGGCGGGTTTGGTAGCGCTGACCCGCCCGCTGCGGCGCTGGGACGGTGCGGAGGGGGAGCCGTCACCGGCCGCCTCTTCCTTTTCATTCCGCTTCTGCATGGCCTCGTAATTGTCCTTCTGAAGCTCCGCCCCCACCTGCGCGCTCTTGCGCTGCCCCCGCTTGGTGTTGCTCGGGGCGATCCAGCCGCCCTTCTGCAGCCGTCCCCCGGTTATGACCTTGTCCAAGCCCCGGCCGGCGTTCCCGGCGGCTCGGCCTGTCACCCGGCCCGCGGCCCTGGCCGTACCGGAAGCGGCATTGCTGGCGAGGCGCTGACCCTGTGCGCCGATCTTGCTGCTCAGCGAGTTCGCCATGTCGCCCACGCCGAGCCCGTCCTCGGCGCCCGCGATCTTCGGGCTGTAAGCCCCGGAGAGGAGCTTCTTCAGCATCATCACGACGGCGATCGTGACCAGGAGAAGCATCAGCAACTGCATGCCAAGAGAGATTCTGGCGGGCAGGATCATTTGGTACAGCACCAACAGCACGGTAAGGACGACACCGAAGCCAGCACGCAGCACGAAGCTGTGGATGAAGGTCTCCAGCCAGCCCTTGAGCAATTTCTGCTGGGCCGGATGGATACCGAGTGTGGCGATCAACGGCAACATGATGATCATGATGAGGGTCACCGCGTGCCACAAGAGCGTGAGCGCGCTGAGCACGATCACCATGAGACCGACGATAAGCGCGGCGATCAACGAGTAGAAGGCGATCGCGAGCCGGTCTCCGGCGTTTCTGCCGGCCCACTCGTTAAAGGAGACCGGGTAGATGAAGTGGTCCCCCGTCTTGTGGTTGGCGCCCTTGCCACCCGCCATGTCATAGCGGATGGGGATCCACTTGTCCTCGTACTTCTTGAGGTCCTTGCGGATCTCCTTGTTGGTCCGGGACTGGGCAACCAACTGGCGCACCCGGAGATCCTCACAGCGTGCGGTCCCCGGATTGCCCCAGTCGCAGTCCTTGGTGACACTCTTTGGCTGACACTCGCCATTATCCTTGATGCTGCCCTGGTCCCGCCGGAAAATGCAGTTGATGCCCGGCTCGCCGAACTGGCCCAGGGCCCACGGACGGAATACAAGCGTGTCGTACATGGCGCAGCTGTTGACGCGCACGCCTCGGTTTTTCTCACCAGCGGGCAGGTCACAGGGGGGCGGCATTTCCCCGGAGAGACCACGGAGAACTTCCTCGCTGAGGAGGGCATTGCCTTGGGCGATGCCCGCGTCTGCCTGGTCGATGAACTTGTTGTAGTTGGAACCAGTAAGCATGGCCACGACGGCAACCGTGGTCAGCGCGGCCCACCCGACGCCCGACCATGCCTCGCGCATCTCGTTCTTGCGCCACTTGCCGAACACCCAGATTCCGGTGAGGGTGATCATGACGGGGACGGCGGGAATGAAGACGTTGTTCTTGATCGTCTCCACGGCATTGTTGCGCCCCTTGTACAGACCGCTGAGGGGGCTGGGGTTGGAGGCGTACTCCTTGATGGAGATGGCCGTGCGGGTCAGCAGCTTGGTGATGTCGAACACCGTGTCCGCTATGCCGTTGTTGACGAAGTTCATGATGGAGCAGTTGTCGGCGCCGTTGGCGTTCGTCCCCCACCACCCTGGATCCTGAGAGGCGTCTCCCAGGCCTCGCATGGTCATGGACCAGTTCATGCCGCGCATGCCGGTGAGCTCGTACATCGTGTATTTGCTGGCGTGCTCGGGCATATCGGCGGGCCCTCCGTAGAAGCCCGTCGTGTCGTTGAGGTCCTTGCCGCGTTTGTCTTCCCACTGCTTGACGGCCGGCATGATCGATTCGATATGGCCGGGGTTGTCCATCTGGTAGTTGTCGTCGCCCGTGAACTGACAGGAGAAGCTGAGGGCCTGCGCCGAGTTGGGCACGGCCATGCTCAGGGCGAGCAGAGCGAACATCAAGAAGGCGCCGACCCGCACCGCACGCCCGGCGCGCCGCACCCGGTCGAGTGGAGACGGGGCCTTTGCGGTGGATCCACGTGACTTGGCGCTACGGCGCACGGACATCGGCTTCCTTCGGGAGTTCCTCGACAGGGATTGCGGGAGTGGGTGACTACGAGCGGATGTAGTCAGTGAGGACGCAGCCCTCGGCCAGCCCCTTGTGCTGCTTGTAACCCCCCGGGATCTTGTAGTTGTCCGGGTTGCAGGTCAGGAGGAGCATCTTGGCGTCCATCAGTGCTTTCACGGTGTGGTCGCCCACCGGCACGACCGCGAAGTTCTTTCCGACCAGCACTTCCGCGTCCTTGTTGTTCGCCACTGCCTTGCGGTTCGTGGCCTGGAACTTCGCCATGTCGGAAATCGCCAGCAGCGTGATCACCCGGTTGCTGGCGTCCTTACAGACGGCACGCTCCTTGATGGCCCAGGCAGGGTCCTTCGCCTCGTCTTCCAGAAGGCCCTCTCCCTCGTCCTCGCCCATCAGGTTCTTGCACTGGGCGTGCTGATTGATGAACTTCTCGATCGAGGCGATGTCACCGGCAGACGGCAGGCCGAGATCGTCGGTCGTGCCGTCGCCGCCACCCCCGCAGCCGGTCAGAGAGGCGAGCGCTACGAGAGCGGCTCCGGCGGTGAGGGTCCTGGACAGGCGCACGGTGTCTCCTTCGGTACGGCGTATGGACGGTCTCGGGCCGGGTCAGCATCACGTCGCGGCCGCTTCCGCTGCCCGGCCAGTCGCTACGGCGCATATCCGCAACGGACGAATGGTGAGGCGGCGATGCGGGCTACACGGGGAAGTAGTCCGTCATGAGGCAGCCCTGGACGGTGCCCTCACGCTTGATGTACCCGCTCGGGATCTTGCTGTTGAAGTCGGTCTTGCACGAGGCGACGAGCAGTCCCGAGGACTTCAGCGCGCCCACTGTGCCGCCGTCGTCGGGCACGACGGCGAAATCCGCCCCGACCAGGGCGACCCCGTCCTTCCCCGCCTCCTCCTTAGCCTTGAGCCCAAGCAGGAACTTCTTCATGTCGGAGACGGTCAGCAGGACGATCGGCTGGCCCCGCTCGGCTTCGCAGAACGCCCGCTCCTTCACGCCTGCGCCGGCTCCCTCGGGCACGGTTTCGAAGGCCGTGCGGGCAGCCTCGCCCGCCGTCGCTTCCGTCTCCAGGTCCTTGCACACGGTGTACTGGTTGACGAAACGTTCCATCGAAGCAACGTCCTTCGCCTTCGGCAGGCTCGGCCCGGTCGGCTGGCTGCCGATTCCCGCGTCCACCTGGCCCTCCCCGCCCCCGCAGCCGGTCAGGGAAGCGAGCGCTACGAGAGCGGCTCCGGCGGTGAGGGTCCTGGACAGGCGCATGGTGTCTCCTTCGGTACGGCGTTCAATAAGACGGGTCTCGCTCGAAAGCGGCATTACGTGGCTGCCGCCGCGGCCGCGGTCTCCGCCGCTTCGCCGGCTTCCTGCATGAACGTCCAGTCCCACACGCTCTGCGGCGGGTCGATCCCCTGACGGGCCGGGCGGGTGGTGCCGTTGGTGTCCGTGGCGGCGAGGATCTCCTTGAAGACCAGGTCCACAGCGACCGTGCCGACCCGCTTGTCGACGTCGCGCTGAAGGCAGACGCCGGTACGGAGCTCCTGCAGGGCCGAGATGACCTTGACGTCGTTCTCGGGGCGGCCGAGCAGCGGTGCCACGAGCGCCGCTTCCTGGGCGGACTTCTGCTTGAAGGCGAAGACGGTGTGGATCTGGTTGGCGCCACCGCTGCGGGCCTCGGAGTCCTCGATCTGCACGAGGTCGATGGCCTGCTGAGTGATCAGTACGGTGACCGCCATGTACGAGCGGCCCTGCTTGAGGGCGCGCCGCATCAGGTCGCGGCCGCTCTCGGTCGCGGTGACGACGTACGCCTCGTCCACGAAGAGCGCCTTGGGCCGCAGGCCGATCTCCCCGGTCACCGGGTTCTTCTCGTAACCGACGTCGAGCATCTGGCTGCCCAGTTCCACGACCGCCATCAGCGCGGTGGCGGCCAGGCGCTCGGCCGGGTTCCAGTTGCGCGGGTCCGAGGAGGACGGGGACTGGAAGCCGCGCAGGGTGATGACCGTACGGCGCTTGCGCATCGCGGAGAGCGTCTGCGGGCGTTCGGCGAAGGCGAGTCGCGCGTAGGGCAGGGTCCGCAGCTCGGTGAGGAGCATCTGGGCGAGCTTGAGGTCCTTGACGGCCTCGCGGTCGCCGCTGGCCACCGCGTGGTCGTAGGCCTGTACGACCTCGTCCACGACCTGCCACAGCGTCGGCCGCGGCACCTTCAGCTCGGCCTCCCGGGCGGTCAGGCCCTGTTCGGTGGCCTGCCGCATCGCGGAGTTGTACCAGCCGACGACCGTGGCCATCGCCTCGATGACGGGCAGGCGTACGCGCTGGTAGTCCTCGTCGCCGAGGAAACCCCGGAGCATCGACTCCGCGAGCAGCCGGCCCGAGGGGACGTCGCGGGCGACGACCCACGGGTCGAGCACGCCGGCCTGGCCCTTGAGGAGGTCGACCACCTCGGTCTCCGCCCAGAACTCCGGGTTGACCGGCTGGAAGCGGCTGTGCTCGGTGCCGAGCAGACCCGCGTCCGCGTCGTGCGGGAAGGCCGGGTCGTTCACCTGGGACCCGAAGGCCAGGTAGTAGCAGAGCTGGGCGAAGTCGGTCTTCGGGTCGATGACCAGGCACCGCACACCCGACTCCGACTCCTCGTAGAACTTCTGCAGCGCCAGCGAGGACTTGCCGCCTCCCGACGCGCCGACGATGGCGACGCCACCGCCGTCGTTGCGGGCCGGGCCGACGTGCAGGGAGTAGTGGACGGGCATCTTGCCGGCCCAGCCGACGAGGTTGCCCACCCAGCCGAGCTGCTTGCCCGACCGGTGCTCGGGGTTGTCACCGAGCTCGGTGCCCGCCGTGGGCAGCCCGGCGCCGAGCTGCTCGACCTCCTGCAGCCGCAGGTACGGGGCGATGGGCAGCTTGGGCGCGTCGCCCGGCAGCTGCGACTGGAGCAGCCGCCACTGCTGGCGGGTCGGCCGCAGCAGGGTGACCTTCAGATCCTGCTTGAACTGCATCTCCAGGGTGCGGCGCCGGCGTTCCAGTTCGGCGATGTCGGGCGCGGAGATGGTGAAGCGGATCTGCGCCTCCATCCCCGGCATCTTGTGCTCCTCCACGTCGTCGAGGAGGTGCTGGGCGCGCGTGACCTGGTTGGCGAGCTGCGTACCGGGGGAACGGCCGGAGTTCGCCATGTCGTTCAGCTCGTCGACGAGGTTGCCGCTGATCTTCTTCGCCCGGTCCTTGAACTTCAGGTACGGGATCAGGGTGAACCGCATGTCGATCTCGACAGGGAAGTCGACGTGCTGCGACGCGTAGCGCGCCCAGGCGGTCGACTGCCGGAAGCGGGTCTCGGTGGGCCAGCTGGCGGCCACCAGTGTCGTCGTGTAGCTGGTGTGCTGCTCGCCGGTGACCTCGTCGTACTGGTGCAGGACGATGTGCGTCTTGTGGTTCTCACCGGAGAAGTCGACCACCAGGTCGAACTGGTCCGGCCCCCAGGAGCGGGATCCGAGCACCGGCTCGGGCGGCACCGGAAGGTCACCGTGGAGCGGCTTGCGGATCAGCCACACCAGCTCGTCGCGGGCCAGCGGGGTGCCGTTCAGGCCCTCAAGGCTCTCGTGGACTTCCCGCGCGACCTGCGTCCACTGGGCCAGTACGCCCGGCGACAGGTACTCGTCGTGCACGCCGGTGGCGCCCGCGGCCGCCTTGTCGGCGGCGGCGCGCACGCCGCTGGTCAGGCCCGGCTCCTCGACCGGGTCGTCGCCGCCGGGCAGCACTCCGCTGCCGTTCGACCCCCGCTTCAGCGATCCGAGTTTGACCAGGAGGATGTTGCGCTCGCGCGTCGCTCCGATGCGCTCCTGGTACTCCGCCTTGCGGAGGTTGTACGCCTTGTAGTTCTCGGTCGCGTCCCACGCCAGGGTGTTGAGCTGGTCGGCCCATTCGAGGGCGGTGATCGGCCGGTACACCTTGCGGTAGTGGCATTCGACGTTGCGGTCGCCGCGGGCGAGGTTGAGCAGGCCCCGGGCGGGACCCTCGGCCATCGCCTGGAGCTCGGTGGCGTTGAGGTACTCGTCGATGGCCGTGGGCAGCACGAGCCCGGTCCACACCGATTCGCCGTGCACGAAGATCATGTCGTCGGCGTAGCGGTAGGGCAGCCGCATCTCTTCGCGGCGCGTGGACTGGCCGCCCTGGTTGCGGGAGCCGCCCGGGTTCCGCGTACCACCGCCACCCCGGCTGCCGCCCTGGTTGCCCTGGCCGCCCTTGTTCTTCTTGGAGCCGACGGTGGCGATGATCATCGCGATCAGGAAGAAGGCGACCGCCCCGCCCAGAAGGATCATCATGTACATGAAGGAGTCATCCTGCGGTCTCGGAGTGTGCGGGTGCGGGTGCGGTTGCGGGGCGTGCGGTTAGGGGACGTGCGGTTACGGGGCCCGCGGCCTGGTGCTGCGTGGTTACGGCGCCCGCTGGGGGCTGGTGCGCCGCGTACGAGGAACCGTGCCGGGACGCCGTCGCCAGGGCCTCGTCGTACTGCCGCTGCCACCGCTGCGAACCCGGCTGCCAGAGGATGACCTGCCAGTGCAGCCCCCCTGGTTCGCGGTCAGCGGCCAGCCCGTGCAGACGCTTGGGCTGGAGCCAGAAGTCGGCCCAGATCACCAGCTGCTGGCTGAGGGTGAGGGCGGAGGGCAGCGGCCGGCCCCACACGAAGTAGATGCCGACCGGCGGGCCGATGTAGAGCACCGACGTCAGCATGGATATGCCCAGGAAGGGCAGGAAGGCCGAGAGCGAGAGCAGCGTCACCAGCCACAGGACACCGAAGCCGAAGGCCGCGCCCAGGGCGGGCAGCAGCAGGCCGGGAAGCGGGATGTTGCCCCAGTTCCAGATGCGCTTGGGCCGGTTGAGCAGATCCGTGTGGTCGTAGGCGACCATCGGCTCGGGTGCATCCGATGTGTCCTGTGCCATCAGGCAGTCCTCCTCTCTGACGTGGTTGCGGGCCGCGGCGTACGACTGGCGGCCGGACGGATGTCACGGCCGCGCTCAGGTTCAGCTCTTGCCGCCGGCGTTGCCGATCTGGCTGCCGAGGTCGATGAGCAGACCGGCGAGACCGGTCGCGCCGCCGATGATCAGAGCGGCGAGCGCGATCATGCCGAAGCCCTGGAAGGCCTCGCGCATGCCGTCGCCGCGCTTCATCGACAGCAGCATCCGGATGCCGAGGATGAGCAGGGCGCAGATCGCCACGGTGGTGCCGATGCCCAGGAGGATCTTCTGGATCTCACCGAACATGCCGTTGAGGGTGGCTGCCAGGTACATGGCACTTCCTTTCGCTTGGGTGGGTGGGAGGTGTACGTCGATGGGTCGCGGTCAGGGGGTCTTGACCGCGCCGGGGGCGCCTTCGCCGGCGGCCGGGGCGCTCTCCTCGGGGGCGGGGGCGGGGGCAGCGGGACCGGTCGCTCCGGCGTCCGCGTTTCCGCCCGTCGGGTCGAGGACGCCACCGCGGATGTCCTTGATGAACCAGCCCTGGGGGGTGTTCACCACCGTCACCCGGTAGGAGCGCTTCACGGTGGGGGCGGGGGCGGGGGCGCCCTTCGCGGGGGCGGCAGGCGCGCCGCCGCCCCAGACCACCGTCACCCGCGCCAGTACCGTCTGGCCCGGCCCGTAGGTGATGGGCTTACCGCTCTCACTGCCGGCCGGGGCGAGCGCCACGACCTCCTGGACCTCGGGCGAGGCCAGCGCGCCGGCCAGACCCGTGGTCGCCGCCTGGGTCGCGTCCGTGGTGGTGAAGCGGGTGAGCCCCGTCGCGTCGGAAGCGGCCCAGGCCTTGAAGTAGCCGGGCAGGACCTTCCCCTTGAGCTGGTCGGACAAGGGCTGGTCGACGATCTCCTCGTCCTTCTTCACCGGCGGCACGACGGCGCGCGAAGGCAGCGGCATCTCGCCGACGTTGCCCGCGATGCGCAGGCCGGAGCCGGTGGCCAGGTCCTTCACGTACACCGGTACGGAAAGGCTGGTGAGCCGGCCGGTCGACAGCTTGACCTGGATGCCCAGGTAGCGGCCGTTCGCCCCGAACTCGGGGAGCTCCTCGACGGTCCCGTCCCATTGGGCCTCGCGGACGCCCTGGCTGCCCTGGCCGCTGAGGCCGCAGTCGGGGTCCACGCCGGCCGAGGTGTAGCGGGTCAGGGCCTCGCGGCGCTTGTCCGCGTTCTGCGGCGAGTACGTCATGCAGAGCGTCACGTACTCCTCCGCGAAGGTCGCCGCGGCCTGGGTCGGGAACTCGGTCAGCCGGTAGCGCCGCACGTCCTCCTCGGCCAGGGCGGCGCTCTGCACCCCGGCGGAGGACTGGCCGATGACCAGGCCCGCGACACCGCAGGAGCCGAGCGCGAGGGCGCACGTGGTGATGAGCAGCGTGGCGCGGACGGCCACATGCGTACGCCGGCCCCGCGCGGGCAGCCGCCCGCCGGGGCGGGGCACGTCGAAAGCGGCGCCGGTGCCTGCGGGGGCGGGGGCGGGGGCGGCGCCTGCGGGGGCCTTGGCCTGTGCGGCCGCGGTCGTCGTAGGCGCGGTCACCATGGGGGCGGGCGCCGAGTGGGCGGGCGCGGGGGCGGTGGCCGCGGGCGCCGAGTGGGCGGGGACGGGTGCGGAGACCTGGCCCGCGCCGCCTCCGCGCCCCTGCTTACGCGCCTCGCGCTCGGCCTTCTTCTGCTCGTACGCGGCCTTGCGTTCGGCCTTCGCCTGCTCCCGCTTGTCCTTCTTCGAGGCACCGGCCGACTGGCTCACGCGCGGCGGCAGCACCGGCACGGCGGCTTCGCCCGGGGGTACGTTGCCGGGTCGGGCGGCGCGTATCCAGGCCGCGGCCACCTGGGCGCGCGCGGCGTCCGAGGCCTGCTGCGACGGGGCCGCCGCCGCGCCCGGATAGCCGTACGGACCGGGCGCCGGCTGCTGCGGCTGCTGGCCGTGCGCCTGCCCATGCGCCTGCGTCTGCTGCATGTCGGTGTGCTCCGCGGGGCCGAACTGCCCTCGCTGCCCGGAAGGCTGGCCCCCGCCGACCCCGCCAGCAGAGCTGTTGTGGTCCGTCATCGAGTCCGTCTCTCCCACGCGTGTGATCCCCCTGCGCCGGCCGACCGGTTGGCGGGCCCCTGGTGAGCCAGGTGCGGACAGGCAGTGTGGCAAATGAAGCGCCCATCACCTCTCCCCTTTTCCCGGCCGGGAAAGAGTGAGGAAAGCCGGGGAAAGGGCCGGGAATCCTCGCGCGGGAGTCCCGTGACCCCGCAGCGGGCCGCGACGCCGAGCCCTCAGCCAGAATGACGCGTTGTGCCCGGCCGTCGGGCGCCGAGCTGACCCCGACCGTGCGAAGGACGAGAGTTGAGCGACCAGTACGCCCTCCCGCAGCAGAACGTGCCCCCCGCGCCGGCGCCGGCCGACCAGGGCGCGGCCCCCGTCACCGAGGCCGAGGACGCCTGGATCGAGGGCTACGAGCCCGGCAACCCCTGGCAGTCGAAGCTCTGCCTGCGGACCCCGAACGGCACCGTCGCCTACCCCCTCAACCCGCACACGATGCCCGAACTCCTGGAAGGGCTGGTCATGGTGGCCCAGGCCCAGCAGGGGACGACCGGGATGCCCGATCCGGACGAGGACGCGCCGCGGGGCGGCCAGGACCCGGCCCAGAGCACGAGCATCCACGACGGGCGCGCGGCCCGGATGACGGGCTGGGCCGTGGTCCACGAGCTGTGGGAGCGGGAGGACCCGAAGGTCCGCTTCATCATGGGCGCGGTGGTGGTCGGCCTGCTGATCCTCGGGATCATCCTGTCCTGACAACTCCTCTGCCACGCTGCGCACGCGACGACCGAACAAGGAGCGAACGATGCTGACGGAGACGACGGGCCGCACGGCCCAGGATCTGGCCGCCGAACTGGCAGGCCTGCGCGCAGTCGACTGGGCCTCCGTATGGGCGGGCCCGCCGCAGGGCGGTTCACCGGAGTTCCGCAAGTGGTGCGAGCGATACGGCTGGGAACCGCAGACGGTCGAGCGCAACCTGGTGGTGCACACCCGCGCCGGCGGGGAGTGGACTTTCGAAGCCAACGGCAACTGGCACCCGGTCGAGAGTCTCACCCACTGGGCTTGGCACCTGGAGACGCACGAGGCAGCCGAGAACGCCGGTCTCCTCGCGCATGCGGCTGAGGTGTGGCCTCAGTTCCTCAAGGCGGCCCAAGACGTACTGGGGTCGGCTGTCTGGAACGGCCCGTGGGACGCACCGGACTTCCCGGAACCGCCGGTAAAGGGGTTCTGGCCGGGCCAGGCCTACCGCCTCAAGACCCGTACCCCCTACCGCATGGCCGTCTGGCAGCCGACGGCGCAACACCCCGACCAGCCCTGCATCGTGCTGGTCCAGTCGGTGTCGTTCGCAGCCTGGACGGCCGATACACCGGGCAGCTCACGGATCCGACTGAGCGTGAACGCACCTGAGGCGTCGAGGAAGCACCGTTGAGACCCGACGCTCCTCCCACCCCTGAGGAAATCGCCACGGCTTTCGCCTTCGAGGCGGAGTATGCCGCGGCGGTTCCTACCGACCAGGAGGCCGGGGCAGAGGTAGCGGGAAGGATTTACAGGGATTTCCAGTCGGAGTACGGACCGGAAAGGCCGCCGGATCTACTGGCGTTCATCAAGGATCTTGCGGAGAACGGCTCGGTCACCAACGAGGACCGGGGCATTCACCGGGCGTTCTGGTCCTACGAGTCCCAGCCCGAGGGGGCGGACAGGCCCGTACTCCACCGCTTTCTGGCGCGGGCCTGCGGAGAGTCGCGCGGCCTTCAGGTGCTGGAGGACACTCCGGTGGGCGACCAGCTGAATTCGTACTTCCTCGACAATCGCCATGTGGTGGAAGGCCTCACCGAACACTTCGCCTTCGATCCAGCCAAGCTGCGGACCACCCACGGCCAGGCCTGGGACACCCTTTCCGAACGGTATGCCGAGGCGACCGAGGGCCTGGTGATCGGCTTCGCCGCCGACATCACCGAGGGCTCGGTACTCGGCAAGACCGAGATTCCGGAGCTCCTCAAGAATTCCAAGGTCGGCAAGGAAGGCATCAAGTTCGCGACACCGATGCCCCGGCACGAGCACATTCCCGCCCAGATCGATGCGTTGATGGCCGAGGACTCCATCCGCTGCCAGCTGCGCATGGAGGACTACGACCCCGAGAAGTCCCCGAAGGACTTCGCCGAGAAGCTCGCCGCCGTCGACGTACCCGAGAAGCAGCGGATGGCACACGAGGCGGCGATGTGGCAGCTGGCGTCGGCCAACACCTATGACGAGCTGTCCGCCCGCGCCTCCGCGAAGACGACGCCGCAGACCACCAACGCCTTCCTGCCCGGCATGGCCGCCCGCCCCGTCGCCCGGCCCGCCGCCCCGCGCGGGCCCACCGGGCACGGCGTCCTCAACCCGGCCGCCCAATTCACCTCCCCCGCGCCGGCGCACTCCGGCGTCGAGCGCTGACCGGACCGACCCCGTGCGAAAGGCACCTCACTTGACCAGCGACCACGAGCGGATCGCCCAGAACATGGCGCAGAAGGCCGTCTTCTTCGCCACCACCAAAGCCTGGGACGGCGTCTGCACGAAGCTCACGTTCTTCCTGGCCGGGGCCCGTTCCGCCCATGAGGAGGACCACCGCGCAAGGCAACTGGACGACTGGCAGCGGCGGGTGGTCGCCGCACGCGAAGCGGGCGACACCGCGGCAGCGCAGGCGGCCGAGGCCGAACTGCACGACTGGGTGCTGAAAGAGCTCGGGCGGCGGGACGACGCCCGGGACAAGCTCTGTGAGGCGTTCCCCCTCCTTGACTCCCCCGATCAGCAGAGTGAGCAGCAGAGCGAGCGGCAGAGCGAGCAAAAAGCATCCGACGAAGAGGTGGAGTTCTACTTCGCCGACGTCTTCGTCTTCGTCTCCGAATACCTGTCACCGATGGTGCGGCGGCGCGTGAACGGCTCGACCGCCACCTGGTGTCCGCGCTGGTGGGAGCATCCCGAGGCGGGCGCCCGGCTCTCCGCGCTCTGGCTGGCCTGGGAGCATCTGCGGCACGACCCGGCGCTGGGCATGTCCACCTGGTGGCTCCACCACGCCGACCCGCATCTGCGGGTGCTGTTCGACGCCGACATGGGTCCGTTCGCCGCCTGTTCGCCCAAGGGCGGGCACACCGCCTATCCCTTCCCGCCGCTGCCCGTCGATCCGTACGACCCCGCCGCGGCCTCCGTGTGAGCAGGACGACTCGGACCGGCTGACACGGAGCGGGTTACTCCGGCCGGCCGGCTCACCCGGTATTTCCTCACGCTTTCCTCCCCTTTCCTCACGGGGAAAAGCCGTGCGCCATCGGCTGTCCCGCCCCCTACCGTGTCCGGGCGACCTGACTGAGGGAGGCCCGGGACGGTGGAGTCACCCGACGAGAACAAGCGAAGTGCGGTACTTGCCCTGACGGCCATGGGCATGCTGCTGATCGGCGCCCTGGTGGTGTTCACCGTTTTCAACGGGGACGACGACCCCGCCGACTCGCCCGACGGCAAGGCCGCCGCTACAGCCGGACAGGACAAGGACGCCGGCCCGACCGGTGGCGGCAGCGTTGGAGGCAGCAGCGGTGGCGGCAGCCAGCAGGCAGGGTCCGCCGACGCCGTACCGCCCATCGTCACGCCGGAGGAACTGGCCGAGGCCCACCGGGCGATGGCCGCGTACATGGCGGGCCTGAGCACCTACAAGCACACCGACCAGGCCGCCGCCTGGGCGCAGCCCCTGCTGGCCCTGACCGTCGGCGGCGAGCAGATGAAGCAGCAGACCGCCCTTCCCAGCGGCAAGGACTGGGCCACCTGCCAGGCCGTCCGCTGCTCGTCCGTGGGCAAGGCGACCGTGGTCCGTGACGCGTTGATAGCCGACGACCTCGCCCGTGGCAGCGGCCGGATGGTTTCCAGCGTGGTCTCGCTGTCGGCGACCCGTTCCGAGGACGGCAAGCAGGTCCGTACGGAGACCAACTCCTGGCTGGTGAGCTCCCGCAAGGACGGCGGGCAGTGGAAGGTCTCGGCCTTCGACCTGCAGGGCCTGGGCAATGTGGGCGCATCCGACCAGACGGGGGAGTGATATTCGATGGTGGCTCCCGCCGTGCTGGCGGCCGCGTCGAAGGCCGCCAAGGTGGCGAAGTCCGCCAAGATGGCGGCGCAGTTGGCAGGAGGGCAGGGTGACGGCAACGGCGGCGGCAAGAAGAAGAGCAGCGGCAAGTGGCTGCTGATCCTCGGCGCCGGCGGCCTGCTGCCGATCGGCGGCATCGGCTTCCTCGCCGTCATCATGATCAGCGCCCTGGTGGGCGGCCTCGGCAGCGGCGCCGCGCAGGCGGCCTGCGGTAACTACGCCGAGAACGCGGGCGGGGGAAACACCGGCGACAAGGCGGCCACCAACCCGATCATGCCCGCCGGCAAGGTCTACATGCCGAGCGAGACGGCGCGCAACGAGATACCCCCGCGGATGATCCTGGCCGCGATGCGGGCCGCGGCCCGTTACGAGGGGCTCGACTGGACGCTGATCGCCGGGCAGATGTACCAGGAGACCAAGTACGGCCAGGACCCGTCCGCCGCGCCCGGCGGCAAGAACAGCGCGGGCTACATGGGCCTGCTCCAGTTCGGCAACGACGCCTGGCACGACTACGGCGCCGACGGCAACAACGACGGCAAGAAGGACCTCTACAACATCGACGACGCCGCGTTCGCCGCCGCCAACTTCCTGCACGCGAAGAAGGCCGAGACGAAGCCCTGGGACGCCCTGCTGAACTACTCCGGTTCGAAGCGGGACAACACCGTCTACCCCCGGGTGGTCCTCACGCAGGCGGCCCGCTACCGCGGCAACCTCACCGGTGAGAAGAGCCTGATCGAGGGCTGGTACGCGCACCTGAAGGCGACCGTCGAGAAGAACCCCGGCTTCCCCACCCTCGGACAGCAGTCGGACATCCCCGAGCCGGTCGGCAACGACGCCCAGCCGGACGAGGCGCTCAGCATCAAGACGTCCTCGCCCCGCTCCTGGTCGACCCCGCCGTACGGCGGCGACACGGGGCAGGCACAGGCACAGGGACAGGGGCAGGCACAGGTGCAGGCTCAGGGGCAGGCAGAGGTGCAGGCTCAGGGCGCGGCGCCCCGGGTGCAGCCGGTCGCCTTCTCCCGTCCGCTGCTGAGGCCCGCCGCACCACAGCCCGCGGACGGCAAGAACTGGCAGTGGCCGCTGAAGGAAGGCACCTACCAGGTCGGCACCAAGTACCACCAGAACGGCCCGAGTTGGAGCCTCGGCTACCACACCGGGCTCGACCTGCGGGCCTCCAGCGGCACCCCGATCTACGCCCCCGCCGACGGCAAGGTGGTGAAGGTCAGCAGCGGCGGCTCGTACGGCAACGAAACGCACATCGAGCACGCGAACGGCGTCATCACCCTGTACGCGCACCAGACCGCCGTCTCGGTCTCCCAGGGCGCCGCCGTCAAGCGCGGCGACCAGATCGGCACGGTCGGCAGCACGGGCAATTCGAGCGGTCCCCACCTCCACTGGGAGGTACGGGTCCCGGGCGTCGACAACCCCTTCGTCCCCGGCCAGGACAACGGTCCGGGCATGGTCGACCCGGAGGGCTGGCTGAGCGGCAAGGTGTCGGCCAACCCGGACTACGGCACCGTTCCCAGCGGCGACGGCGGCGGCAACACGGGCAAGGACGCCGAGTACGCGAACTGCGCCAAGAACGGCAAGGGCGCCCCGGTTCCCCCGGACGGCGCCGGCGTGACCGGCGTACTGCCGGCGGCCGACGACCCGGTGGTGCGGGCGGCGCTGCGCTGGGCGCAGCGCGGCATCGGCCAGCCGTACGTGTGGGGCGCGCCGCGGCTGCAGGGCGACAGCCCGGTCTCCTTCGACTGCTCCAGCTATACGCAGTGGATGTACTACCAGGCCAGCGGCGGCAAGATCAACATCGGGGCGACCACCTACGAGCAGGAGGACAAGCTCCGCGCCTACAAGATCGACATCAGCAAGGCCCAGCCCGGCGATCTGATCTTCTTCCGCCCCAGCAGCAGGGGCTCCGAGCACGTGGGCGTCATCTGGGACCCGGCCGGCAAGAAGATCCTGCACGCCCCCCGCGTCGGCAAGAACGTCGAGTTCAGCACCTGGGACGTGCAGGACCCGGTCACCGCCGTGTACCGGGTGCCGATCCCGCCGGGCACCGAGGCGGGCGAGGGCGACGGCGGCCACAAACATGCATGAGACATGCACAAGAGGAGCACGACTCAAGATGCACAAGCGCAGTGCGCTCTCGTTCGCGACCGGCGCCGTACTGGCCCTGACGCTGGCCACGGGATGCGGGCCCGAGGACAAGGACGGTTCCGCGTCAGCGCCGAAGCCGGCCGAGCCCACGGCCTCCGCCTCCGCCTCCCCGAAGGGCCCGGTCTACGAGGGCAAGCCCGTCCCGGGGCTTGCTGGGCAGCCCGTGTGGGCCCACGACACGAGCGGGGAGAACCGGCCGAACTGCCCCGGCGCGGCGGAGAGTACGGAGTCGGGCACCACCGGGGCGGCCCATTGCGTGGTCGGTGACGCCGTGGTGCTCACGGAGGAGGTACCGCATCGCGGCGCGAGCGACGATGCCGATACCCGCCGGTTCGTCACCCGTCTCCTCGACGCGGCGACGGGCAAGCAGCGCGCGGAGTTCGAGAGCCTGCTGCCCGGGCCGGGCCAGTCCGGTTCGGGCCCCGCACCGGGCACCGCGCCGGCCACCCTGTCGAACGACAGTCCCTCGGCCGTCGGCCGCTGGAAGGACGGCTCCCCGGCGCTGCTGATCCGGTCCCTGCCGGTACCGGCGGGGCCGTCCGCTGCGCCCGGGTCCGCGGGCTCACCGGGGTCGTCGCCGTCGTCGGGCGGGCAGGACGCGTCCACCGCCGTCTACACGATGTACAGCCCGGCCGGCGAGAAGCTGGGCAGCTCCGTCGTCCAGGGCGAGGCAGCCCTGCGCCGGCCCGTCGTGGACGGCCTCGTCCTCCAGCTCCGCGCCGAGTTCGGCAAGGTCACGTACGCCCCGATCGGAGGCGGCGCCGACGTCACGGTGGCCAAGGCCAGCACCTCCCCGGAGCCGGTCGGTCCGGGCTTCGGCTACGCCACCGCGTTCAAGGACGACTACGACGGCAAGGGCGTCTACCTCGTCGTCACCGACCGCCGTACCGGCAAGACCGCCTGGTCGACGCGGGATATGACCGCTCCCGCGGCGGTCGCGGCGGCGAACCGGCCGGGCACGCATGCCACCGCCCAGCTGCGCCCGCTCAGCGGCGGCAAGGGCATCCTGATGTGGAACGCGTCCACCTCGGACGAGGCGGTGATCACCGTCGTCGACCTGGCCACCGGCAAGCGTCTGACCGAGGGTCCCAAGGTCATGCTCGACATCACGATGGACGATGACCGCACCGCCGTGTCCCCGGACGGACGCAGCGCGGTCAGCCAGTTCGGCGAAGGGGTGGTGGCCTGGGACACCGAGACCGGTCGCGAACTGTGGCGCATGAAGGACGACAAGAGCCTGCGGCCGATGGCCCAGTCGCCCGGCGGAGTGCTGTACGCGGAGAAGGACGGCCGGCAGGCGTTCAACGCCCTCACCGGAGCGGCCCTCTCCCCGTACGAGGACATCCCGGAGTTCACCAGCGACGGATACGGCGTCGTCCGGGAGGAGCAGGGCCTCTTCGTCTTCCGCGCCGCGCCCGCCTCCTCGGAAGGAAAGTCCTGACATGACCGTCGAACAGCAGAAGAAGCCCCGCGCCGAAGACGACTGGACGATCGAGATCGTCGTGCTCGCCGTCTCGGTGCTGGCCCTCCTCGGCGGCGCCTGGCTCGCCGCGCGCCTCGGCGCGTCCTTCGAGGACCAGCCGGCGCCTCCGGGCAACCCCCTCTCCTTCGCCGTGGCGCTGGTCAAGGGTGACTACGCGTGGCCGGGCGGTGCGGCGAACGCGATGGCGGCCGGTGAGGCGCTGCTGCTCGCCGGGGCCGGGGTCGCCGTCTACCGGATCCGCCAGCGGATGCGCAACAAGCCCGACGTCGACGGCGCGGCCCGCCACCTCGCCAAGGGCGAGGAACTCGGCAAGCTCACCATGAAGGGCGCCGCCGCGACCGCCGAGCGACTCGGCGTGGACAGCACCGTGCCGGGCGTCTTCATCGGCCGTTCGCTGCGCGGCCGGCAGCCGCTCTTCGGCTCCTTCGAGGACATGCACGTCGACATCTGGGGCCCCCGTACCGGCAAGACGACCCGCCGCGCCATCCCCGCCATCCTCGACGCGCCCGGCGCGGTGCTCGTCACCTCCAACAAGCGGGACATCGTCGACGCGACCCGCGGACCGCGCCAAGCCCGCGGTCAGGTCTGGGTCTTCGACCCGCAGCAGGTGGCGCAGGAGCCGCCCGCGTGGTGGTGGAACCCGCTGTCGTACGTGACCGACGTCGCCAAGGCCCGCAAGCTGGCCGACCACTTCGCGTCGGGCTCGCGGGACGCCGACGCCTCCACGGACGCCTTCTTCGACCCGGCCGGACAGGACCTGCTCGCCAACCTCCTGCTCGCGGCGGCCACCGCCAAGTCCTCCATCACCCAGATCTACACCTGGCTGGCCAACCCGAAGGACGACACCCCGGAGCGCATCCTGCGCGGCGCGGGCCACCTCATGGCGGCCGACTCCGTGTCCGGCGTGATCACCGCCCCGGACAAGCAGCGCAGCGGCATCTACGGCGTCGCCCAGCAGATGGCGTCCTGCCTGATCAACCCCGCGGTCAACCGGTGGGTGACGCCGGCCTCCGCCGACGACGACCGTCCGGAGTTCGACCCGCGCGAGTTCGTCCGCAGCGACTCCACCCTCTACTCGCTCTCCCGCGAGGGCAGCGACTCGGCGGGCCCGCTGGTGACCGCCCTGACCGTGGCCGTCGTCGAGGCCGCCGAGGAGTACGCCACCACCCAGCGCGGCGGCCGGCTCTCGCGCCCGCTGGTCGGCGTCCTGGACGAGGCCGCGAACGTCTGCCGCTGGCGCGCCCTGCCCGACCTGTACTCGCACTACGGCTCGCGCGGCATCATCCTGATGACCATCCTCCAGTCCTGGGCCCAGGGCATCGAGGTGTGGGGCGAGCGCGGCATGGAGAAGCTCTGGTCGGCCGCGAACGTACGGGTCTACGGCGGCGGCGTCTCCGACACCCGCTTCCTCGGCGACCTGTCCGAGCTGGCCGGCGAGTACGAACTGCGCGAGTTCAGCACCACCCGTGAGTCGGAGACCGGCGGCTGGTCCGGCAACCGCACCATGAACGAGTCCGTACGCCGCGACCGCGTCCTGAAGGTGTCAGACCTGGGCGCGATGCCCCCCGGCCGGGCGCTCGTCCTGGCCTCCGGCACCAAGCCGGTCCTGGTGGAGACGATCCCGTGGTGGGAGGGCCCGTACGCCCGCGCGGTCAAGGCATCCCTGAGCCAGCACGACCCGGGCGCCCGCCCCTGACCCCGCCACCCCCGCCCGGCCCGTCCCGGCGCACGATGCGCTGAACGCGAAGATCCCCGGCTCAGACAAGTCCGAGCCGGGGATCTTCGCATGGAGCCCCCTGTCGGATTCGAACCGACGACCTACGCATTACAAGTGCGTTGCTCTGGCCGGACTGAGCTAAGGAGGCACGGCGCTCGCGCGGACCACTGCGCGGGGAGCCGCCATCACTCTACACAGCACCCGATTCTTCCAGCCATCACGTTCGCCCCCGCGTCCAGCCCGCTCCCGCAGCCGGGCTCGGTCGAAGGAGTGGCGGGCCACGGCCGGCCCCCGGGGGAGAAATCCGTCACCCGCTACTGACAGGGGCGCGCGCGCCGGGGTAGCGTCGGGCGGAAGTCCACTCAGTGGACTAGACCCGTGGGCCGGCCCTCGGGCCAGACCCGCTCTTCCTTCCACTCGGATCGTCCGGCACGTTCCTGCCGGTAGAAGGGATCCATCACCATGGCTTCTGTCACTTTCGACAAGGCGACCCGGCTGTACCCCGGCGGCGACACGCCCGCCGTCGACGAGCTGGAGCTGCACATCGAGGACGGCGAGTTCCTCGTCCTCGTCGGCCCGTCCGGCTGCGGCAAGTCCACCTCCCTGCGCATGCTCGCCGGTCTGGAGGACGTCAACGGCGGTTCCATCCGCATCGGTGACCGCGATGTCACGCACCTGCCGCCCAAGGACCGGGACATCGCGATGGTGTTCCAGAACTACGCGCTCTACCCGCACATGTCCGTCGCCGACAACATGGGCTTCGCGCTCAAGATCGCCGGTGAGGACAAGGCCACCATCCGCAAGAAGGTGGAGGACGCGGCGAAGATGCTGGACCTCACCCAGTACCTCGACCGCAAGCCGAAGGCGCTCTCCGGCGGCCAGCGCCAGCGCGTCGCCATGGGGCGCGCCATCGTGCGCAAGCCGCAGGTGTTCCTCATGGACGAGCCGCTGTCGAACCTCGACGCGAAGCTGCGCGTGTCGACCCGTACCCAGATCGCCGCGCTCCAGCGGGACCTGGGCATCACCACCGTCTACGTCACCCACGACCAGGTCGAGGCCATGACCATGGGCGACCGCGTGGCCGTGCTGAAGGACGGGCTGCTCCAGCAGGTCGACACCCCGCGCAACATGTACGACCGCCCCGCGAACCTCTTCGTCGCCGGCTTCATCGGCTCGCCCGCCATGAACCTGGTCGAGGTCCCGATCACCGACGGCGGCGTGAAGTTCGGCGACAGCGTCGTGCCGGTCTCGCGCGAGGCGCTGTCCGCCGCCGCCGACGCGGGCGACCGTACCGTCACGGTCGGCGTCCGCCCCGAGCACTTCGACGTCGCCGACACCGGCGGGCTGACCGTCGTCGTGAACGTCGTGGAGGAGCTCGGCGCCGACGGGTACGTCTACGGCTCCACCTCCGCCGCCGACGGCTCGCAGGACCTCGTGGTCCGCGTCAACGGCCGCCAGGTGCCGGAGAAGGGCTCGACGCTGCACGTGGTGCCGCGGGCCGACGAGATCCACGTGTTCTCGACCTCCTCGGGCGAGCGGCTCTCCGGCTGACACCGAGGCGCCTACCCAGCGCGGCCCCGACGACCGCGCACCCCCCGCGCGGCCCGGAGGGACGTCCCGTCAAGGGGCGTCCCTTCCGCGGGCGTTACCCCGGCAGAACGGGCCATTCGGCCCCGGTCGTCAACCCGGGATTCGAAAAGCCACGTCGAACCATCCCCCGTCAGAGTGACTAATTGTCGCCAGATCTTCACCGAGCGCTACGCTCGCCTTCGTGACCCATACTGCCCGCCGAATCGGCCGTTCCCTCGCCCTGGTCCTGCCCGTCGTCCTGGTCCTGTCCGGGACGCTGGCGGTCACCATGGTCCCCTGGGCGGACAACTCCCCCTCCCAGATCCTGACCGCCTCCGCCGAGGACGTCTCCGTTCCCGCGAAGCCTCGCGCCGCGCACGAGCTGCTGCGTGACAAGCTGCTCAGCGAGTTGCAGCAGGGGCAGACGCCGGGTGATGTCCTGACCCGCCTCCAGCAGGAGGTGGACCGGCGGCCGTCGCTCGCCGAGCACTGCGTGGGGATCGCGCGGGCGCTGGGCCGGGCCGCAGTCGACGTCTACGGTCCGACGAAGGCCCAGTCCTTCGCCCGTCCCGTCTGCGACACCTCGTACGCGGCCGGCGTCGCCTCCATGGGCTGACACGGCCGAGTCGCTCCCCGCCGCCGGAGACGGGTCCTCCCTACTCTGGCCGCCATGAGCGACGCTGACCCCGTACACCCCGCATCCCCGGCACGTCCCGCATCCTCCGTACGCCCCGCACCCCGATCCGCTCCTTCCGCAGCCGCTTTCCCCGCCACCAGCCCCACCCAGGCCGTCGTCCTGGCGGGCGGCCAGGGTTCGCGGCTGCGGCCGTACACGGACGACCGCCCGAAGCCGCTGGTCGAGATCCCGGGGACGGGGCTGCCTATCATCGGGCACCAGCTGGCCTGGCTGGCCTCCGAGGGGGTGACCGACGCCGTGGTCTCCTGCGGGCATCTCGCCGGGGTGCTCCAGGAGTGGCTCGCCCAGGCCTCGTTGCCGCTGCGGGTGACCACCGTGGTCGAGGAGGAGCCGCTGGGCCGCGGCGGAGGCCTCAAGTACGCCGCCCGCCACCTCCCCCATCCCGATGAGGCCTGGTACGCCACCAACGGCGACGTCTGGACCCGCTTCTCACTGCGCGACATGGCCGTCTTCCACACCGAGCGCGGGGCGGTGGCGACCCTGGCGCTGGCCCGGCCGCGGATTCCGTGGGGGGTGGTGGAGACCAACGAGTACGGGCAGGTACTGGACTTCATCGAGGCACCGCCGTCGCCTTATCCGATCAACGCCGGCGTGTATGTCTTCGAGCCCGAATTCGCGGCGCTCCTGCCCGACTTGGGCGACCACGAACGGACGACCTTCCCGCGCCTGGCCCGCGAACGCCGCCTGGCGGGCTTCCCGTTGCCGCAGGGCGCCTACTGGCGGGCGATCGACACGGCGAAGGACCTCATCGAGGCCGCAAGGGAGCTGGGGGCGCAGACAGGCCCCTGAGGCCACCCGGCGGGGCCCGGCCCGTTCGTACGCGCAGAGGCCGCGCGCTCACACGCGGCGGGGCCCGGCGCGTTCGTACGCGCCGGGCCCCGCCGTCCGTCCAGCCGGTCCGCCCGCCTCAGCCGAGGAGGCCTCCGACCAGGCCCGGCTGCTTCGTCGGGGTGGAGCCCCCGCCGCCGCCCGAGCCGCTGCCCGTGCTGGAGCTCGGCGGCCGCTGCGTGGCCGACTGCCGGGGCGTGCTGCGCGGCGTCTGCGTACCGGCGGTGCGCGACGCGCTCGGCGGCCCCGAGGTCCCGGCGGTCTCCCGCGGCGCGGGTCCGGCCGTCGGCCCGCGCCCGGACTTCGGAGCCGGTTCGGAGGGAGAGGCGGAGGGCTGCGGCGCCGTCCTGGACGGCTGCGGCGCGGGCTGCTGCCGGGCCGGCGTCTGCGGAAGCGGCTGCCCCGGCAGGTAGTTGCTGGGCGCCCGGCCGGGGCCGGGCACGGTGACCACGGTGGTGGAGCGGACGGCTCCGCCGAGGAGCGAGCCGATGAGCAGGGTGAGTCCGCAGACGACGGAGGCCATCAAGGCCCCGCGGCGCAGTACGCGCCGCCGCAGCCGCCAGATCTCGGAGCGCGGGCCGAGGGTGCGCCAGGCCTCGCCGGCGAGGCGCCCGTCGAGGGAGTAGACCGGCGCGCCCGCGATGATCAGCGGGCTCCAGGCGGCGAGGTAGATGATGTCGGGCGCGTCGTACGCGGGGACCGTCTTCCAGCTGACCGTCATCAGCAGCGCGGCGGACAGCAGGGCCCCGAAGGATGCGGCGAACCGCTGCCACAGGCCGAAGACCGTCAGCACGCCCACGATGACCTGGAGGAAGGCCACGCTGAGCCCCGCGCCGACCGGGTGCGCCAGCGCGAAGTCGCGCAGGGGCTCGGCGAGCGCCCACGGATGCAGTGTGTGCAGCCAGGTGACCATGGAGCCGCGCTCGCCGCCGTCGAAGTAGACGGGGTCGCACAGTTTGCCCATGCCGGCGTAGATGGAGATGAAGCCGAGGAAGACGCGCAGCGGGAGCAGCACGACGCCGAGGTTCATGCGGCGGCCGGGGTAGTACGAGGCCTGCCCCCGCGCGTCGGAGCCGCCGCGCCGGGAGTCCTCGGAGTCGCCCGGCCCGCCCGGGCGGGGAGCGCCCTGGGGCAGGTCCCGTACGGCGGCCAGGGGGCGCGTCTCGTCCGGGTCCCCGTAGGTGCGCTGGCCGATGACGGTCGGCGTGGCGAGGGAGTCGTCCGCGAGGTCATGGGCCAGGTCGAGGCGCGGGATGACCTGGGTGGCCCCGCCGTCGTACTCGTCGTGGCCGCGCCCCGATTCGCGTACGGCCTGGAGCAGTCCGCCCATGGCCGACGCGTCGCTGGAGTCCCCCTTTCCGCTCCAGACGACGGGGGCCCGGCGGCGCGCCGCTCCGGCGGCGACCGCGGCGCCACCGAGGACGGGCGCCCTGCCGGGGGCGTTCGCGGGCTTGGAACGCGCGCTCGGGCTCGGTGCGAGCCGCACGCGGAAGCTGGCGTGGTTGACGATGACCTGTGCGGGATCGCACGGCACCTTGACCATGCTCAGCGCGGGCTGGTCGTCGAACCCTGACGTTCTGGTGTCCACACTCATCTAACCGAGTGACCAGTGGATAGGACACTGCCTTGACATCAGGGATCTGTCCGAGACCCGTCAAGATCAAGCCACCCCGCCCACAACGGGCGGGGTGACACGCTCACGGGTCACTTTCCGTGAGCCAAGTGGATCAGGCGCGCCCGCGCTCGGCACGCCGGCGGGCGGCCTCGTAGAGCACGACGCCCGCGGCGACACCGGCGTTGAGGGACTCCGCGCCGCCCGGCATGGGGATGCGGACGAGGTAGTCGCAGTTCTCGCCGACGAGGCGGCCGAGGCCCTTGCCCTCGGAGCCGACGACGATGACCACCGGGCCGCCGAGCGCGTCCAGGTCGTTGACCGTGTGCGTGCCCTCGGCGGCGAGGCCGACGATGGTGATGCCCGCCTTCTTGTACTCCTGCAGGGCGCGGGTCAGGTTCGTCACGCGGGAGACCGGGGTGCGGGCGGCGGTGCCGGCCGAGGTCTTCCAGGCGCCGGCGGTCATGCCGGCGGCGCGGCGCTCGGGGATGACCACGCCGTGGCCGCCGAAGGCGGAGACGGAGCGGACGATCGCGCCCAGGTTGCGCGGGTCGGTGACCCCGTCCAGGGCGACGATCAGCGGGTCGTCGCCCTCGTCGTACGCGGCGGCGGTGAGCTCCTCCGGGTGCGCGTACTCGTACGGCGGGACCTGGAGGACCATGCCCTGGTGGTTGAGCCCGTTGGTCATCCGGTCGAGCTCGGGGCGCGGGGCTTCCATCAGGTTGATGTTGCCGCGCTCGGCCGCGAGCTGGAGGGCCTCGCGCACGCGCTCGTCGTTGTCGATGAACTGCTGGACGTAGAGCGTGGTGGCCGGAACCCCGTCGCGCAGCGCCTCGAAGACCGGGTTGCGGCCGACGACCATCTCGCTGGTGCCCTTGGGGCCGCCGCGGCGCGGGGCCGGGCGCCGCTTGGCCGCCTGCTTGGCCATGGCGTTCGTGATGCGGTTCTTCTTGTGCCCCTTGCGCTCGGACGCGGGCGGCGTGGGGCCCTTGCCCTCCAGGCCCTTGCGCCGCTGGCCACCGCTGCCGACCGTCGCGCCCTTCTTGTTGGACGTGCGACGGTTCCTGCGCTGGCTGTTCCCGGCCATGACTTCTACCTGTTTTCGTTGATGCTGCGGTATGTACGTATGAAGAGTGTGCCGCCCGGAGCGCCGGGCAGCACACCGTGCTCACCCTGGCCGGGGCGTTCCACCGGCCTCGGCCGCCGGGCTCAGCGGGGGCCGAGCGTCCAGCGCGGGCCCGTCGGGCTGTCCTCGATGACCAGCCCGGACTGCTGGAGCTGGTCTCGGATGGCGTCGGCGGTCGCCCAGTCCTTGCGGGCCCGCGCGGATTCGCGCTGCTCCAGCACCAGGCGTACGAGCGTGTCGACGGCGCCGTGCAGGTCCTCGCCCCGGTCCGCTTCACCGGCCCAGTGCGGATCGAGCGGGTCCAGGCCGAGGACGCCCAGCATGGCGCGTACCTCGGCCAGGGATGCGATGGCGGCGTCCTTGTCGTCGGCGGCCAGCGCGCTGTTGCCCTGCCGGACCGTCGTGTGGACGATGGCGAGCGCCTGCGGGACGCCCAGGTCGTCGTCCATGGCCGCGGCGAAGGCCGGCGGGACCTCGCCGGCGGCGGGGACGGGCTTGCCCGCCTTCTCGGTGACGCGCTGCACGAAGCCCTCGATCCGCGCGAAGGCGGACTCCGCCTCGCGCAGGGCCTCCTCGCTGTACTCGATCATCGACCGGTAGTGCGGGGTGCCGAGGTAGTAGCGCAGGACGATCGGACGCCACCGCTTGACCATCTCGGAGACGAGCACCGAATTGCCGAGCGACTTGGACATCTTCTCGCCGGACATGGTGACCCACGCGTTGTGGACCCAGAACGACGCGAAGGCGTCGCCGAAGGCCTTGGCCTGGGCGATCTCGTTCTCGTGGTGCGGGAAGATCAGGTCGAGTCCGCCGCCATGGATGTCGAAGGCCTCGCCGAGGTACTTGTGCGCCATGGCGGAGCATTCGAGGTGCCAGCCGGGCCGGCCGCGGCCCCACGGGCTCTCCCAGTCCGGCTCGCCGGGCTTGGAGGCCTTCCACAGGGCGAAGTCGCGGGGGTCGCGCTTGCCGGTGATGCCCGACTCGGCGGGCTGCTGGAGGTTGTCCAGCTCCTGGTTGGAGAGCTTGAGGTAGCCGGGGTACGAGCGCACGTCGAAGTAGACGCTGCCGTCGGCCTCGTAGGCGTGGCCGCGCTCGATGAGGCCGCGCATCATCTCGACCATCTCGGTGATGTGGCCGGTGGCGCGGGGCTCGTAGGTGGGCGGGAGGCAGCCGAGGGCGGCGTAGCCGTCGTTGAAGGCGCGCTCGTTCTCGTAACCGATGGACCACCACGGGCGGCCCTGCTCGCCGGACTTCGCGATGATCTTGTCGTCGATGTCCGTGACGTTGCGGATGAAGGTGACGTCGTAGCCCCGGTACTCGAACCAGCGGCGCATGATGTCGAAGTTCAGGCCCGACCGGATGTGCCCGATGTGCGGGGCGGCCTGCACGGTGGCGCCGCAGAGGTAGATCGAGACGCAGCCCGCGGTGAGCGGGGTGAAATCACGGATCTGCCGGGCGCTGGTGTCGTACAGGCGAAGAGTCACGGCATCCAGGGTAGTGCGCCCGTAGCAGTGCCCCGCGACCCTTTCGGGACGCGGGGGCGGTTTGTTGCCGAAGCGAGGTCGCCGCTACGTCGCGGTCAGGCCGTATGTGGCGGTGTACCCGGGTCCGTCGGGGCGCCCCGGTCCATCGCCGTACCCGGGTCCATCGGCGTGCTCCGGTACACCAGCGCGGTGGCGATGGCGGCGAGGCCTTCGGCGCGGCCGGTGAGGCCCAGGCCGTCGGTGGTGGTGCCGGAGACGGAGACGGGAGCGCCCGCGGCGGCGGCGAGCGCCTTCTGCGCCTCTTCGCGCCGTTTGCCGATCTTCGGGCGTACGCCGATCACCTGGATGGCGATGTTGCCGATCTCGAAGCCCTCGGCCCGGACGATACGGGCGGCCTCCGCCAGGAGGGTGACGCCGGCGGCGCCGGACCACTCGGGGCGGGAGGTGCCGAAGTGCGCGCCGAGGTCGCCGACGCCGGCGGCGGAGAAGAGGGCGTCGCAGGCGGCATGGGCGGCGACGTCGCCGTCGGAGTGTCCGGCGAGACCGTCCTCGCCCTCCCACAGCAGGCCGGCGCACCACAGCTCGCGGCCCGCCTCGAAGGCGTGCACGTCGGTGCCGATGCCGACGAGCGGGAGGAGGGGCGGCGGCGCGAGCGCGATGCGGCCGGCTTCCGCGGAACCGGACGGCTCAGTAGGCATCGGTGGCCCTCCTGCGGGCGAGTACGGCCTCGGCGAGGACCAGGTCGAGCGGGCGGGTGACCTTGAAGGCCTCTTCGTGGCCGGGGACCACTACGACTGTGACCCCGAGCCGTTCCACCATTCCGGCATCGTCGGTGGCGCCCTCGCCGTTGACGGCGATCTCCTCGTGCGCGCGCAGGAGGGTGGCGAGGTCGAATCCCTGCGGTGTCTGGACGGCGCGCAGCCGGGCCCGGTCCGGAGTGGCGACTACCGGTTCCGGCTCGCCGGGGCTGCGTGGCTCGACCTCCTTGACGGTGTCGGCCAGCGGCATCGCGGGCACCACGGCGGGTGATCCGTCACGGACGGCCTCCACGACGGAGTCCACCGTGTCGACGGGGACCAGGGGGCGGGCCGCGTCGTGGACGAGTACGGAGGTGATGTGTGGGGGGAGCGCGTCGAGACCGGCGCGTACGGACTCCTGGCGGGTCTGCCCGCCCGGGACGACCATGATGTCGGTGCGGTCGGGCAGCGCGTGCTCGTCCAGGAGGTGGCGTACCTCGGCGGCGCCCTCGGGCGGTGCGACGACGACCACGAGGCCGACCGCGCGGGAGCGGGCCATCGCGCGGACGGCGTGGATCAGCATCGGCGTGCCGCCGATGGACCGCAGTGCCTTGGGGGCGCCGGGGCCGAGACGGACCCCGCGGCCGGCGGCCGGGATGACCGCGGCGGTGTGGTGGGGGCGCGGGACGCCCTCGGGGCGCGATTGGTCAGACATCGTCAAGCTCCGGGTTGCGCAGCCAGGTTTGTGGCTTCGGCCGACATGGGTATGGCCTGAAGGGTGCCGGGTACGACGTCCTCGCCCCTGCCGTGACGACCGGTCGAGCCGGCCGCCCGGACCCGGCACGCCAGTGAGGTGATGGGTACGAAACGCACGGGCGTACAGAAGGCGCGGGTGTAGAGAAGGCAGTACAGGGCATGGGTACAGACATGCCGCAGCGCCCGGCAACCGCCCTCCCGTGGAGGAGAGGGCGTGTCATCGGGCACCGCGGCACAACTGTGAAGGTTCGCTGCGTCAGGACGCGAGAACCTCGTCGAGGAGGGCCTCGGCCTTGTCCTCGTTCGTGTTTTCAGCGAGCGCGAGCTCGCTCACCAGAATCTGGCGCGCCTTCGCGAGCATGCGCTTCTCACCCGCGGAAAGCCCACGCTCACGCTCACGACGCCACAGGTCACGCACGACTTCGGCGACCTTGATGACATCGCCAGAAGCGAGCTTCTCCAGATTTGCCTTGTAGCGCCGGGACCAGTTCGTCGGCTCTTCTGCATACGGTGCGCGGAGCACCTCGAAGACCCGGTCCAGCCCGTCCTGGCCGACTACGTCGCGAACGCCGACGAACTCCGCATTGTCCGCAGGCACACGAACCGTCAGGTCGCCCTGGGCGACCTTGAGCACCAAGTAGGTCTTGTCCACGCCTTTGATCTGACGAGTCTCAATGGCCTCGATCAGCGCGGCCCCGTGATGGGGATAGACCACGGTGTCGCCAACCTTGAACGTCATGTGACAGGTACCCCTTCCGTGGCTATCCAGGGTAACACGAGAACTGACTGTTATGAATGGCGTTTTCGCAGGTCAGGGCCCATCTCGGGGCTTGACAACACCAACAGGAACGTGCTGCGGAGAGCTTCTGGAAGAGGGTATTCGCAGGTCGGGGGCGCTGTGCGGACCGGGCGAAAGGGCCACGCTACACCCGTCCGACACCCCGATCGCAGTGACGTACGTCCCGTTTTGCCGGTTTCGAAGTCGGGAAACCGAACTACTCCGTTCGACTGGCGAGCACCCGGACGGGCCCGTTCCGGCCCAATCCGGAATTGATCGGCAAGCGGCGCCCGGAGGAATCCGGAAATTGATCACTGGAGGAGCGCGCGTTATATGCGGATGGCACATGATCGGCATGCGCGTCACGGGGGCGGCAGGGCACGGGTCACACGTGAGCGGCCCGGGTGGCAGGTGATCGGCGAGCGGAATGGGTGAGCGGGAACGAGCGGGCGGGGCCGCCGGCCCGGCGGTCCCTTCGGCGCGGCGCGGGAGGCGGGACCGTGGTGCGGGAGGCCGGACCGCGGCGCGCACCGGTTCCGCGCGCACCGGTCACAGGGTGGCGGCGCCCTGCGGAGGGTCGGGTGCGGGGGCGGGGCGGCGGCTCGGTAACCTAAGCCCGCTGACACACCCTTAGGACGGCTTCACCTCGCCGTTCCGAGCGCCCACCCTCCCCTTCCGTTCGTCCAAGGAGTTGCCGCCGCCGTGAGCCGCAGCCTTCGACGCGGCGCCCTCGCCGCCACCGCCGTCGTGTTCTCGATCGCCGCGCTCTCCGCGTGCGGTGCGGGCAACGACGCGGAAACCCTCCGGATCCAGCCGGACAACGCCGCCGTCACCAAGGGCGAGATCAAGATCCAGAACGCGGTCGTGATCACCCCGGCCGAGAAGGACAAGCAGGGCCCGGCCGCCGTCTCGGCGACGCTCTTCAACGCCGGCTCCCAGCCGCAGACCCTCGACGGCATCACCCTCCCGGGTGTCAAGTCCAAGGTCGTCGTGAAGGGCGCGGAGGGCGCGGGCAAGGTCACCGTCCCGGCCGGCGGCTCCCTGGTGCTCGGCGGCAAGGGCAATGCCTCCGCCGTGGTCGAGGGCGGCCGCGAGGCCGTCCAGGACGGCAACGTGCAGGAGGTCGTCTTCCAGCTCAGCCGCACGGGCGACGTCGCGCTGGAGGCCTTCGTGGTCCCGGCCTCGGGCATCTACGCGGGCTACGGTCCGACCGCGGCCCCGGCCGCCGGCCCCGCCGCTTCGGGCAGCCCCTCGGGCAGCCCGTCCGGCTCCCCCGCGGGTCCGGTGTCCGGTTCGCCCTCGGGTGCCGCCTCCGGTTCGCCGTCCGGCAGCCCGGCCGGGGCTGCCGCGGGCAAGGCCTCCGGTTCCCCGTCGGACGCCGCCTCGCACGGCGCGGGCCACTGAGACCCGAAGCCGCGTAGGACCGTACGTACGGGAAGGGCCCCCGGCCGCTGATGCGGCCGGGGGCTCTTCTCTCGTACCGCTGAGCGCGCGGCCGGCGTACGACGGGAGGCACCGCCGGGCGCGCCGTCACGGCGCGCCGCTGGGAAGCGTGGGGGCTTAGGGCTCGAACTTGTAGCCCAGGCCGCGCACCGTGACCAGGTAGCGCGGCGCGCCCGGGTCGGGCTCGATCTTGGCGCGCAGGCGCTTGACGTGGACGTCGAGGGTCTTGGTGTCGCCCACGTAGTCGGCGCCCCAGACCCGGTCGATCAGCTGCATACGGGTCAGCACGCGGCCCGCGTTGCGCAGCAGCATCTCCAGCAGGTCGAACTCCTTGAGCGGCAGGTCCACCTTGCCGCCGTCGACCGTCACCACGTGCCGGTCGACGTCCATCCGTACGGGCCCCGCCTCCAGCGCCGCCGGAGTGACCTCCTCGGGCTCCCCGCGGCGGCGCAGGACCGCGCGGATGCGGGCCACGAGCTCCCGCGAGGAGAAGGGCTTCGTCACGTAGTCGTCGGCCCCTATCTCCAGCCCGACGACCTTGTCGATCTCGCTGTCCTTGGCGGTCACCATGATGACGGGGACGTTGGAACGGCCGCGCAGCTGCCGACAGACCTCGGTGCCGGGCAGACCGGGCAGCATCAGGTCGAGAAGGACGAGGTCGGCGCCATTGCGCTCGAACTCGTCGAGCCCGTCGGGCCCGGTCGCGGCGATCGCGACCTCGAAGCCCTCCTTGCGGAGCATGTAGGACAGGGCGTCGCTGAAGGATTCCTCATCCTCGACGACGAGCACTCGGGTCACGGAAGGACCTCCGGGGCAGGGGTGGCTGGTTCTGACTCAGTGAGGGGTCGGGTGGGGGCAGGGGCCCGCGCCGGGGCCGGCGCGGCCGCTTCGGGAAGTCGCAGGGTGAAGGTGGAACCCTGGCCCTCCGAACTCCAGACCGACACCTCCCCGCCGTGTGAGGCCGCCACGTGCTTCACGATCGCGAGGCCGAGGCCCGTGCCTCCCGTGGCACGGGAGCGGGCCGGATCCACGCGGTAGAAGCGCTCGAAGATGCGCTCGCGGTCCTTCTCCGGGATGCCGATGCCCTGGTCGGTCACGGCTATCTCGATCAAGTCTCCCCCAGGTGCCGCCACCCTGCGCCCGGCTATGCCGACGCGGGTGCGGGCCGGACTGTAGTTGACGGCGTTCTCGACCAGGTTTCCGAGGGCGGCCGCGAGCTGTCCGCGATTGCCCCAGACGCGCAGGTCGGCGGTGCCTCCCGCGGCCATGGTGATCTGCTTGGAGGACGCCGTGTGGCGGCAGCGGTCGATGGCCTCGGCCACCAGCGTGTCCACGCGCACGGGCTCCGCGTCCTCCAGCGGGTTGTCGTTCTGGACCCGGGAGAGGTCGATGAGCTCCTGGACGAGGTTGATCAGCCGGGTCGACTCGATCTGCATGCGGCCCGCGAACCGGGTGACGGCCTCCGGGTCGTCCGACGCGTCCATGACGGCCTCGGAGAGCAGCGAGATCGCTCCCACCGGGGTCTTCAGCTCGTGCGACACATTGGCCACGAAGTCGCGCCGTACGGCCTCGATGCGGCGGGCCTCGGTCAGGTCCTCGACCAGGAGGAGCACGAGGCGGGAGCCGAGGGGGGCGACCCGCGCCGAGACCGCCAGGGCCTCGCCGCGGCCGGTGCCGCGCCGGGGCAGGTCCAGCTCGACCTGGCGTATCTCCCCGTCGCGCCGGGTGTCGCGGGCCATGTGCAGCATGGGCTCCACGGCCAGCTTGCCGCCGCGGACCAGGCCGAGGGCGTACGCCGCCGAGCTGGCCTTGACCACCGCGTCGCCCTCGTCCAGTACGACGGCGGAGGAGCGCAGGACGGACAGGACGGTGTCCACGCCGGGCGGGAGCACCGCATTGATGTCGGGGCGCATGGAGCTCCGGGTGGGGCGGGCCTGGTCGCGCTCGCTCCAGCGGAACGCCAACATGGCGATCACACCGGTACAGAGACCGGCAATCGCTGCAGCTGCGGCGACCGCCGCGTTCACGTCCATGCACCCAGGTTAAGCAGGCACGACGACACTTCCACAGCCGTTCGGGTGGCACCTCGAACAGTCGTCGCCCAGAGTTCACCGTGACGACGGGGTTGATTCACTTGGGATGACGGAGTCGGACGCGTTTGCGGCTCACCGTGTCACCGTGGGGCAAGAGGCCGCCCCGGCCCCCTGGGCAGCAGGCGCTCCGGGCAGTTGGCGAGTAGGGCAAGAGAAGGCAAGAGAGGGACATCATGCGGGACGCGTACCACGAGGAACTGGACTCGATCGGAGAAAGCCTGGTCGAGATGGCCCGGCTGGTCGGCTCCGCGATCGGGCGGGCCACGACGTCCATGCTCGACGCCGACCTGAAGCTCGCCGAGAGCGTCATCGCCGCCGACCAGAAGGTCGACGACCTCCAGCACGACCTGGAGGCCCGCGCCATCGCGCTGCTCGCCCGCCAGCAGCCGGTCGCCACCGACCTGCGCATCGTCGTGACCTCCCTGCGGATGAGCGCCGACCTGGAGCGCAGCGGCGACCTGGCCCAGCACGTGGCGAAGCTCGCCCGGCTGCGCTTCCCGGCGACGGCGGTACCGCGGGACCTGCACGCGACCATGCTGGAGATGGGGCAGCTGGCGCAGCGCCTGATGGCGAAGGCGGCCGAGGTGATCATCACCAAGGACGTCGACCTGGCGCTCCAACTGGAGCAGGACGACGACGAGATGGACCAGCTGCACCGCACGCTGTTCCAGCACCTGATGGACGACCGCTGGAAGCACGGCATCGAGACCGCGGTGGACGTGACCCTGCTGGGCCGCTACTACGAGCGCTTCGCGGACCACGCGGTGTCCGTGGCCAAGCGCGTGGTCTACCTGGTGACGGGCGAGCACGCGGACGAGCTCCAGCCGCCGACGCCGGTCGAGGGCGTCTGACGCTCTCTTCCCCCCTCCCGGCTGCCACCCGGGTTCACCCGCGTCCACCCGCGTTCCGCCGGCCCGTATTCCGCGGATCCTTGCCCCAGTGCGCCGTTGACGCGCCGGCGCGGGTGGGCATGAATGGGGCGAAGGCGGTCCGTCGTGCGAAGTCCCGTACGCCGCCTGCGAGGAGGAACCATGACCGATTCCCCCGTCCCCATCACCCCGGAGCAGGAGCAGCCGCCCCGGCCGGAGCCCCTGCGACTCCCGCTGCTCGCGGCCTGCGGCTGCGGCTCGGGCTGCGGCTGCGGCTGCCAGTCCGGCGCCCCCTGCCAGTGCGGCGGCTGACGGCCCGCGCCCTGCCCGACGCACGCGAAGGGGCCCCGTCCGATTCCCTCGGCCGGGGCCCTTCCGCGTTCCCGCGCGCTTTTCTTACTTCTTCTTGCCCTGGTTCTTGACGGCCTCGATGGCGGCCGCGGCGGCGGCCGGGTCGAGGTAGGTGCCGCCCGGGGTGAGGGGCTTGAAGTCGGCGTCCAGCTCGTAGGCGAGCGGGATGCCGGTCGGGATGTTCAGGCCCGCGATGTCGGCGTCGGAGATGCCGTCCAGGTGCTTGACCAGGGCGCGCAGCGAGTTGCCGTGCGCGGCCACCAGGACGGTGCGGCCGGCCAGCAGGTCCGGGACGATGCCGTCGTACCAGTACGGCAGCATGCGGACGACGACGTCCTTCAGGCACTCGGTGCGCGGGCGCAGCTCCGGCGGGATCGTCGCGTAGCGGGCGTCCCCGGACTGCGAGAACTCCGAACCGTCCTCAAGAGCCGGCGGCGGGGTGTCGTACGAGCGGCGCCACAGCATGAACTGCTCCTCGCCGAACTCGGCGAGGGTCTGGGCCTTGTCCTTGCCCTGGAGGGCGCCGTAGTGGCGCTCGTTCAGGCGCCAGGAGCGGTGGACCGGGATCCAGTGGCGGTCGGCGGCCTCAAGCGCCATCTGCGCGGTGCGGATCGCGCGCTTCTGGAGCGAGGTGTGCACGACGTCGGGGAGCAGGCCGGCGTCCTTGAGCAGCTCGCCGCCGCGGATCGCCTCCTTCTCACCCTTCTCGTTGAGGTTGACGTCCACCCAGCCGGTGAACAGGTTCTTGGCGTTCCACTCGCTCTCGCCGTGGCGGAGGAGGATCAGCTTGTACGGTGCGTCGGCCATGCGTACGAGCCTAATGGACGCTCCCGTCCCCTCGCGCGCGGCGTGGGGGCTGCGCCGATTGACGGTGCGCGTCAATCGGATGGCGCGCGGCAGCCGTTCGCTCGTAACGTGCGTCAAGCGATGGAGGCACTTACACCCCGGGGGGATCATCCATGTCCGTTGCCAGTGTGAGACAGGCCGCCCGGGAGAGTGTGTCGGGTCTGCCGCGGGAGTTCTGGTGGCTCTGGCTGAGCACGCTCGTCAACCGGCTCGGGGCCTTCGTCGCCACCTTCATGACCCTGTACCTGACCATGGACCGGGGCTACTCGGCCTCCTTCGCGGGGCTCGTGATCGCCCTGCACGGGCTCGGCGGCGTGATCTCCTCGCTCGTCGCGGGGGTGATGACCGACCGGCTGGGACGGCGGCCCACGCTCATGGCGGCGCAGGCGTCGACGGCCCTGTCGGTGGCGCTGCTGGGCTTCATGGAGCACCCCGCGGCGATCGCGGCGGTGGCGCTGCTGGTCGGCATGACCTCCAACGCGTCCCGGCCGGCCGTGCAGGCGATGATGGCCGACATCGTCCGCCCGGAGGACCGCGTCCGCGCCTTCGCGCTGAACTACTGGGCCATCAACCTCGGTTTCGCCATCTCCTCGACGGTGGCCGGCTTCGTCGCCGAGTACAGCTACCTGGCCGGTTTCCTGGGCGAGGCGGCGCTGACCCTGGTGTGCGCGGTCCTCGTGTACGTCAAGCTGCCGGAGTCGCGGCCCGAGAAGGGCGACGCCGCCGCGGTGGCCGCACAGGCCGAGGTCAAACTGGGCACGGTGGTGCGCGACGGGCGGTTCATGGGGGTCGTCGGGCTGTCGTTCCTGATCTCGCTGATCTTCATGCAGGGTTCGTTCGGCCTGCCGCTGGCGATGGGCGCCGCCGGCTTCTCCACGGGGGACTACGGTCTGGTCATCGCCGTGAACGGGGTGATGATCGTCCTGCTCCAGATCCCGGTCACCCGGTTCATCGAGCACCGGGACCCGCAGAAGCTGCTGGTGATCTCGGCCCTGCTGGCGGGCTACGGCTTCGGGCTCACGGCCTTCGGCGGTTCCCTCGGGCTCCTCGCGCTGTCCGTGTGCGTGTGGACGCTGGCCGAGATCATCAACTCGCCGACGCAGATGAGCCTGGTCGTCCGGCTGTCTCCGCTGCACGGGCGCGGGCGCTACCAGGGCATGTACACGATGTCGTGGGCGGTCGCCTCGCTGGTGGCGCCCCTGCTGGCCGGGACGGCGATCGACCGCTTCGGCGCGGAGTGGCTGTGGGGGACGACGGCGGTCATCGGAACGTTCGCGGGGCTGGGCTACTGGCTGCTGATGCGGAGCATGCCGGAGGCGTCGGTGATCGCCGAGGGGGAGACCGGGCCGACGGCTGAACCGAGGGCCGAAGCGAAGGCCGATGCGGTGCTGGTACCGGCCCAGCCGCCGGCCCAGGCACCGGCACCGGGTGCTATGGCGGCCACGGCTCCTGCCGCCGGTCCCGGTCCCGGTCCCGGTCCCGGTCCCGGTCAGGGTCCCGCGGTGTAGCGCCCATCGGCGGGCCCGGCGGGGACGGCTCCGGCCGCCCGCCCGGGGTCAGGACGGCTGCGTCAGGTGCTTGAACGCGTCGAGGTTGTAGGTCGGTTCGCCCCGCGAGACGCGCCAGTCGTACTCGCGCCGGATCGCGCTCGCGAAGCCCAGCTCCAGCAGGGTGTTGAAGGCGCCGTCCGCCGCCTCCAGGACCGTACCGAGCAGCCGGTCCAGTTCCTCGGGGGTGACGACCGCCAGGGGCAGACGGCCCGTCAGGTAGATGTCGCCGAGGCCGTCCACCGCGTAACTCAGCCCGTACAGCTTGAGATTTCGCTCCAGCAGCCAGCGGTGGACGGCCGCCTCGTTCTCGTCGGGATGCCGGATCACGAAGGCGTTGACCGAAAGCGAGTGCCGGCCGACCCGGAGCGAGCAGGTGGTGCTCAGCTTGCGGGTGCCGGGGAGCTGGACGACGTACGCGCCCGGGCCGGGGCTCTCCCAGCTCAGCTCGGCGCCGTCCAGAGTCGACTCGATGATCGCGGCGGCGTCGGCCGTGCCGGTGTCGGCGGCGTCAGCCGTCTCGGCGGTCTGGTCCGTATCGGTGTCGGCGGTGTCAGCCATGGTGGGAGCGTACGCGACGGCGGTGATCATGCATCGCCGCCGTGTACACGTCGGCCGTGCCGCTCGCCGCGGTGTCCCAGCCGAAGAACTGCGCGTGCCGCGCGGCCTCGCCGCCCATGCGCTCGGCGAGCGCCGGGTCGTCCACGAAACGCCGCAGCTCGCGCGCGTAGTCCACCGGGTCGTGTCCGGGTACGAGGATCCCCGTGACGCCGTCGTTGACGGCGACCGGCAGGCCGCCCACCTCCGCGGCCAGCACCGGGGTGCCGGTGGCCTGCGCCTCGATCGCGACGAGCCCGAAGGACTCGCTGTACGAGGGCATGACCAGTACGGACGCCGCCCGGAACCAGTCGGCGAGCCGGTCTTGGCCCACCGGCGGGTGGAAGTGGACGAGGTCGGTGATGCCGAGCCGGGCGGCGAGTTTCTGCAGGCCCTCCGGCTTGGTGAGGCCGCTGCCGCTGGGGCCGCCGACGACGGGGACGAAGAGGCGGCGGCGCAGCGAAGGGTCCCGGTCGACCAGCTCGGCGACGGCGCGCAGCAGGACGTCCGGGGCCTTGAGCGGCTGGATCCGGCCGGCGAAGAGCGGGATGACGGCGTCCTGCGGGAGGCCCAGGCGAGCGCGGGCGGCGGCGCGGCCGTCGCCCACGGTGAAGCGGTCGAGGTTCACGCCGGGGTGGACGACGGCCACCTTGCCGGGGTCGGCCTCGTAGTGCCGGACCAGCTCGTCGGACTCCTCGGTGGTGTTCGCGATGAGCCGGTCGGCGGCGGCGACGATCTGGGTCTCGCCGATGACGCGGGCGGCGGGCTCGGGCGTGTCGCCCTCGGCCAGCGCCGCGTTCTTGACCTTGGCCATGGTGTGCATGGCGTGCACGAGCGGGACCCCCCAGCGCTCGGCGGCGAGCCAGCCGACGTGGCCGGAGAGCCAGTAGTGGGAGTGGACGAGGTCGTAGTAGCCGGGGCGGTGGCCGGCCCAGGCCTGCATGACCCCGTGCGTGAAGGCGCACAGCTGGGCCGGGAGCTCCTCCTTGGCGAGGCCTTCGTACGGGCCCGCGTCCACGTGCCGTACGAGGACCCCGGGCGCCAGCTCGACCACGGGCGGCAGGCCGCCTGCGGTGGCGCGGGTGAATATCTCCACCTCGATGTTGATCGCGGCGAGGCGTTTGGCCAGCTCCACTATGTACACGTTCATACCGCCGGCGTCGCCGGTGCCGGGCTGGTGCAGCGGCGAGGTGTGCACGCTGAGCATGGCCACGCGGCGCGGCTTGCGGTGGTGGCCGACGGCCGGGAGGCGCAGTCGCGGCGGATCGTGGCGGGTGGAGCGGGCGGCTGCGATGCGGCCGCTGAGACTGCCTCCGAGGCGGGACACGTACTGGCTCAAGGGAGCAGTTCCTCTCGCTCGGGCGACGCTCGGGCGGCCTGGCGTAGGGCCTGGCGGACGGCACGGCGGCATGCCGGTCGGCATGACGGCAGGAGCGCGGTGTGTGCGCCCTGCAAGGAGTGCAACCCGGACGGCCGTGCCCCGCATTCCGGCGCACTGTCTTTTCCTCGATGTTTCTCGGTGGCCGCACGGGGAAAGCTCGGTTTTCATCCGGCGCGCGCCCTCCGCTTACCCTCGGCTCATGGCCTCCCGCAGCACCCCACCCCCGAGCCGCCCTGTGGGCACGGTGACGCGCGGGACGACGAACCCGAACCGGTTGCGCCGGATGGACCGCTGGATCGCGGCCACGCACGGGGCCGCGCTGCGGCGAGCGGCGGCGCCGGTCGCGGTGGACCTCGGCTACGGGGCCGCGCCCTGGACCGCGGTGGAGCTGCTGGCCCGGCTGCGGGCGGCGGCGCCGCGGGTACGGGTGGTCGGCATCGAGATCGAGCCGGCGCGGGTCGCGGGGGCGAAGCCGTACGAGCGGGACGGGCTGAGCTTCCGGCACGGCGGCTTCGAGGTGCCGCTGGAGGGGCCGGGCGGCGGGGAGCGGCCGGCCTTGATCCGCGCGGCGAACGTCCTGCGCCAGTACGACGAGGAGCGGGTCGCCGATGTGTGGCGGCGCCTGTGCGCGCGCCTGGCGCCGGACGGGCTGCTGGTGGAGGGCACCTGTGACGAGATCGGGCGCCGGCACGTATGGGTCGCGCTGGGGCCCGAGGGGGCGCGCACGGTGACCTTCGCGACCCGGCTGGGCTCCCTGGACCGCCCCTCGGACCTGGCGGAGCGGCTGCCGAAGGCACTGATCCACCGGAATGTCCCGGGTGAGCCGGTGCACGCCTTCCTGCGTGATTTCGACCGGGCGTGGGCGGCGGCGGCGCCGTACGCCTCGTACGGGGCGCGGCAGCGCTGGATCCGGACGGCGCGGGCCCTGGCGGGTGACTGGCCGCTGGCGGACGGGCCGGGGCGGTGGCGGCAGGGGGAGCTGACGGTGCGGTGGGAGGCGTTGCGCCCGACGGGGTGAATGCGGCGCGCGGGGGAACCGGGGCCGGAGACCGCCCGTTGAGTCGTCAGGGAGGGGCGTGGCGGGGTTCTGCGAAAGGGGTGGACGAGCTCGGACGGGGGCTGGACGCGGACGTCGACGTGGGGATGAACGCGGGGGGTCGACGCGGGGGTGTCGACGCGGGGGTGTCGCAATGCGCGGACTCGTGGCACCATCCCGGTGGCAGTGACAAGTTACTGATGGATAGTCAGATTCGATACGGGGTCTGACGGGTGTGTCTGGGGGGGCCATGGGGACCGTAAGGCGATGCCGGGGCGGGAGCATGCTCACACTGCTGTGCGCCCTGGCGATAGTGAGCACCCCGGCCTTGGCGGCGGGCACGGCACATGCGGCGCCGACGTTTCCCACGGCACCGGTCGCCCCCGTACTGCCCGCCGCACCGGCGGCTCCGGCCGCACCGGCACCGGAGCCGGGCGGCAAGTCGCTGGACCAGGTCCGCAAGGAGATAGAGGACCTCTACCGCCAGGCGGGCACCGCCACCGACGCCTACAACCTCGCCGAGAGCGAAACCAAGGCGCAGTCCGACAAGATCGTCGAGATCGCCGGCCTGATCGCCACCGGACGGGAGCGGATCGCCGCGCTCAAGAACCGCGCGGGCGCCGCCGCCCGCGCCCAGTACCGCTCGGGCGGACTGCCGCCGGGCGCGAAGCTGGTACTGAGCGAGAGCCCGAGCCAGTTCCTCGACGGGGCGAACCGGCTCCGCCAGGGCGAGAAGGCCACCTCGGACCTGCTCTCCGAACTGGACCGCACCCACAGCGACTTGCAGCGGTACGCGCAGGAAGCGAGCGAGCGCTGGGCGGCGCTGGAGGCCAACCGGGTCAAGCGGGAGGCCGCCAAGAAGCAGGTCGAGGAGAAGATCAAGGCGGCGGAGGCGCTGGAGAACAAGCTGGAGGCCGAGGAGAAGGCCCGGCTCATACAGCTGGAGCAGGAAGCCCAGTACAAGGCGCAGACCGCCTGGCTGTCGACGGGCGCGATGAAGGACGTCAGCGCCTCGGCGACGGAGGCCGGGAAGCGGGCCGTCCAGTTCGCCACCGCGCAGATGGGCAAGCCGTATGTCTGGGGCGCGGTGGGGCCGGACTCGTTCGACTGCTCCGGCCTGACCTCCCAGGCCTGGCGCGCGGCCGGCAAGGGCATCCCGCGCACCTCGCAGGAGCAGCTGCGGCTGCTGCCGAAGATCGCGCTGAAGGACATGCGCCCGGGCGACTTGATCATCTACTTCGACGACGCCAGTCACGTCGGGATGTACGTCGGCGACGGCGCGATGGTGCACGCCCCGCGCCCGGGCCGGAACGTGACGATGGCGGGCGCGGGCTCCATGCCGATCAAGGCGGTCGTCCGCCCGGACGCATAGCCGCCGGCCGACCGCCCGGACCGCGCCGCACGGGGCTCCTACGGGGGCGCCGGTACGGCAGCCCCGGGCCGGGGGTCCTGCGCCCGGGCGGCACCGCGGGCGGGGGGGGCGCCGGTACGGCAGCCCCGAGCCGGGGTCCGCACCCGGGCGGGGTCCGTACCGGAACTCGGGCCGGGTTGCCCGGCCTGCACCGGTGCAGGCGCGGGGTCCGCGCCTGCACCGGATCAAGGGCGGGGCTGCGCCCCGTACCCGTACCCTGCGGGTAGGGCCCGCTTCCGTACCGGAGACCCCGCCTGCGCGGTGAGCGGGGCGTGGCCGTGTCCGCACAGTGCAGGGACGTGGGCTCCGCGCCCGCGCCCGTGCCCATTCCGCGAGGGCGGCGCCGTACCGGAACTTGCGGCCGGGGCGTGCTGCGCCCCGTACCCGTCACGGACGGGTACGGCCGATGCCCGCACCGAGGGCCGAGACCGGCTGCCCGCCACCAACCCGTGCCGCGCGGGGCCCGCCTGCGTACCGCGGCATGGGCCGGGCCCGCACCCCGCCACGTACAACCCGTACCGAGGGCGGGCCGTACCGGAGTTCCGGTACGGCCCCGGCGGGGTGGGGGCGGGCGGGGGCAGTGACGGGCGGCGGGCGCGCTACCGTTCAGCCGGCTCAGGCAACCAACCGGCCACCCGCGACGTCTCGCTACACGGGACGGACCACGGCCCTGCCGTGACGTTGGTCATCCAGCAGACCGATTTTCCCCCGCGATAACGGCATATGACGGAGGCCCTGGCCCAGAACGGCATTCCGCTCGCCGGGTGGGGGCCGCTAGGGTCGGCGCACGAGCGCACCCTCGGGGGGAGGGAAGGAACCGGAAACGATGCCCGTACCCGTACCGCGGCAGAGGGACAATCCGGTCCCTGAGAGCGGTCAGGCCGTTCTGCAGGCCGCCGCCACCATGTCATCCACGTCGTCCACGTCATCCAGCTCCTCCACATCGGCGGCGACCCCGCTGACCCTGCTGGTGATCGAGGACGACCCCGCAGGCGGCCTGACCGTCCCCGAGATCCTCGACGCCGACGGCCACCGCATCCGGCTGCGCACCGCCCGCAACCTCACCGAGGCCGCGCGCCTGCTCACGCACGACGTGCACTGCATCCTGCTCGACCTGTCCCTCCCCGACGCCGCCACGCGCCCCTCGGCCACCGGAACGGCGACGGCGACGGCGACGGCCCCGCCCACGCCAGCCGAATCCGCCACCGGCACCGGCACCGGCGCTGGCGCCGTCGACCAGCTGGCCACCCTCCGCCAGGTCCTCCGCATCGCCCCCGCCCACGCCGTCCTCGTCCTCACCACCGAGGCCGACGCCGAGCGCGCCGCCGAGGCCGTCCGGGTCGGCGCCCAGGACTTCCTCTTCCGGGACGAGCTCGACGGCCGACTGCTGAGCCGCGCGATCCGCTACGCGGTGGAGAGAAAACGGGCCGACATCGCCCAGTACAAGCTCGCAGAATCGAAACTGCGCGCCCAGGAGAACGCCCGGCTCGAACGCGGTCTGCTCCCCACGCCCCTCCTGCACGGCTCCGATCTCCGCTTCGCCGCCCGCTACCGCCCCGGCCGCAGCCGCGCCCTCCTCGGCGGCGACTTCTACGACACCGTCCGCACTCCCGACGGGACCGTCCACGCCATGATCGGCGACGTCTGCGGCCACGGCCCCGACGAAGCGGCCCTCGGCGTCGAGCTGCGCATAGCGTGGCGCGCCCTCACCCTGGCCGGCCTCAGCGGTGACGATCTCCTCGCCACCCTCCAGCAGGTCCTGGAGGTGGAACGCCCCTGCGACGAGATCTTCGCGACGCTGTGCACCGTCGACATCGCCCCGGACGGCCGCCGCGCGGGCCTGTGCCTGGCCGGGCATCCCGCGCCGCTGATCTCCCGGCCGGGGGGACCGGCGCGGCTGCTGCCGTACGAGAACAGCGGCCCCGCCCTCGGACTGCTGCCGCGCGCCCGCTGGCCGCGCCGGCAGGTGGAGCTCGGCGGGACCTGGAGCCTGATGCTCTACACGGACGGCCTGATCGAGGGCCGCATCGGCGCGGGCAAGGAGCGCCTCGGCCAGGACGGCATGATCGAGATGATCAACCGCCATCTGGACAGCGGTCTCACCGGCGAGAGTCTCCTGGAGGCCTCGGTCACCGAGGCCCGCCGCCTCAACGGCGGCGAACTAGCCGACGACGTGGCCGTCGTCCTGCTCTCCCGCGCCGCGGGCTGAACAACGAGCGGCGCCGACGGCGAGGACTGACGGCCGGGCGCCAGGCCTGTCAGACACGCGGGGCGCCCGAGGCGAGCGCCGACCGGCGCATCAGCCGGCACGGCAACCGACGCGCCGCCCAGCGCGGCTACCGACACGGCAACCACGCTTCGACCGGGGCGGCTACCGGCCGCCGTTGTAGGGGCCGTACGGCCCGTCGCTGCTGCTGCCGCCCCGGCGCGGGCCGCCGCCCGAGACCCGCTTGAGGGCCGGCCGCACGTCCACGAGGAACACGATGGTCGCGACCAGGCCGGCGATCTGCAGGAACAGCATCCCCAGGAAGAAGTCCACCAGGACGGTGATGCCGAGGATGACCATCCAGAAGGTCTTGGTCTGCTTGTCGGCCGCCCGGTACGCGTCCTCGCGCGCCACCAGCGCCAACACGAAGGCCACCACGGCGAGCACCAGCATGGCGAGCCCGAGCAGCGGGATCACGCCTCGATCGAACCCGTCCATCAACATCGCTTCGACCGCCTTCTCCTGCTCCGCACGTGCCGCGCACGCCTCATGGCGCCTGCCTCCACGCTACCGGCACGGCAGGCCTTCACGAACGACAAACGGGCCGGACACCCCCAAGGTGCCCGGCCCGCCGTCGCTCATGCGGTTCAGCTCGCGTCGCCCTCGGAGACACCGGCCTTCTTGGCCGTGCTCTTGCGCGCGGTGGTCTTCTTGGCCGCGGGCTTCTCGTCGGCGGCGGCCCCGGTCACCAGCACGACCTCGGCCACCGGCTCCGCCTCGCGCTCGACGCCGCCTTTGGGCTCGACGGCCGCCGCGATGTCCACGATCTCCTCGGAGACCCCGCCGCGCCAGGCCCGTACGGCCTGCTCGCCGTGCTCGGCGACCTTGTCGTAGGTCTCCTTGGCCCGCACGGCGTACTCCGCGGCCACGCCGACACCGCGCAGCGCCAGGTCCTGGGCGGTCTCCCCGAGCTTCTTCGGGTCGATCGCGCCGAACACCTCGGCGACCTTGGCGGCGACCGCCTCCTGCGCCTCCTTGGCCTTCTCCTGCACGACCTTCGGGTCGGTGTTCTTCACGGCCTCGATGCGCGCGGGGGCCTCGGCACGCAGCTGCTCGATGAGCCCCGGCACCTTCTTGGCCTGCTGCACCGCGAGGTCGGCGGTGCCTGCGGCGAAGTAGAGGGGCGTCGGGTCGGTGAGGGTCTTCTTCAGGTCATCGGCGATGGCCATGTGGTGGTCCTCCCGGATCAAGTTCAGTTCTTCTTCGACGGCATCTCGTCGTCGAGCGCGTTCTCCTTGCGGAACGACTCGTAGACCTGGAGCAGCACCTGCTTCTGCCGCTCGTTGAGGGAGGGGTCGGCGAGGATGACGGCTCGCGTCTCCACCTCGTCCCGGTCCCGCTCATCCAGGATCCCGGCCTGCACGTACAGCGTCTCCGCGGAGATCCGCAGCGCCTTGGCCAGCTGCTGCAGGATGTCCGCGCTCGGCTTGCGCAGCCCGCGCTCGATCTGGCTCAGGTACGGATTCGACACCCCCGCCGCATCGGCCAGCTGCCGCAGCGAAAGCTGGGCCTGCCGCCGTTGCTCACGGAGGTACTCGCCGAGATTTCCGACGTTGAGCGATGCCATGCCCCGATTCTGCCCCACCCTGCTAACTATTGCAAGCATGCGCTTGCAATAACTCCCACCGCACGCCACGGGCGCGGGGCCCGCCCGGCGGTCTCGGGACGGGGTGGTGGGTCAGGCGGGGGTGTTGGGCTGGGGGTGGCCGGTGGGTGTACCGATTGCCACCGTTGCGTAGAGCTCCTGGGAGGCCGCCACCCGGACCGTGAGGCCGGCCGAGGTCAGGGCCGCGGCCGTCGCCCGGCGTTGGCGGGTGCTCGTCTCGATCAGCAGGTGGCCGCCCGGGGCCAGCCACGGGACGGCGCCCGCCGCCACCCGGCGGTGGACGTCCAGGCCGTCCGCGCCGCCGTCCAGGGAGACCAACGGCTCGTGGTCGCGGGCCTCGGTCGGCATGAGCCCGATCTCGTCCGTCGGGACGTAGGGCGCGTTGACCACCAGGACGTCGACCCGGCCGCGCAGGGACGTGGGCAGGGCCGAGTAGAGGTCGCCCTCCCATACTGAGCCCCCGTACGGCGCCACATTGCGCCGCGCGTACGCCAGGGCCGCCGGGTCGATGTCCGCCGCGTGCAGTTCCACTGCGCCCGGCACCCCGGCCGCGACCGCCGCGCCCAGGGCGCCGACTCCGCAGCACAGGTCCAGGACGACCGCGCCGGGCGGAGCCAGCGCCACCGCCTCCCGGACCAGGAACTCGGTGCGGCGGCGCGGCACGAAGGCCCCCTCGCCCACCTCCATGCGCAGCCCGCAGAACTCCGCCCAGCCGACGACGTGTTCCAGCGGTTCGCCCGCGAGCCGGCGGGCCAGCAGGTCCGCCAGGTGGCCGTCGTCCCGGGCGGCGGCGGTCAGCAGGTCCGCCTCCTCCTGCGCGAAGACGCAGCCCGCCGTGCGCAGTCGTTCCACAAGTGACGTCAGATCCGTCAAATAGCTCAGTCCTCGGCCCTCGGTGTTCAGTCGTCAGTCGTCATTCGTCAGTCGCCAGTGCTTCAGGCTCAGTTGCTTCCGGCGTCGCGGCTCAGAAGACGTCCGGGCACCACGGCCGGCGCGCGGTACGGAAGACCGCGAGCGCGAGCGCCCCCGGCCACTCCTGCGCCACCCGCCCGAGCGCGGCGCGGAAGGCCGCCACGCAGCGGCCGGTGCCGCTGCCGGTGCCGGTGCCGGTGTCGAAAGCCCCCTGGATACGGGTGAGATCGTTGTACTCGGCCCGCTGGGCGACATCGGACGGCGTCACCTCGGCCGGGCGGAGGAACCCGAGGTTCACCGTCCGGAGTCGTTCCGGGAGTTCGGATTCGGCGATCGGCCGGACGTCAGCACTCATACCCGTCACGCTAATGCGCCCGCCCCGGGCCGGTCGCCCCGTTTTTTCCCGCACCCGTCCCGCGCCCGGTCGCCCCACTTCCGCACCCGCCCTCACGCCAACAGGTCGTCCACCTGCGCCTCGCCCTCCCGGTACCGCCGGGTGATCTCCGCGCTGCAGTCGTCGGCCGTGCGCTGGAGCTGCTGGCGCCGCAGCGAGACCTGCCGCTCGTACCGCACCAGCCGGGCCAGCCCCTCGTGCAGCTCGCCGTCCGTGCGGGCCCCCAGGTCGAACAGCTCCACATCGGCCAGCATCTCCGCCGCCAGCAGCCGGGACTCCTCGCTGTGCGGGGTGCCCAGCGTGACGTGCCGGGCGGAGGCACTGCGGCTGGAGGGGGCGTCGGCGAGGATCTCCGAGAGCCGGTCCACCACCGGCGCCTCGGGGTCGGTACGGCGGGCCAGTTCGGCGCGCAGGATGTCGATGCGGCCCTGGAGCAGGCGGCGTACATAGCTCAGATCGGCCTCGTCGCGCTGCGCGTCCCGGCGCAGCGCGCGCAGCTCCGGGAGTCCGAGCGCGCTGGTCGGGCACCCCGGCTCCTGGCTCTCGGCCGTGCGCTGAGCGGGCGGCCGTCTCACCGCGGCCGACATGGAAACGGGTGATGCAGGTACGGAGGTACCAGAAGTATTCATACGAACGAGTCCGTCCCCTCGACCGGTGCGGCGCACCCGCACCGCCTGCGTGCATCGTGCCACTCTCCGTGGCCCCGACGCAGTCCCCCTCCACCCGATCGGCCCCGGACGGGTGCACGCCTGGTACACAGGTGGTATGCGAGCAGTGGTGCAGAGGGTGGACGGCGCGAGCGTCGTCGTGGCAGGCGAGAGCGTCGGCGAGATCGTCGGCGAGGGGCTGTGCGTACTGGTGGGGGTGACCCACGACGACACGCCCGAGAAGGCGGCGCAGCTGGCGCGCAAGCTGTGGTCCGTACGGATCCTGGACGGCGAGAAGTCCTGCAGCGACAACGGCGCCCCGCTGCTGGTGATCTCCCAGTTCACGCTGTACGGGGACGCCCGCAAGGGCCGCCGTCCCACCTGGAACGCGGCCGCCCCCGGCGAGGTGGCCGAGCCGCTGGTCGAGGAGGTCGTGGCGCAACTGCGCGCGCTGGGAGCGACGGTGGAGACGGGCCGGTTCGGCGCGGACATGCGGGTCTCGCTCACCAACCACGGCCCGTTCACCATCGTCATCGACGTCTGACCCTGCTGTTGGCGCCGTAACCCGGGCACACCGCCACGACGCTACGGCGCTACGACGACCTCCTGCGCGGCGGCCGTGGCCCCGGCCAGCAGCGGGGCGTCGACCGGCACGTTCCGCTTGACCAGCGCGAGCGCGATCGGGCCCAGCTCGTGGTGGCGGACGGCGGTGGTCACGAAGCCCAGCTGGCGGCCCTCCTCCCCGTCGGCCGCGAGCCGGACCGGCGCGCCGTGCGCCGGGAGGAGCACCTCGGAGCCGTCCAGGTGCAGGAAGACCAGGCGGCGCGGGGGCTTGCCCAGGTTGTGGACGCGGGCCACCGTCTCCTGGCCCCGGTAACAGCCCTTCTGCAGGTGCACGGCGGTGCCGATCCAGCCGAGCTCGTGCGGGATGGTGCGGTGGTCGGTCTCCAGGCCGAGCCGCGGCCGGTGCGCCTCGACGCGCAGCGCCTCGTAGGCGAGGAGGCCCGCGGCCGGGCCGTGCGCGGCGGCGAAGGCCTCCAGCTCGGCGCGGGGCAGGAAGACGTCACGGCCGTGCGCGGTCTCCCGTACGGCGTACTCCTTGGGGACCTCGGTGATCGAACCGGCCGGCAGGTGCACGACCGCGAACTCCTCGGTGCGGTCGGCGACTTCGACGCGGTAGAAGAACTTCATGGACTCCAGGTATGCGATCAGCTCGCCCTGGGTGCCCGGTTCCACGTGCGCCCACGTGGTCTCGCCGTCATCGACCAGGTAGAGCGCGTGCTCGATGTGGCCGTTGGCGGAGAGGATCAGCGCCTCGGTGGCCTGCCCGGCGGGCAGTTCGGTGAGGTGCTGGGTCAGCAGCAGGTGCAGCCAGCTCAGCCGCTCCGGGCCGGTGACGGTGACGACTCCGCGGTGCGAGAGGTCGACGAAACCGCGACCGGCCGCGAGGGCTCGCTGTTCGCCGTACAGCTCTCCGTAGTGGGCGGCGACGCCCTCGTCGCGGCCTTCGGCCTGCACGGCGCCGGGGAGATGGAGCAAGGGGCTGGTCATGGGACCAAGCCTACGACGACCTTGCTCAGGGCTGTCCGGTCATCCCTGAGCGGCACGGTGTTGAGCGGCACACTTCTTGCAGAGCCCGAAGATCGCGAAGTGCTTCATGTCGGTCTCGAAACCGAAGGTCGTACGCAGCTTCGCGGTGAACTCGGCCGCGATGTCCACATCCGCCTCGATCACCCCCGTGCAGTCACGGCAGACCAGGTGGATGTGGTGGTGCCGGTCGGCGAGGTGGTAGGTCGGAGCCCCGTGTCCGAGGTGGGCGTGCGAGACGAGCCCGAGCTCCTCCAGGAGCTCCAGGGTCCGGTAGACGGTGGAGATGTTGACCCCGGAGGCGGTCTTGCGCACCTGGGCGAGGATCTCGTCCGGACTGGCGTGCTCCAGGGAGTCGACCGCTTCCAGCACGAGCTGGCGCTGCGGAGTCAGCCGGTAACCGCGCCGGCGCAGGTCGGTCTTCCAGTCGGTGTCGGCGCCCTGTGGATCGGCGCCCTGCGGGTCGGTGCCCTGCGGGTCGGTGCCCTGGGTGTCCGCGCCCGGGGCGCCCGCAGTGCCTTCGGTGCCTTCGGTGCCGCCTGCGCTCTCGGTGCTCACCACCCGGCCAGTGTAAGCGCGTGAAGGGGACCGCGGTGGGCGGCCGCGGTCCCCTCTTGCACCACCTGTGGAGATGTACCGGTCCGGCGGACCGGCAGAAGACCGGAGGACCGGCGGCCGGAGGACCGGCGGCCGGGTCAGCGGAAGAAGGCGATGCCGTCGTCCGGCATGTCCGGGAGGTTGCGTGCCATCTCGGCGACCTCCTCGGGCGTGACGACCTTCTTCAGCTGGGCCGACATGTACGGACGCAGCTCGACCTCAGGGGTGGCCTTCTCGCCGACCCACATCAGGTCGCTCTTCACGTAGCCGTAGAGCCGCTTGCCGCCGCTGTACGGGCCCGAGCCGGCGGTGCGGGCGACCGCGTCGGTGGCCACGTCGATCTGGGGCTTCTGGTCGGCGAGCTCGCCGTACCAGACCTCGATGACGCCCTGGTCGCGGACCATGACGATCTCGACCTTGCGCTCCTTGTCGATGCGCCAGTAACCCGACTCGGACTCCAGCGGGCGCACCTTGTTGCCCTCGGGGTCGAGGACCCAGGTACGGGAGGTGTACTCCAGGAAGTCCCGGCCGTCGTGGCTGAAGACGACCTCCTGGCCGAAGTTGCACTTCTCTTCACCGGGGAAGTCGAAGACGCCCGCGCCCTCCCAGTTGCCGAGGAGGAAGGCGAGGGGGACGAGGCCGGGGTTCAGGTCGGACGGGATCTGGATCATGGGTGGCTGCTCAGCTCAGGCGATCTGTGGGAGGGGTTCCGGGGCGTTCGGCCGGGCGGCGCTCAGCGCTGGCCCTGGTACAGCTTCTTTACGGCCAGGACGGTGAAGGCCATCACGCCGACGCAGACCAGGACGAGCAGAGAGGTGAAGACTGCCTCAAGCACGGGGTGCTCCTCGGAGAGGGTTCGGATGCGGTGGTACGGGACCGGTCCCCAAGCCTACTGGCCCGGGGACCGGCGCACTCTGTGAGGTGGGCCGTACCGGTCACCTCCGGCCCGCGCTCAGCCCAGCAGCTGGCTCTGGAGGATCACCGTCTGGTGGAGGGGGACGGCTGCCACCTCGCCCTTGCGGGTCTGGAGGATCACGGCCTGGACGTCACCGGACCCGACGCAGCCGGCCCTGATCTGCTCGTCGCCGACGGGGGTGGACTCCTCGTGGACCGAGATGCCGGCGGTGTCCGGGGCGCTCTGGTGGATCCTGGCCTTGCCCCAGGTGGTGTCCGTCTCGATCCGGTTGACGCCGTTGAGGCTCATGTCGGCGCCGCAGCCCTCGAAGGTGTCCGTGAAGCCCGACGCGTGGAAGCGCAGCAGGTAGATCCGGGTACGGGTGCCGTCCGGGGTGGTCCAGCCGCGGGCCACGATCTGGCGCAGCCCGTTGTCGGTGAATCCCTGCCTCATCTCCTCGCGCGCGGTGGACTCGTACTCCTCCAGGAAGGTGTCGGTGGAGACCACCGAGTCCTTCTCCAGCTTCAGCGCGGTGTCCGGTGCGGAGCCCCGGGGAGCCGGCAGGAGCAGCTGGGTCAGAGCGGCGTAGTGGATGCCGTCCGGATTGTCCTCGGCGAAGGGCTGGGCCGCGCCGGGGGGCAGGGTGGGCTTGGCCAGGGCCGGGTAGGCCCAGCGGCCGTCGTGCTCGGTGGACAGACCCGGGATCGCCGTCCGCTCGGCCTGGACGATCCCGTACGCGGTACCCGTGCCGGCGGCGCCGAGGACGAGGACGGCGGCCGTCCACCGCAGGAGGGCGCGCACCGCGCGGCGGTCCTTCACCGGAGCGGCGGTGGCCTCGGCGGTGGCGGACGCCGGGACGCCGGCCTCGGCGGTGGCGGGCGCCGGGACGCCGGCCTCGGCGGTGGCGGACGCCGGGACGCCGGCCTCGGCGGTGGCGGACGCCGGGACGCCGGCCTCGGCGGTGGCGGACGCCGGGACGCCGGCCTCGGCGGTGGCGGGCGCCGGAGCGGCGGCGCCGACGGTGTCCTGCGGCGCCGGCGCGCATCCGGTGGTGTTCTGCTCGGTCACGCGGACTCCCCCGGGGACTTCAGGTGGCTCAGCTGGTTCTTGAAGAACGCGACGGCGTCGGACTGCGCGAAGGGCTTGGGCCCGTAGGCGCGGAAGTTGACCAGCACGTCACCCTCCACCGCCACGCAGGAGAGCGAATCGATCTTCTCCTCCTTCTCCTCGCCGATCGCGAGCAGCGAGCACTTGGCGTCCGGGAAGCCGTCCACCTTGGGTGCGTCGCGGTCGCCGCCGAGCAGCGCGAGGAGCTTCTTGGAGCCCTCCGAGAAGCTCCCCACGGCCTGCGGGTCGGCCTGCATGATGCGGACCTCCGCGACCATCTCACCGCGGCCCTTGGTGTAGCTGCGCCCCGCCAGGCCCTTCAGCTTGAGCTCTGTCAGCATGTCGTCGCGCTTCTTGCGCTCGGAGGTGGACAGCCCCTTGCGGGTCTCCTTGAAGCTCTGGAGCGCCTTGTCCCCGGAGACGACGAAGTTGTTGCCGTCTTCGGCCAGGTCGGGCCCCGGGGAGAACCCCTCCGGGACCGGCAGCAGCTTGCCCGAGAGGGCGTTCGCGGGAACCGGTTCGGGCTCCTGCGCCTTCTGCGGCTCGGCGCCGGCGGCGACCCAGTACGCGGTGGGCGCGCTCCGGTCGGCGGACGCGAGGGCGACGGACGCCCAGACGCCGCCGCCCACGAGGAGGGCGGCGGCCACGCCCGCGGCGACGAGGGAGAGCGTCTTACGGTTCACCGGGCGCGCGGGCTTCGCCGGCGCGGCGGGGACCGCCTCGGCGGCCGGAGCCGGGGCCGGCACCGCAGCCGGCACCAGCGCCGGCGTCGTCTCGTTCTGCGGCTCGGTCACAGTCGCTCCAGCTGTCGCTTGGCCAGGTCGATGACATCGCCCTCGGAAATCTTCTTGCCGCGCGTCTCGTAGTAGGAGATCTCCAGGACGATGTCGCCCCGGCGGGCGAGGGCCCGGGCCAGGCGCACCGGGTGGTAGCCGGGCTCCTCGTGGGCTTCCGTGAACACCCACACGTGGCCGAGGTCGCCGGAGATGCCGGGAATGGCCACGCCGTCATTGCCCGCGTACTTCTTCCCGGGCATGTACTCGGACTGGCTCCGCTGGAAGTCGTCCGCGCCCGAGAAGTCGTTGAACTGTACGAGCCGGACCTCGACGGCGCGGTCTCCTTGCGTCCACATCGTCACCGCGGCCCGCCGGAAACCTTCGACGGCGAGCGAGCGGAAGACTACGCCCGGCTCCTCGAATTCCGCGGAGTAGAGGTCGAGCGAGTCGTAACCGGTGCCCTCGGACTGCGCCCCGGCCGGTGCCTCGATCAGGAGCTTGCCGAGGTCGTCGTCGGTCTTGTGCCAGCGGTTGGCGTTGACCGTCTTGTTCGTCGTGCCGTCGTCCGGCGCGAGGGCCTTCGGCGTCACCAGCTTCGGCTGGGCCAGCGGCGGCAGCGGGGTGGGTTCGCGGTGGTACTGGACCGCGTAACCGGTGACCGTCCCGGCGAGTACACCGAGTACGGCCGCGCCCGCGATCAGGAACGTCGTACGGCCGCGGCGGCGGCGCGGTGCGGCGGCTATGGGCTCACCCTCGGCGGCGACGGAGACGGCGTCGGCGTCGGCGTCGGCCGGAGCAGCAGGACCGGGAGCCGGGGCCGGGGCCCGGTCCGGAGTGTCCCCTTCCGGGGTGGTCTCCCCGTCTTTCCGCTGCTCAGCGATGGTCTGTTCGTGTTCCAAGAGGGTCCCCCCACAGGACTGGAGGCGCCGGATGATGATCCGCGCGTACACATGACCCGTCCCGGAGGGGAGCAGTTGTACGAATACTTATTACGTTCTTATCTCACGGCGTCTCATTCCTCGCGACGCCGCTTTCCGTCCAGTTCGTCCCACCACTCGTCGGACTTCGGATCGCCCGAGGGGTCGTCCCACCAGCGGTCGTCCGGGCCGCGCCGGTTGGCGACCACCGCGGCGATCGGCGGGAGGGCCATCGCCACCACGCACAGCGCGACCGCCGCCTCGACCGACAGCAGGCGTACGAAGGACCAGGCGGAGACGAAGAGGACGAGACATCCGCCCATCAGCAGGAAGTAGAGGCGCCGGCGCCGGGCGTACATGCTTCCAGCGTAGAGCGCGGGTACCCCGGACGGCGCGAAGGGCCGCACCCCGTTCCAGTGGCGTCCAACCCCCGGGGGTGCGGCCCTTCGGCCGGTCGATCAGTGCGCGAGCACGGTAGGTCAGACGTCAGGCGTCAGACGTCAGACCGCGATCGCCACGTCCGTCACGCCGCCTGATTCGGCGACCACGACGGCACGGTCCGCCTGGCCGCCCGGGACGAGCGCCCGCAGCGTCCAGGAGCCGGTCGCCGCGTAGAAGCGGAACTGGCCGGTCGCCGAGGTCGGGACCTCGGCGGTGAACTCGCCGGTCGAGTCCAGCAGCCGCACGTAACCGCTGACGGGCTCGCCGTCGCGGGTCACCTGGCCCTGGATCGCGGTCTCACCCGGCTTGAGCGTCGCGAGGTCGGGCCCGCCGATCTGTGCTCCACACATGTTCTCTGTCCTGTCCTAGAGAGGTCTGCTACGAGGGCGTCGCGTGCCCGGGACTTACTTGTTGGGGCCGAGCTCGATCGGCACGCCGACGAGCGAGCCGTACTCGGTCCACGAGCCGTCGTAGTTCTTGACGTTCTGCTGGCCCAGGAGCTCGTGCAGCACGAACCACGTGAGCGCGGAGCGCTCACCGATGCGGCAGTAGGCGATGGTGTCCTTGGTGTCCAGCTCGACCTGCTCCGCCTCGTAGAGGGCCTTGAGCTCGTCGTCGGACTTGAAGGTGCCGTCGTCATTGGCGTTCTTCGACCACGGGATGTTGCGGGCGCTCGGCACGTGGCCGGGGCGCTGCGACTGCTCCTGCGGGAGGTGCGCCGGGGCGAGGAGCTTGCCGGAGAACTCGTCGGGCGAGCGGACGTCGACCAGGTTCTGCGTGCCGATCGCGGCCACGACGTCGTCGCGGAAGGCGCGGATCGAGGTGTCCTGCGGCTTGGCCTTGTACTGGGTGGCCGGGCGGTTCGGGACGTCCTTGCCGTCGACCAGGTCGCGGGAGTCGAGCTCCCACTTCTTGCGGCCGCCGTCGAGCAGGCGGACGTCCTGGTGGCCGTAGAGCTTGAAGTACCAGTAGGCGTACGAGGCGAACCAGTTGTTGTTGCCGCCGTAGAGGACGACGGTGTCGTCGTTGGAGATGCCCTTGGCGGAGAGCAGCTTCTCGAAGCCCTCCTGGTCCACGAAGTCACGGCGGACCGGGTCCTGGAGGTCGGTCTTCCAGTCGATCCGGACGGCATTGGTGATGTGGTTCTTGTCGTAGGCGGACGTGTCCTCGTCCACCTCGACGATGACGACGTTGGCGTCGTTCAGGTGGGCCTCGACCCAGTCGGCGTCTACGAGGACGTCGCTGCGGCTCATGGTGTTCTCCTCCGGGGCAGTGTGCGGCGGGCTGTGCTGGTACCGCGGCGGGCCCGCCGGCTGCGGGCTGTGCTGCGGGGTGGCGTCCTGCGGGGTGCTGCTGATGCGTGCGGCCGGGTGCGCTCACAGGTCCTGCGCGGGGAGGCGTCAGGGGGCAGGAGGCGGGGATTCGGTCACGCGGGGAAGGCCGTCGTCCGGCTGATGGAGCGGATGCGCTCACACGTCACATGGATCGACAGAGCATGGCGGCGACGCGACACAGGTCTACTGCCCGCCGCTTCGTGAGATCCGCCTGCTGATGCTTCATAGGGATGGATCGTAGGGACGAACCGGCGGCCCTGTCACCGGCGTGTCATATACCGAGACAGGATCGTCCGAATACTGGGATCCGAAGGCACCGGACCGCCGCCGCGCCGCTTCCGGAGCCCCGGGAGCGGCCCGTCCATCTGCGGATCGGACCGGCCGTCTCACGATGCGGCCGCCTTATGCTCCTGCCGCCTTATGACCCGGCCAGCACCACGTCCGAGCCGCTCAGCGTGAGGTGCACGCCCGCCGCGTCCGAGGTCAGGGCGGTCAGCTGGAGTCCGGCCGGGAGACCGCCGTCGATGCGGCGGTCGAAGTCGGTCTTCTTGCGGACCACTTTCTCGACGCCGGGGATGCCCTCGCCCGGTACTTCGTCGGCGCGCACCCGGACGAGTTTGCCCGGCTTGCCGTCCTCGGCCTCCTGGAGGGTGACGGTCGAGATCACGCTGCGCGTCAGCGACCTGCCGAAGACGTCCACCGTCGCGGCGACCCGCACCTTGCCCGGGGTGTCTCCGTAGGCGACGGTCACACCGGTCTGCGAGGCCTCGGTCAGATCCGCGTACGTGATGAGCGCGGTGCCCTCGGCTCGCTGGGCGGTGCCGCCGCTGTAGTCGTCCTTCAGCTTCACACCGCGAAAACTCGCGTCGAGCTGCGAGAGCCGTGTCTTGCGGCCGTCCGCGGTGGCCTCGACGCCCTTGAGCCGCACATCGACCCGCTCCAGGTCCTGGCTGAGCGCCTGCGTCAGGAACGGAAAGCCGTGGATCTCCACGTCCGTGCTGCCCGCCAGCCCCTGGCGGGCCTGGATCCGCTCGGCGAGCCGGTTCTCGGCGTAGCTCGCCGCCCAGCGGTCGACGCCGACGAACAGCGCCCCCAGAACCACACCCAAGATCACAACGACACGCAGGAAACGCACGCGCCCCTCCCCCTCTAGATCGGTACGTGCGTTCTAGTGGACCACGAGCCGCGTGTGCGGGCCGTCAGGCCACCACCCGGCCGATCAGATACACGGCGGGCGCGGCCGCCGCCAGCGGGAGCGCGACACCGGCCGTCATGTGGACGAACTTGGAGGGGTAGTCGTACGCCGCCACGCGCAGCCCCACCAGCGCGCAGACCCCGGCGACGAGGCCGAGCAGCGCCCCGCCCGCCCCGATGGCGGTGGGCACGCCGACCGCGATGCCGGCGCCCGCGGCCGCGGCCAGGGAGACGGCGACCGAGGGCGCGGTCGGCAGCGGCAGCGCGCGGGTGAAGACGGCGACCGCGACGGCGGCCGCGGCGACGGTGACGGCGGCGGCATCGGCGGCCAGGTAGCCGGCGCAGATGATGGCGAGCGCGGCCGAGGTCACCGAGGCCATCAGGCCGTACATCCGCTCGTCCGGATCGGCGTGGCTGCGCAGCTGGAGCACCAGCGTGAGCAGCACCCAGGCGCCGAGGGTGCCGATGATCGCCCCGGGCCCGTACGTACGGTCCACCGCGAGCACGGCGGCGTCGGCGACGACGGCTCCGGCGAAGGCGAGGGCGATGCCCTGGCGCGCGGGCCACATGCCGTTGAGGCGGAACCAGCCCGCCGCGGTGAGGGCCTGGAGGGCGATCAGCGGCACCAGCAGGGCCAGCTCGCCGACGGCCGCGGCCACGGCGAGCAGCACACCGAGGACGGCGGTCAGTATGGCCGGCTGCGGGCCCGGGTCGATGATCGGCGACCGGCCTTCGGCGCGGGCCTGGGCCGGGTCGACGGCGCGGAGGGTGTTGCCGGCGAGGGTCGGCGGAGAGTACGCGGGCTCCTCGCCGGACGCGTCGGGCCGGGGCCCGGCCGGAGCCGCCGGCGCGGTCCCCGCGGCGTCGGGGCCGGGGTACGGCGGCAGGTACGCGGTCTGCTCCGCCGCGGCGGCGTCCGGGGCGGCATGATCCGGGCCGGCAGGGGGGCCGGGGTAGGGCGGCAGGTAGGCCGTCTGCTCGGCGGCGGCGGGATCCGGGGCGGCTGCCTGGGGCGGGAGGTAGGCCGTGGTCTCGGCCCAGCCCGGCACGGGGGCCGGGGCGGGGGCCGGAGCGGGGGCCGGAGCTTCCTCGCGGAACCAGCCCTCCGGCGCCACCGGCTGCTGGTGCTGCGCCTGCTGCGGCTGTTGCGCCTGCTCCTGCGGCTGGGGGTCCGCCGCGTCGCGGTACGGCGGCAGGTACGCGGTCTCGGCCCACTCCGGCGCGGCGGCCGGGGCCGGGGCCGGGGCGGGAGCCTCCTCGCGGAACCAGCCCTCCGGCGCGGCGGGCCGCGGGCGCTGAGCCTGGGGCTCCGCCGGGCCGGGGTACGGCGGCAGGTACGCGGTCTCGGCCGCGTCCGCGGAGGAGGCGGGCCACGCCGGAGCCGGCCCGCCGGGGGACCAGTCCTGCGCGGGTGCGGGAGCGGGAGCCTCGTCCCGGAACCACCCCTCGGGCGCCGCGGGCTGCCCGGGCACACCGCCCAGCGGCGGATGCACCGGCTGATAACCGGTGTCCCAGGTGTCGGACTGCCAGGTCTGGGTCCCGTAGGGATCCTGTTGCTGTTGCTGTTGCTGTTGCTGTTCCTGCTGTGGCAGTTGCTGGTGCTCCTGCTGCGCAGGTTGCTGCTGCTGCGCCTGATGCCGTTGTTGCCGCTGTTCCTCAGGAGTGCTCATCGGTTTCCGCTCACCCGCCCGCGAACGGCGGAAGCACCTCGATGGTGCCCCCCTCGGTCAGCTCGACGGAATCGTGCGGGCGCTTGCCCACGGGCTCTTCGTTCACGAGGAAGGAGCAGCGCAGCAGGACCCGGGTCAGCTCCCCGGGGTGGCGTTCGCGCACGGCGTCGAGCGCCTCGGCCAGGGTCCGCGCCGAGTACGGCTCCTCCGCCGTCTTGGCCGCGGCCTTGGCCGCCGCCCAGTAGCGGATGGTTCCGGTTGCCACTGCAGCTCCTATCGTCGGCTCTCTACCGTCGGCCTCCATGATGACCCCTCCCGCCCGCCGCTCCCGAGCCGCCCGGGGTGGAAGCGTGGTGCGGACCACAGAAACGGGATCCGGAGAAGCCTCGGCCGGGAAAGCGCCCGTGGGCTATTCTGCTGGCGAGAGGATCCGGGCAATGTTGCCCCCGGGTCCTTTTGTGCTTTCAGCACGTTGAACACACCGAGAACAGTGGTATCCATCCGGACCTCAGGGCGCGGGGACCGGATGGCCGCCGCACGACACGACCGCGCACCGCTTACCGCGCACCCCGTACGAAGCAGTACCGCGCACGTCCTCGACGGGACCGAGGAGGAACCGACGTGATGGACCAGCGAACCGTGCTTGACCGGCCGACCGGAACAGGGCGAGGTGGTCGGGCATGAGCTCTCTCCTGCTGCTGACCAATGCCCTGCAGCCGTCCACCGAGGTGCTGCCGGCTCTCGGGCTGCTGCTGCACAACGTCCGGGTGGCCCCGGCCGAGGGCCCGGCCCTCGTGGACACCCCGGGCGCCGACGTCATCCTCGTGGACGGCCGCCGCGACCTGCCGCAGGTGCGGTCGCTGTGCCAGCTGCTGCGCTCGACCGGACCGGGCTGCCCGCTGATCCTCGTAGTCACCGAGGGCGGCCTCGCGGCCGTCACCGCGGACTGGGGCATCGACGACGTCCTCCTGGACACCGCCGGGCCGGCGGAGGTCGAGGCGCGCCTGCGGCTCGCCACCGGCCGCCAGCAGCTGGGCTCGGACGACTCCCCGATGGAGATCCGCAACGGCGACCTGTCGGTGGACGAGGCGACGTACTCCGCCAAGCTGAAGGGGCGGGTCCTGGACCTCACCTTCAAGGAGTTCGAGCTGCTCAAGTACCTCGCACAGCACCCGGGCCGGGTCTTCACCCGCGCCCAGCTGCTCCAGGAGGTGTGGGGCTACGACTACTTCGGCGGCACCCGGACGGTGGACGTCCACGTACGGCGGCTGCGCGCCAAGCTCGGTCCCGAGCACGAGTCGCTGATCGGCACCGTCCGCAACGTCGGCTACCGCTTCGTCACGCCGGAGAAGGTCGAACGGGCCGCGGCGGAAGCGGCCGCCCAGGCCGCGGCGCAGGCTGCCGCCACGGCGGCGGCCCAGTCGGTGCGGGCGGAGGGGGAGCGCACGGCCGTCGCCCGGACGGAGGAATCACCCGTGAGCGTCCACTCCGCAGGACGCCCTGCTGAGCGATAGGTCACCCCGCGTAGACTGCCGCGCGTGGCCAAGGTGACGCGGGATGACGTGGCGCGACTTGCGGGTACCTCTACCGCCGTCGTGAGCTATGTCATCAACAACGGACCCAGGCCGGTTGCCCCGGCCACGCGCGAGCGTGTCCTCGCCGCGATCAAGGAACTGGGCTACCGCCCGGACCGGGTCGCGCAGGCCATGGCCTCGCGGCGCACGGATCTCATAGGCATGATCGTTCCGGATGCCCGGCAGCCCTTCTTCGCGGAGATGGCGCACGCGGTCGAGCAGGCCGCCGCCGAACGCGGGAAGATGGTGCTCGTCGGCAACTCCGACTACCGCGACGAGCGCGAGGTCCACTACCTGCGGGCCTTCCTCGGTATGCGCGTCTCGGGCCTGATCCTGGTCAGCCAGGGCATGAGCGAGCGCGCGGCTTCCGAGATCGAGGCGTGGGACGCCCGCGTGGTGCTGCTGCACGAGCGTCCCGAGGCGATCGACGACGTCGCAGTCGTCACGGACGACATCGGCGGCGCCCAGCTCGCCACCCGCCACCTGCTGGAACACGGACACCCGTACGTCGCCTGCCTCGGCGGCGTCGAGAGCACCCCCGAGGTCGGCGACCCGGTCGCCGACCACGTCGAGGGCTGGCGCCGGGCCATGCTGGAATCCGGCCGCTCGGTGGAGGGCCGCCTCTTCAAGGCCCCGTACAACCGCTACGACGCCTACCGCGTGGCCCTGGAGGTGCTGTCCGGCCCGGACCGCCCGCCGGCCATCTTCTGCGCTACGGACGACCAGGCCATCGGCGTCCTGCGCGCCGCGCGGGAGCTGCGCATCGACGTGCCCGAGGATCTGGCCGTCGCCGGCTTCGACGACGTCAAGGAAGCCGCGCTCACGGATCCGCCGCTGACGACCATCGCCTCGGACCGCCCGGCGATGGCCCGCGCGGCGGTGGATCTCGTACTGGACGACGGCCTGCGCGTGGCCGGCTCCCGCCGCGAGCGCCTGAAGCAGTTCCCCTCGGCCCTGGTGGTCCGCCGCTCCTGCGGCTGCCGCTGACCGCGGCGCCGGGCGGGCGGCTCCTGGGGGCGGCCCGCCGCCCGCGCCGCCACGCCCGGCTCGGGAGGGCCACGCCGGGCTCCGCACGGCACCCGGATCCGGACGGCCACGCCGCCTCCGCACGTGCCCGGATCCGGACGGCCACGCCGAGTCGCATCCCGCCGGCCTGGTCACCCCGGCCTCGCACGCCGTCCTCGTCGCGCCGGCCTCGCCCCATCGGGTCTTATATCGGGCATACGCGGTTCTGCCGGGCTTCTCACGCCCGACTCAGACGGCTCTCATGATCCGGGATGAGAGTCGTAGCCATGACCGAGAGCTTCCGCCGCGAAGGCGAGTACCCGCAGGAGAACCTCCCGGCCCCGAGCGCCCCCTTCGGTGAGGACTGGGAGCGGGGCCGCGACCGGCCGGCGCGGGATGCCGGGGGCTACCCCCCGCCGCCGTCCTTCCCCCCGGCCGCCCCGGGCTGGCACGAGGCCCACCAGCCGCCGGTCATCCAGGGGGAGACCGTGCCGCCCACCGCGGCCGGAGCCGGGGCACACACCCGGCCCGTCGGCTCCGGGCCCGGCGACGGAGAGGGTGCCATCGACGGCGGTGGGACGACCGGCCCCACCGGCCCCGCCCACGCCAGCCACGCCGCCCGCGCCGGGAAGCCAGTGGCCCTGCTCGCCGCGGTGGCCCTGGCGGCGGCGCTGGTCGGCGGTGGTACGGCGGCCGCCGTCCAGCGGCTGCTGGGCGAGGGCGCCGGCGGCCCGGGCGGCGTCAACGCCGCCAACGTCTCGCGCTCCAGCGCCGGCAACCGTCTCCGGCGTGGCCGAGCAGGTCAGTCCCTCCGTCGTCCGTATCGACACCCGCACGTCGTCCGGCCAAGGCACCGGCACCGGCACGGGCGCGGGCACCAGCACCGGATCCGGCATCGTCGTCACCGCCGACGGCCAGATCGTCACCAACAACCACGTCGTCAACGGCGCCACCGAGATCCAGGTGACGCTGAGCGACGGCAAGAAGTACTCCGCCAAGATCGTCGGCACCGACCCGGACAAGGACCTGGCGCTCATCGCGCTGGAGGGCGCCAGTGGTCTCAAGCCCGCCGTGCTCGGGGACTCCGACGGCCTCAAGGTCGGCGACCAGGTCGTCGCCATCGGCTCACCGGACCGCCTCACCGGCACGGTCACGAGCGGCATCGTCTCGGCTCTCAACCGCGAGGTGAACGTGCCGAAGCCCGATCAACGCTCTCCCCGCAGCGGGCAGCAGGACGGCGAGAACTGGCCCTTCTCGTACGGCGGCCGGCAGTTCAACGGGGACACCGGCTCGCGTACCACCTCGTACCAGGCCATCCAGACGGACGCCTCCCTCAATCCGGGCAATTCAGGCGGCGCCCTCGTCAACATGAACGGCGAGATCGTCGGCATGCCCTCCGCGATCTACTCACCCTCCTCCGACAGCGCCGGTGCCGGCAGCGTCGGCCTCGGTTTCGCCATCCCCGTGAACACGATCAAGGCCGATCTGGACTCCCTGCGCAAGGGCGGGCCCGGCGGCGCCGGCGCCGGCTCCGGGTCCGGCTCCGGCTCCGGCACCGGCACCGGCACCGGCTACGGCACCGGCTTCGGTACCTCCCTCTGACCCGGCATGCGACGCTGGAGCGTGCCGTCCGCGGGAGGCATCCCGCGCGTACCACCGAACACGACTGGGGACCCACATGAATCCCGCCGAGGCCGAAGCGCGCATCCTCGTCGTCGACGACGAGCCGGCCGTACGTGAGGCCCTGCGCCGCAGCCTCGCCTTCGAGGGATACGCCGCGCAGACCGCGGTCGACGGCCTGGACGCCCTGGACAAGGCCGCCGCGTACGCCCCGGACCTGATCATCCTGGACATCCAGATGCCCCGGATGGACGGCCTGACGGCGGCCCGCCGGCTGCGCGCCGGGGGCAGCGTCACCCCGATCCTCATGCTCACCGCCCGCGACACCGTCGGCGACCGCGTCACGGGCCTCGACGCGGGCGCCGACGACTACCTCGTCAAGCCCTTCGAGCTGGACGAGCTGTTCGCCCGCGTCCGCGCCCTGCTGCGCCGCAGCTCCTACGCCGCCCCCTCCCCCGGCGCGGAGGGTCCCGAGGACACGCTGACCTTCGGCGACCTGCGCATGGACCTGACCACCCGCGAGGTGACCCGGGGCGGGCGGCCGGTGGAGCTGACCCGGACAGAGTTCACGCTGCTGGAGATGTTCCTCGCGCACCCCCGCCAGGTCCTGACGCGCGAGCAGATCCTCAAGACCGTGTGGGGCTTCGACTTCGAGCCGAGCTCCAACTCCCTGGACGTGTACGTCATGTACCTGCGCCGCAAGACCGAGGCGGGCGGCGAGCCCCGGCTCGTCCAGACCGTGCGCGGCGTCGGGTACGCGCTCCGCCAGGGCGAGGGCGGCCACGAATGAACCCGGCCGCGAGATTCCGCGCCCTCCCGCTGCGCTCACGGCTGGCGCTGCTGGTCACCGTGGCGGTGGCGCTGGCCGTCGCGGCGTGCGCGGCGGTGTCCTGGGTGATGGTGCGGGCCCAGCTGCGCGACCAGCTGGACAGTTCGCTGCGCGCCACGAACGCGGTGGCGCAGGCCGACCAGGTCTTCCGCCAGTTCGGCGGCTGCGTCTCGGGCCGCTCGCTGCCGGACCGGCCGGCCAACAACCTCAGCGCCCAGGTCCAGGTCGTGCTCCCGGACGGCCGCCAGTGCTGGGTCGACGGCAAGAGCACCCTCCGGGTCACCGGCACCGACCTGGAGGTCGCCCAGCGCCTGCGCGGCCCCGTCCTCTACGACGCGACCACCTCCGAGGGCATCGCCGTCCGGGTCTACACCCAGCCGGCGGTGGTGGGCGAGGTACCCGCCGCGCTGTCGGTGGCCAAGCCGCTCGCCGACATCGACAAGCCCCTGTCCACCCTGGCCTGGGTGCTGCTCCTGGTCTCCGGCATCGGCGTGGTGGGCGCGGGCGCGGCGGGCCTGTGGGTGGCCCGTACGGGGCTGCGGCCGGTGGACGAGCTGACCGGCGCCGTCGAGCACATCGCCCGTACCGAGGACCTCACCGTACGGATCCCCGACGAGGGCGACGACGAGATCGCCCGCCTGTCCCGGTCCTTCAACTCGATGACGGCCGCCCTCGCCTCCTCGCAGGAACGGCAGGCGCAGCTCATCGCGGACGCCGGGCACGAGCTGCGCACCCCGCTCACCTCGCTGCGCACCAACATCGAGCTGCTGGCGCGCAGCGAGGAGACCGGCCGGGCCATCCCGGCCGAGGACCGCCGGGAGCTGCTGGCTTCGGTCAAGGCGCAGATGACCGAACTGGCTTCGCTGATCGGCGACTTGCAGGAGCTGTCCCGGCCGGACGGCGCCGCGCCCGGCCCGCTCGGTGTGGTGGCCCTGCACGAGATCGCGGCGGCGGCGCTCTCACGGGTCCGGCTGCGCGGTCCGGAGCTGGGCTTCAGCTCGCGGCTGGAACCCTGGTACGTCCGGGGGGAGGCGGCCGCGCTGGAGCGGGCGGTCGTCAACGTCCTGGACAACGCGGTCAAGTTCAGCCCGCCGGGCGGTCTGGTCACGGTGACCTTGCGGGCGGGCGAGCTGACCGTACGCGACCACGGGCCCGGCATCCCGGCCGAGGACCTCCCGCACGTCTTCGAGCGGTTCTGGCGCTCCCCTTCGGCCCGCGCCCTGCCCGGCAGCGGGCTGGGCCTGTCGATCGTGGCCCGTACGGCGGCGCGCGCGGGCGGCAGCGCCGAGCTGCGGGCGGCGGCCGACGGCGGCCCGGGCACGGAGGCGGTGCTCCGCATCCCGGGAGCCCCGGCCCCGCCACCCACGGGCGGCCCAGTGGGCCCTTCGGCGGACACCTCCCCGAACACGGCTGCGCAGGTCGCCCCCGCCGCGACCCCGGACGGGTCAGTTGTGCCGGATCAGTGAGGCGACCAGTCCCGAGCGGGTGTTGGGGAAGTCCATCGGGACGATCCCCAGCCCGGTCCGCCCGGCCAGCTCCGCGCCGTCGACGAAGGAGTGCGCCTGCGGGTTGAGCCGGTCGGAGTTCCAGCGGGGCGGCATGTACGCCGAGGTGCTGATGTAGTTCACGAAGAGCTTGCCGGGCTGCTGGACGGCCCGCCGGAAGTGGTTCTCGATCCTGCCGCGCTTGGCGAAGGGCTCGGCCATGTAGTCGTCCTGGATGTCGAAGACGGCACCGTCGCCGTATCTGAGGCCCGGCAGGCCGCCGTTGTCGGCCAGCAGGACCACTTTTGCGCGCGCCTGACCGAGCGAGGGCAGCGTGTCGGCGATCCGGAACAGGGGGCGCCAGCCGCGGTGGTCGAGGTAGTCCTCGAAGACGGCGCGGAAGGTGGCGTCGGAGTCCTCGGAGTACTCCTGCTTGAGCCGCATCAGGACGGTCTCCGAGGGATGGGCGGCGAGGAAGTTCCAGCAGGCGGTGAGCACGTCGCCGAACATCAAATTCTGGTAGAAGGCGCCGTGGTGGATGGCGAACGATCCACCCGTGACCCGGCAGCGGACATCGAGGAAGCGGATGCCGGAGTCGAGCTGTTCGGCGATCGAGGTGTTCTGGCAGGCGACGTAGAGCCCGCCCTGCCGGGCGCCGGAGTCGTGCGTGCCGGGGATGGTCATCCGCTGCAGGGCCGTGGAATCGCCCAGGCCGGCCATCCAGTCCTGCGTGCCGAGCGTCCGCGCCGAAGCCGGAGCCGCCGCCGTGAGCCCCACCCCGACGGCTGCGCCCGTCGCCAACGCCCCCGCCAGGAACGCCCGCCGGTCCAGTCCCACGCCCATGCCCACCCCTTTGCCGACCCGGTGATGGGCCGGATTATGGCGTGCGGGACCCGCCTTTACTACCCATCGGTAGCAGGCAGTACGGCGAACGTACGGACCCTACGCGGAGGTTGACGGTCAGGCGAGGAAGCGCTCGACGGCCTCGCGGGCACGGGCATTCGCGCCCTAGCCGTCCAGCAACTCGGCCAGGCGGCGCAGCCCTTCGGCCAGCTCCCGCCCGGTCGGGGCGTGCTCCGGGTCCGTCAGGGCTTGCACCATCACCCCGGTCATCAGGGCCATCTGCACGGACCCGAGGGTCCGGGCGTCGGACTCGGTGACCGCCTCCTGCGGCACTCCGCGCAGCAGGGCGGCGATGTGCGGGCGGGCGGCGCGCTGGCCGGCGGCCAGGGTCGCGAGCAGCTCGGGCGAGGACTGCGCGTGCACGAACGCCTCCACGGAGGCGAGCCACAGCCAGCGCAGCTCCCCGAAGTTCTTGATCTTCCGGTTCCACATGTCGGCGTACCGCTCCTGCGCGGTGTCGCCCTCCCCGGCGAGGCCGCCGACCGCGTCGCTCCACTCGTCCATGGCGGCGAACAGGGCCTGGTTCAGCAGGGCCTCCCGCGAACCGAAGTGGTAGCCGATCGCGGCCATGCTCACCTGCGAGGCGCCGGCGATGTCGCGCACGGTCGTGCGCAGGTAGCCCTTCTCCTCCAGGCAGCGGCGCGCTCCGGCCAGCAGGTCCTCGCGATTTCCCATGGCGAAATCGTATCTACCCGACCGCGCATTGGGCGCTTGCCCTACACACATGTCTTGTGCAAGCGCCCAAACGCTGGCAGGGTGGAGCCGTCCACAGACCGCAGAACGCGATCCGCTCCACGGGGAGATGAGGGCCATGCGCCACGAGCTGACGACCGACGACGGCCGCACCCTGTCCTACCTGGACTTCGGCGGCCCCGGCCAACCCCTGCTCGCCCTGCACGGCGGCCTCTCCGAGGGCGCGCACTTCACCGCCCTGGCCGCCGCACTCGGCGCGGAGTGGCGGGTCATCGCCCCCGACCAGCGGGGCCACGGCGACTCCGACCGCGCACCCGAGTACAGCCGCGCCGGCTACGTCGCCGACGCCGTCGCCCTGCTCGAACACCTCGGCCTCACCGGCCCGGTGGCCGCCGTGGGCTTCTCCCTCGGCGGACTCAACGCCTACCACCTGGCCGCCGCCCGCCCCGACCTGGTCCGCGCGCTGGTCAACATCGACGCCCCGGTGGAGATCCCGCGCGTCAGCCCCAGCCCTTACACCTTCCTCCTCGACCTCCCGTACACGGCGCCGACCCGCGAGGAGCTCATCGCCGCCTGCGGCCCGTACGGGGAGTTGGCCGCCCCCTCGCTGCGCCCGCTCCCCGACGGCAGCGGCTGGCGCCTGCCCTTCCACCCGCGGGACACCTTCGACACCGTGGAGGAGGGCTACGGCGTCCACTGGGACGCCTGGCTCGCCAGCGACTGCCCGGCGCTGCTCGTCCACGGCCTGCGCAGCGAGGTGCTCCCGCAGGAGCAGGCCGACGCGATGGTCTCCCGGCGGCCCGGGACCTCGTACGCCGGACTCGACACCGAACACCCCGTGCCCTTCCAGGACCCCGACGGCCTCGCCGGGGCCGTCAGGTCGTTCCTGGCCACGATCCGGCCGGCGGTCTGACCCGTACGGCGCGTGCGACGCCGAAGGGGCGGCGGGCCGGTGGCGGTTTCTAGCGGTCGTTGCAACACGTGGTTGGTTTGATCAAGCTGCGAGTAGTTTATGCAGGCGCTCGGCTGGGGTTTCCCAGCCGAGCGTTTTGCGTGGGCGGCCGTTGAG
>NZ_JBSFTS010000010.1:0-185623 GCF_053591375.1 Streptomyces sp. NPDC003034
CTCGGCCGCCAAGCCGGCCGCAAAACCAGGTCCGGCACCGGCTACAGCTACATCCACACCGCCGTCGACGACCACTCCCGCCTCGCCTACAGCGAAATCCTCGAAGACGAGAAGAAGGAGACCGCCACAGGCTTCTGTGCCCGGGCCCACGCTTACGTCGCCGCCTGCGGCATCACCGTCGAACGCGTCCTCACCGACAACGGCTCCTGCTACAAGTCCTAGACCTGGCGGGACGCACTGGCAGCAGCCCAGATCACCCATAGCGAACCCGGCCCTACCGGCCCCAGACCAACTGCGAGGATCTGGGAGCGTTCTTCCGGCCGGTCTGACCCACAGACCAACCGGCCGCTCGTGCCTTGTTGCCGATGTGTCGGCCGGCCGGGAGAACGCGTGCGGCTGCACCGGCGGGCTGCCGGATGTGACCTGATAAGAGCCTGGCTCACGCGCCTCATCGCAGTGTGTCCCCGGTGCTCCGTCGGTGCGGCTCCAGCCATGTGGACCGCCAGGAGGACAGGTGCCCAGCAGTTGCATCACGAGTGTGACCCTCGGAGTCGACACCCACGCGGACGTCCATGTCGCTGCCGCTCTCGACCAGCTCGGCCGTCGGCTGGGCACGCTCGCCGTTCCCTCGACACCAGAGGGCTATGCCTCTCTGGAATTCTGGGCTGCAAGCATGGGCACCATTGAACAGATCGGCCTGGAGGGCACCGGTTGCTACGGCGCCGGCCTTTCCAGGTGGATGCGGCAGCGGGGCCACCGGGTCCTCGAGGTCAACCGCCCCGACCACCAGACACGCCGCCGCCGCGGGAAGTCCGATGCGGTGGACGCCGAGGCCGCCGCACGAGCAGTGCAGTCCGGCACTGCCACGGCCATACCGAAGTCCGGTGACGGCGCCGTCGAAATGATCCGGACCCTGAGAGTTGCCCGTCGCAGTGCGATGAAAGCCCGCACCCATGCCGTCAACCAGCTCAAGGCCCCTGATCGTGACCGCTCCTGACACTCTCCGCGAGTGCATCCGCGGGATGCACCGGGCGGAACTGATCCGCACCGTCACACGGTGGCGGCCCGGGACTGAGCCAGACACGCTGACCACGGTCACCAAGCTGGCGATGAGGTCCATCGGCCTCCGCTACGTCCAGCTGGATGACGAAATCACGGAGCTCGACCGCCACCTCCACAGGCTCGTCACCCAGGCAGCAGCTGAGCTCATGGCTGTCAAAGGACTCGGGGCCGAAACAGTCGCAGCCCTGCTCATCGCTGTCGGCGACAACCGCGAAAGGCTCCGATCCGAGTCCGCCTTCGCCCACCTCTGCGGAGTCGCCCCGATCCCCGCATCCTCAGGCAAGACCAGCCGGCACCGCCTCAACCGCGGAGGCGACCGGCAGGCCAACCACGCCCTCTACATGATCACGGTCACCCGAATGGCCTGGGAACCACGCACACGCGCCTACGTCGCCCGCAGGACGGCCGAAGGCAAGACGAAGACCGAGATCATCCGTTGTTTGAAACGGCACATCGCACGCGAGATCTACCGCTTGCTCGTCCCCCGCATCCCAGCCCAGCCACCCTCCCAACGAGACTTGGCGACCGCAGCCTGACTGTCCTTGACAGCTATAGGAGCATCGGCAAGGTCGAACGCCTCAACCGCACGCTCCTGGACGAGTGGGCCTACGCCCGCCCCTACCAGTCAGAGCAGGAACGACGCGATGCCTTCCCCAAGTGGCTCCACACCTACAATCACCACCGCGGACACACCGCCCTCGCAGGCAAACCACCCGCCAGCCGCGTCCCCAACCGCACAGGGCAATACAACTAACTTGTTCTACATCTACCAAGATCTTCCGGGTTTGCCGATGGCGTTGAGGGTTCAGCGCGTTTGATGGTTTTGCCGACGTCGTAGCGGGGTGCCCGGTGCTTGTTCTTGGCACCGGGTGGCCGCCCGGTGCCGGCGTCTCGCGGTTTGGGAACGCGGGCCGGGCAGGCGAGGTGAGCGCGGATGTTCCTGAACCCCCGGCGGACCCGGGCCGGGGTGAGCCGGCCGGATGTGGGGGGATTCTCCCACATCCGGCGAGGGGCCGGGCGAGCCGGAGCTGGGTGTGGGCGACGTCAGGATCCAGGTCCACCGGTCCGCGGCCTCGGGAGTACGGAGTTTCGGCGTGGTCCAGCCCAGCGTCTGCTTCGCGAAGCGGAAGGTGTGCTCCAGGTCGAAGCGGCGGAGAAACGCCTGCCAGAAGCGGTCTACGTCGTCCTGGGTGGCGCCGGTCTTCGAGGACCACAACCACACCGGCGGAGCATCTCGTTCCTTCGACAGGTGCTCAACCTCCAGTCGCAACAACGTCCCTTCCACCAAGGAAAGTTAGCCGTCGTGGTCCAGCCATGAGGAACGGTGGGTGAGCCGGGGGTGAACCCGGTCCCATGCCTGGGTTGCGGCCTTGCCGTAGTTGGTGGTGTCCGTGATCGTGGTGATCGCGGGCTCGGGCAAGGTTTCCGGTTTGGTGAACCGGAATTCCGGGCCGTGCTTGGGCGGCCGACCGTTCACGCCGTGCATCCGCGGCGGCTTCGGCAGACATTCGCAGGCGCGTTCGGTGCTCCGGGAGGCGAAGCGGTCATCGCCGCAGCACCGAGCGTCAAGGCGCCCAAGCGGCAGCTTGCCGCTGCCGGTACTGGCCTCCAAATGCAACCGGAAGTCAACGAGGCCCCTTACTGGCGGAGCCTGAAGGAGGGCGAGGAAACCGGCAGCGACTACTGCCACGGAAGCCACTACGCGTGGACCCTGCGGCTGGGCGACATGGAAGCGTGCACAGCCGGAGCCGGGTCGGGCCTCGGGGACGGCCTGCACATCCGCGACTTCGCCACCGGAACCGTCGAAGGCCTGCCGGCCCAGCCCAACCGAACCTGGCTCCCCGCCGTCTCGGCCACCCAGGCGCTGACGACCGAGAAGCGCGCGGACGGCACGCTCGCCCTGCACCTGGTGGGCCGCAGCAACGAATCGCGCAAGGACGTTCTCGTGGTGACGTCGGAGCGGATCGACGGACAGGTCTCCGTGAAGGAGGCCGATGCGCGGGGCGCGCTGCTCCGCTACCAAGGACCCACGGGCGTACGTCTCGGCCTGGTCGACTACGCCTCGGCGACCATGCGCGCCCTCCCGCTGCCGGCCGAAGCCAATGACCTGGGCGACGTCCCCGCCGGCCTGGGCCGGCAGTGGACGGCGGTGTTCACGGCGAAGGACAAGATCAGCCTGGTGCCCAGGACGGGCACCGCCGCGCCCAGGACGATCACCGCAGTCGCCTCCTACGGCTACCTGCACCAGACGGGCGACTGGGTGATCAATGCCCGGGCGGACTCTCCAGCGGGGAATTGGTGGCGTACCCACTCGCCGGCGGAACCGCGCGCACCGTACTGCCCGCGCTCGCGGGCAACCCCGTCGCCGGCACCGACGGAAACCTGTACGCGATCGGCGGGCCGGACCGATACCACTGGGGCCTCCACCGCATCTCGCTGAACGCGCAGGGCATTCCGGTGACGGAGGAACTCGAGCCCCTCCCGTCACAGCCCGTCCAGCGCTACGGGCCTACGCTGACGCACGGCGAGCTAACTGTCCGGCAGACCGACGACTTCGAGCACAGCACCCACGCGTACCGGGCCTCGCTCTCGGGCCCCATGACGGTCTCCGCCACACCCGCGTGGAGCTGCAGCATCGTGCACGACCTGATCTGTTCCCACCCCTCGCGGGACGTGGGGTGGGCAACCGGAGACGGGCGGCTCGTCTCGGCCACCCCGGGCATCCACAGCAACTGCCTCGAAACGGCGTGCAACAGCGACTTCCTCGTCCAGGAGACGCGCCCCGGCGGAGCCCGCCGCACGTTTCCCCTGACCACGCCCGTTACCGGACCGCTCAAGATGGCGGAGGTCAAAGCAGTCTCCGGCCGCTACGCCGTGATCTCGGCGATCACGACCGTGGGCCGTCAAGCCCGCGGCTTCGTCGTAGACATCGACGCCGACAAGGTCCTCGACGTCAACGTGGACGCGACAGGAGTGTTCTCCCTGTGGGGTTCTCTCCTGTGGCGGCCCGACGGTGACACCGGAGCCGTCGCCGCCACGGACCTGCGAACGAACCAGGTCGTCAAACGGGTGGACCTCCGGACGGGTTGCCGTGCAGGAGAACTCCAGGTGGCCGGAGACTGGTTCTACACGTCATGCTCTCGCAACGCCGCCGCCTATACCTACTCCGCCTTCCACGCGCCCACAGGCAGGGCATTCCCGCTGCCCTTCGCCGACACGGAGCGCAGCGAGGCGCAGCTCGGGGACGGCTACGTCGTGAACCGGACGCGTGATGGCCTGTACGTGTACAACCTGCGCTCCGGCGCGGTCGTGCGCGAGCACGCCGCCTACCTGTCCACCTATTGGAAGCAGTGGACCGTCGACAAGTTCGGCGGCGGCGTCGCCTACATCGACGACAAGGACGCCAAGGACGAGATCCACCTCATCGGAGTCACCGGCAAGGCCTCACCGCTGACGGTCATCGACCAGTCGGTCCCCGCCACCGTCACGGCCAAGAGCGCCACCAGCGGCAACACGCGCTGGTGGCTGTCCAAGCCGGCAGCCTCCTGGAAGCTGACGGTACGCAACACGACCTCCGGGATCACCTCGGTGATACGCAGTGGGGGAGAGGCTCGCGGGGTGATCGACGTCGCCTGGAACGGCACGGACCAAAGCGGCAGGCGCCTCTACGGCGGGGTGCACGAGTGGACCCTCACAGTCCAGCCGGCCGACGGGGGAGCGGCCCTGAAGTCGACCGGGACCTTGACGTTCGCGAACGCCGGTACCGCCATACGGCTCGCCCCGCAACGTCCTTGACCAAGGCCCGAAGCCGGGCGCCCCGCCCTGGCTCCCTCATTTGAGGAGCCGGGGCCCGGCCTTCCCGGACCGCCCTGTGGGCGGGCAAGCTGACCGGGCGGGTGGGTTTCGGGCAGCGGTCCGCTGGCCAAGGCCCACCGGCAAGGGAGTTCCATCGCGCAGACCAGGGCAGCCAGCGGACCGCCCCTTCCCACGCGGACCCGGGCAGCGACCGGCTCGGAGGTTTTGGGGCGGCCTACCTGCAGCTCGATCGACACCGCAAAGAGGTCCAGCCGACTGGTTCACCGGTGACGCCGCTGAAGATGCGCACGAATCGCGCGGGATGAGTACGCGCGGTCCGCCAGGACGGTGTCCGGTCGGGTCCGCGGCCTTCTCGACCCGCTTCGCGGCATACGGATGCCGGCCATGACGGCCTCGAAGGCTGGGGCTTCGCCCGCCTGACCCGCGGTAACGCGGAGGACCAAGGGTCGTGCGTGGCTGTCGCTGGCGAGGTGGACTTTCGTGCTCAGGCCGCCGCGGGAACGTCCGAGTGTATGGTCGTCGGGCTCAGCCCGATCTGGCGCCCCTTTTTCCTGGCTCCGGCGGCGTGCTGGTGGGCTCGGCAGACGGTGGAGTCCACTGACACGGTCCAGCCGAGTTCCTGACGGACAAAGGTGCAGGTGGAGGCCCTGCGTGAGGCGATGTCCTCGATCGCGGAAGGGGCGCGGCCGTGCCACGTACGCCACGTCTACTGCGTGCTGCGGTGAAAGGCGTGCGCCGGTGACGGACGCGGCAGCTATACGGCATGGATTCGGCCAGGAAGACAATAGGAAGAGGCTGCTCGTTGCTCTCCGCAGGCAGAGATCCGATGGGTCCGTGGGCCACGCTGGCTGATATGCCTGTGGTGACGTGATCTTTTTCCCGATAGCGTTCATTCGTGCCCGCACTCCGGAACTGAAACTCCGAAATGCGGACATGGCCGTTCCGCCACACTGACCATGGGCGGTCCGGCACGCGCCATCACATCATCGGGGGATGAAGTTCGGGGGGCCTTTCGGTTCCACGCCTGTTCAGGTCGCCCATGCGGGCTTCCTCCTCCTTGCGACGAACGCAAGGGACTATCGAATGAACCGCAACACCATGCGCCTGGCGGCCGTGTCCCCGTTGCCGCCGTAGCGTTCGGGGCGGGTGCTGGCCTGGCCCAGGCAACCCCGGCACCCACGCCGGCTCCGCAGACCCTCTCGGTCACGCATCAGGCGGAAGCCCAGCAGGCCGCGCGCGCCCTGCTGGACGGCCCGTTGGCGGTCAAGCTGACGCCTGCGGAAAAGGCTGAGATGGAGCGGATCGCCGCCGGCGAGGCCGCCACCGCGAGCCGGTGGGCCGCTATCAAGGCCGCGTTCAGCAAGGTTGGCGGCTTCGCGAAAGCCATCGCGGGCAAGTACAGCGACTTCAAGAAGTGGTACGACGGCCTGCCGTGGTACGCCCGGGCGCCTCTCGCGGCCGTCTCCCCGGGTCTGACGCTCTTGGAGATCTACAACGCCATGCACTGAGCGTGACGATGCCGTCGGTCCGCCGACGGCATCCTCTCTGAGGTAATGCCGGCCGGGTCCGCCACGGTTGCGCGCAGCGGACCCGGCCGACAGCCCGAATACGTACGAGAGGGAGTACCTCCATGATGTCCGCCACCCCAACCGGGTCATCGAAGCGTGCCGCTACCGCAGGGACCTGGGTGCTGCCGCTCATCCTGCTCGCGCCGCTGGCTGTGATCGGGCTCCTGGTGGAGCCTTTGTCCACAGCATGGCGGGTAGTTTGCTGGGTCCTGTGGGGTCTGTCGGCCCTCTCGATCGTCGCGGGATGGACGACCGTGGTACGTCACGGAATGCGCGCCCCGGCCGCATGGGTTCTGTGCGTCCTGACGCACGCCGTACTCGCCTGGCGTCTTATCGCCCTCGTCTCCGGGTGAGAACCCCAGCGCCGGGCTCAATTTCCACTGCCGGAGTGACGAACGAGGAAAGGGGCCGCCGTCGGGGGAAGAAGACCGCAGCAGGCCCTCCGGTTTCCACGCCTGTTCAGGCCATCCGCGCGGTCTTCCTCCCCCTTGCGATAACGCAGTGAAACCCTACATGAGCGGTCCGGAGAGGAATACCTGATGGAGAAGGGTGACGTACTCGTCGAGGCCAGCGGCCTCGGCCGGTCCTTCGGCGACAAACGCGTCCTCTCAGAGGTCTCCTTGACCCTCCGCTCCGGCGAGGTGACCGGATTCGCCGGCGCCAATGGCGCGGGCAAGTCCACCGCGATCCGGCTGATGCTGGGCCTGACGCGCGGTGAGGGCAAGACCCTCTACCTGGGGCGCCGCCTGTCCGACTGGAGGGCTCCCGGCACAGTGGTAGGGGCGGTCCTGGGCGGGGTGGCGGGCCACCCCAAACATCGGGTGCGTACCCACCTGCGCATGGTCGCCGCCGGTTCCGCCGCCCCTGACAGGCGCGTCGACGAACTGCTGGAGGTAGTGGGACTGACGCGGGCCGCCACACTCCTCCTGGAGCAACTTTCGCTGGGCATGGCGCAGCGCGTGGCCATCGCTCAAGCCCTCCTGGGTGACCCGCCCGCGCTGATCCTCGACGAGCCGGCGAACGGTCTCGACCCGCACTCGATCCGCTGGCTGCGCGACTTCCTACGCTCCCAGGCCTCGCAGGGACGCGCCGTCATGGTGTCGAGCCACCTCCTCGGAGAAATGGAACAACTGGCGGACCATGTAGTGGTCCTCTCCCACGGGCGCGTCGTCGCTTCAGGGCGGATGGACGAGCTGCTGACCCGTGCCGCCACCCTGCGGGGCGTCACCGTCGAGGCTCCGAACCTTCCGAAACTGGCCCGGCTGGTCGAGGCGGCGGGCGGCACCCTGACTCCCCTGGGCGAGGAGAGCGCCCACGTGACGGGGGTCGACAGGAAACGGATCGCCATGCTGGCTCTGGAGGGCAGAGTGCCGCTGTACTGGCTGCACGAGGAGAGCCCGTCGCTCGAGGACTTCTACCTCGGCGTCGCGGAAGAGGAGTTCAGGATCTCGTGAGTCGCTCCCAAGACGAGTCCGTACGCCGCCGGGTGCCTCTGTCCGACGCCGTGGCGACGCCTCCGTCCATGCCACCCCCACCTCTCCGGCTGCCAGTGCCCGTGTCGCGTACCGCGGCCCTGCTGCGTGCCTGCCGCTACGAGTGGCGACACCTGGCAGGACTGCGCTCCACCTGGGCGCTGCTCGGCGTGGTGGTGCTCCTTAGTCTCCTCACCGGCATCACCGTGCTCCTCGATCTCAGCACGCGCGGGACCAGCCCCGCTGCGATGGCCGATGTAATCGCCTGGACGCCGCTCGCGACGCAGATCCCCGTCTTGTGCTTCTTCGTCCTCGTCCTCGGCACCGGCCCTGTCTCCACAGAGCTGGTGCGCGGCGCTGCCCGCACGACGTGGCTGTCGGCGAACGGCCGGAGCACTGCGTATGCCGCCAAGTGCGCCGTCGGCTTCCTCACCGGAGCCGGCATCGCGGCAGGGAGCGCACTCTTGGGTGCCCTGTCCTCCGCGGTCGTCCTCGCCGTGAAGGGCGTTCCCCAGCCCGCCTGGACCGAGGTGCTGTTCCCCGCCTCCCGCTTCGTGCTCTGGATGGGTTGCTGGGCTCTCTTGTGCCTGGCACTGGTGTCGCTGATACGCAGCCGGATCATCCCAGTCCTGATGCTGTGCATGTGGCCGTTGATCGTAGAGAGGCTGGTGGGCGGGTTGCTGGGATACCTGCCAGGCCTCGACGGGGTTGGCGGCTGGCTCCCCTTCGCCGCTGGCCGGGCGATGCTGACGGACGTCTCTGCCTACCCGCCGGAGGACCGCTCCTTCGTCCAAACCCTGGTCGGCTCGCACCTGTCCACGTCCACGTCAACAGCGCTCTTCTGCCTCTACACCGTCCTTCTGACGGCTGCGGGCTACTGGGCGTACCGAGGCCGGGACGCGCCCTCCAGTTGAACGCCCGAACCCCAGCGCGCGGCAGACGTCACCGCAGACAGGGACTCCAGCATGCTGCACAGCCCACCGCGGACCGGCCCGAAGGTGGGATCCTCTCGCACTCGGTCCCTGGCGTGCGCGCCTGCGCGATGGCGGGGCTGCGAGCGCTGGAGGCGGTGTGCGTCGAGGAGTACGACCGCTCCTGGACGACCCTCGGCGGCGGTGGTCCGGCAGGCGACCGCGGTCCTGTTGCCGTGGGCCGACCACCTACCGCAGGAACTCCTCAGTCGCAGATCGCTGTCGGGCTGTTCGGACGTTCCAAGCGCCACCGGGACGGCACCGAGCTTCACGTCGTCCACGTTGAGGACAAACGCGGCTCAGCGGACCCGGCGTAAGTAACATCGCTTCATCGCTGGTGGTCGCCGGGGGCGTATCGGCTCCATGTTCCTCCGGCTTCGGTGACCACACACGGTGAGCTGTCTTTCCACTCCTGCTGGCATGCCTCGTCACTCGGGAAAAGTGAAGCCCAGTTCGCGCAGGCGGGGCAGGCAGGCTTCGAGACACTGCTCCACCGACGCAGCATCGGTTCGCACGAGGATGTCGTCACGCAAGGGGGCGCCACTGGCCACGAACGTCCAGGGCTTCCGCCTCTCTGCCATCCGCTCAGCGTCAGCCTTGAACAGCACGGTTATGCCCTGTTCGGCCAGCGCCTCCATGATCGCGACAATGTCCACCGGTGACCCCTCCAGAAGTGACTCGAACACACCACGGTGAACCTATCCGTCCGAGGACGCACCGCGATCCTCGCCACCCAGAGTGACCAACGAGGGCTGTCCAAGCTGGAATACGCGACACCTCAACATGCGGGCCTACAGTCCCAACGCGGAGAGCTCGTGCGTCGTGCCCGTCCGGGCGGACCAGGGTGCTCAGCGCCGAAGTCGCCCGCGGAGCGGGTGGTCTGAGTACGTGCGCCCTTGTGGACGCCACGAGGCGCGCGGCGCGAGGGGAGTGATCACCTCAGAGGGTCGCGGCGAAGTGACACTCCAGAGCCCGCTGCGCAGGGCATCGTCGCCGACCCGGCTCGAGGAGCCGTCGGCGCATCTGCAATTCGGAGGAACTCAAGGGATGTCGCACAAACGGCACCATCCGCCGGTGCCGGAGCGACAGCGAGGGCACCGGAACTACGTGATGGGCGTACTTGATGGTGTTGCTAAAGGCGCCTGACCCGCCGGAAGCCGGGTTCACCGGAAGCCGGATTTCCAGGCCCCGGTGAAACGGATTCTCAGGCCCCGGTGATGGGCTGCCGCGCCGGGGGTTTCTGCACTTTCTGCACCGCTCTGCGTACCGCACGCGTAGATCCAGGCCAGCCTCGGCCGGGGCGGCCTCAAGCGCCCAGGACTTCGAGCCGCTGATCCGGCCGGGTCTGCGCTGCGATGGGGCCGCCTCTCCCCGTCGGAGGCGACGAAGGTGACGAGCGCGGCGAGCCGGTCCCGCAGGGCGGCGATCCGGCTGGCCACGGGGCAGACGACCCCGTACGGTCTCAGCCCGACATAGACGGGGACGCCCATGGCGTACTCCGGTTCGGCCTTGTCCGAGACGAAGAGGTAGCTGCCGGTCTCGCGGTGGACGAACTGGGCGTCGGGTATCTCCAGGGCGGCCTACCGTGTGACGAGGGCCTAAACTGCGGCCTTGTGTCTCGCCCTCCGCCCGGGCCCGCTCCTAATCTCTCTGCATCTGGAGTTGCTGCTCCTGGCGCCATCGGAGCCGGAACGCACGTTCCTGCTCCTCCCGTTCCCGCTTTCGCCGTTCCTCCGCGTCCAGGTGGGTGATCTCCGCCTCGGCGTACTGCGGCGCCGTCCAGAGGGTCCCCAGGCGGGCAGAGGGCTGCGGACGGAGGCGCGCCGCCGGTGCGGCACCACGCGACCGGCGAACACCCACCGCAGGAACTCCGCGGCCGGCACTCCTTGCGGCCCCCCACCTCCCAGTGCTTGCCGGAGGACTTCGAGAGGCCCTCCCTGATGGCCAAGGTGCCGTCGGCGGTCTCCACGCGAGCCCACGGGACCGCCGCCGAACCACGGTGCCCGCACCCGGTCGCTGAACCACACCGAGGACACCCCGTCCTCTCTACGAGGGGCCGAGCCTTCCTACGATGCCCGACTCCCACTCATCCGGGTGCCGTTGGCAGCACGTACAGGAGGCTAGCGCCGAGGCGGAGATGACTTCCCGACCTCCGGGGTATGCCAGGTTGATCTGCGCGGCCTGGTCGAAGGGAAAGTTGACCTCTACAAGGCGCACGGCAGCAGCCACTGCCGCAGGCAGCTCGGACACCAAAAGCGGTTGTGTTGGTACGCCGCATCGCGCGTAGCGCTCGTCGTGTTCCTCGTCCCAGGTGAACAGATACGGCGCCCGTACCAGCTCGACGACACAGTACGAAGGACAATCATCCTCCCCGCAGTGCGCGTCGAACCACTCCGGGTGACGCGTCTTGGCCCAGGCCGTCGCCTCATCCAGGGTCTGTTCATGGGCGTTTGCCGCCGAGGGCACCGGGCCGAACGCGGAATAGAACAACCCGACTCGGCTGAACGGATCGACCGCCCACCAGTGGAACTGGAGTCCCCAGCGAGGATGCGCAAAGCTGCTCGATACTGTCATGCGGTAAGCCTATGGAGGCGTCATAACTCCTTCTGTGTCACCGGGCGGCTTGACCTACGGCGAAGCCTGGCGTTCATTCCCATCCGATCCGGTCGTACCCAGTTGGAGGAAACATCGCCCGGACGGGCCGATCCACCTTGCTCAGGCCGCGCATTACGCACCGCACAGCGTCGCACTCCACGAAGGACCACGACCTGATCTGTGCCCCTGCCTTGCGGGTCGGGCCGGGTAGGGTTGGTCGCGTGCCTCGACATGCGAAGAAGCCCCGCCGACTGGTCGCCGACGGGCGCGTGTACATGTGGACGATGAGCCACAGCCACCGACGAGACCACGACGGCCGGTCCGTGGACTGCCGCCACATCCTCACCCTGTCTCCGCAGCCGGCCGGCGCCGGTGGTCCGCTGCGTATCGCCTTCGCCGACGGGCCCGGGCGGTACGTTCCGGGTGGGGCGCCCTTCGGCTCCGGGGACGTCGGGTTCACCCAGGGTGCGGACTTGAACCTGCATGAGCCGGGCGCCGTACGGGCCCTGCTGGACGTGGCGCTGGCCCGCGGGTGGCAGCCGGAGGAGCGGCGAGCGGTGGAGGTCGACGGCTGGACCCTCCTGGAGGCGGCGGCCGCCGCGAAATCCGGCCTCATGAGTTCGTAGGGAGTGCGGGAGTGCCTCCGGCCTCCCGCGCGGAACCTGGCGACGAGCAGTGTGCCGTGCAGGGGCCCGGCCAGGGAGACTCGGCCGGCAGATATTGGCGGACTACGGCACGCTCAAGCGCTCGTTCGACGGTGCTCGGCTCGGTTCACGGCGGCGTCGGGACTACGGTGCGACAGGCGGCGTGAGCGCACCGGTGGGGCGGCTCAGCCGGCCCTCAAGGCCGCAAGGAAGTCCAGTCGGGTCTCCAGGCGGGCCAGATCCCGGCCGGTGAGCTGCTCGATACGGGTAATGCGGTGGCGCAACGAGTTGACGTGAAGGTGCAATTGGGCGGCGCACTTGATCCAGGACGCGTCGCATTCGAGGAACCGTTCCAGCGTGCGCAGCAGGTCGGTTTGGTGTCGGCTGTCGTGATCGCGCAGGGGGCCGAGGAGACGGGCGGCGAAGGCCTGCCGGGTCTCGGCCGGGATGAGCGGCAGCAGCGACAGGATGTGCGAGGTGAGGTCGTCGGGGCCGCGCACGGTCACTCGTTCCGGGCCCTCCTCGGCGACCCGCAGCGCGGTGCGGGCCTCGTCCAGCGCTCGGCGTGCGCTGCCGGCCGCTTCTACCGGAGAGCTGACACCGATGGAGAGGCGACCGCTCGGGCCGAGCCAGCGCGCGAGCGCCGCGGCGATCCTCTGCTGCAGGGCGGCGCAGTCCAGGGCCGGTCCGGGGAGCGCGTCCGTGGGCTCGGGCAGCAGGAGGAGGAGTACGGCCTGTTCGGCGTCGATGGTGCCGGAAATCTGTTCCGGGGATACCCGCACCGGATCGTCCGGTTGGACGAGGGCCTCCTCTAGAAACGCGCGCAGGGCGGAGGCAGGGATGGGGCCGGTCCCGCGCCGGCGGTCCCCTCCTGCCCCGGCGCCATGGTGTCCGACCTGATCGGGCACCTGGGGAGTCCAGCGGTACGTTGCCCACCTCCTGCCGGAGCAGTCCGCCGAGGCCCCGGACCCGGGTGATCTCTCCCTGTACGGGACCCCCGCCGACCCGGAGATCCGGGCCGCCCGGCCCGTGCCGGGCCGGGCGCCGAACCGGGGGCCGGTGTCGCAGGCGCTGATCGACTGGTGCACCGAGGGCGCACGGGCCCTGGAGGGCCTGCTGCGCGGGCTCGGGCCCGATGTGCCGGTGGGGAGCTGGTCGGCGGAGCGGACCTCGGGTTTCTGGCTGCGGATGCAGACGATCGAGCTGGCTGTCCACCGCTGGGACGCCGAGGCCGCGGTGGCGACACCGAGCGCCTTGGACCCCCGTTTGGCGGCGGACGCCGTGACGCAGAGCTTCGAGGTGAGGGTCCCGCGCGGGACGATCCCGGCCCGGGGCGCGGCGGGGCGCGGGCGAGCGATACCGATTCCGGAGCACGGACGGTCCCGAATCCTGGACCCTCGCCTTCCGGGCGGACGGGAATCCGGTCGGAGCCCGGCACCACCGGCCCGGAGGACGTCGAGGCCGCGGGCCCCGCCTCGGACCTCGCCCTCTTCCTCGGGGGCCGCCTTCCCGCCACCGCCCGGCGGACCACGGCTGACGCCGGGCTGCTCCCGCGTTACTTCGCGCTGGTCCCGCCGGTCTGATCGCCCCCGCCGGTCTGACGGCCCGCCGGGGAAGCCGTATCGCTTATCGGCGGCGCCTGAGGCACGGCCTTCGGCTCCGGAGGCCGTGCCGGCCGGGGTTGCCGGGACACGGTTACCCGGCCCCGGCGGATGAGGGCCCCGGGACCGGAAAACGCGTACGGCCACGTACCATGGCGGCATGTCCTTCCTCCGCCGCCACCGCGCCGCCACACCCGCCGGCCCGGACTTCGACGTCCTGGCCATGGACCCGGGGGACTGGCCGGGCAATCTCGGAGCCGGGCTGCTGCCCGCGCCCGACGGCAGCTGCCAGGGTGTCTTCCTCCGCTACGACCTCTTCGGCGGACGCGGCCCCGCGATGATCATCGGAAACCTCCCCGAGGGTTCTCCGGCCCGGGACCTGGAGGACGGACAGGTCCCCTTCGAGGTCGCCCAGCTCCTCGACGCCCTGGAGAACGAAGAGGACGTCGAGGTCACCGGTGCCGAGGACTGCCCCGTCATGCAGGGCGACAACCTCCTCATCGTCCGGAAGATCAAGCTGTCCGAGTCCCGCATCTCCTGCGTCCAGTTCGACCGCAGCGACAATGTGCTGGTCACCATCGCCAGCTGGGACCGCCCGATCACCGATGACCTCTACGCCCTCCTGAAGCCGCTCCCCGCCGAGCTCTTCCAGCAGGGCTAACGCGAGGGGCAGGGCCAGGGCGGGACCGGTCGCCCGGCCCCTGCCGGCCCGCCCGTCGCGCGTCCGCGATGCCGTTCGGACTCGAAAGCCGGTGCGGCGACCGCGCAGTTGGTGCCGTACGGGCAGCTCGCGGCCAGGCCTGGATCCGGTGCGCACCACGTCCCCACGGATCCACTCTCGGCATGATCCTCTCGCATCGGAGGGCCGGACGGCCCGGGGGGAAGGGACGAGGCGACAGGGGCACAACAGGGCTGTTCGGGCCATGTGCTGACCGAGCTCGTTCAGGGTGGCACGGGACGCGTGCTGCTGGGTGTCGCCTCTGACGGCCGCCTCGTCGCGGACCGGCAGGTGCAGGCCGAACTGGCCGAGGACGACGCAATTCAAGGCGCCGGAACAGGCGCGGGGTCTTCACATGACCGCGCCGCAGATGTGTTCTCGCTCGCCTCGACCCTCGTGACGGCCTGTACTGGCAGACCGCCGTTCGCGGGGACCTCGGTGCCGGGCGTGCTGTACAACGTCGCGCATTCCGAGCCGGACCTGGAGGCCGTGCCGCCGACGCTGCGTTCGTTCATCGGGCCGTGTCTGCCCAAGGACCCGGCGGCCCGGCCCACCCCGGACAACGCATCGCTTCCATAGACGCGTAGTGAGGCTGTTCGATCACGACACCAGCCGCACCGTCACTCCGGATCGTTCCGGGTTCGCGGCGCGGCACGTGTATGCGTGACTGAGCCCCGAAGGTGCTCGGCCGTCCGGCAGAGCGAACGGTTCGACGGCCGGAGGATGGGTTGCCAGCTCATGAACGAGCACAGGGCAGCATGATCCTGGCCGTGGCACCCGGGCCGACGTTCGCAACTTCCCTACCTCACGGCTCATAACAGAAGATCCACCGGAAACTCAACCGAAAGTTGCCATGAAACGCCACTTCACGCGTGCCGCGCGACTCTTAACGGCTCCCGTCCTCGCCCTCGCCGTCATCGCCCCGGCTCTCGCCCTCGCCGCCACTCCCGCAGCCGCCGCGACCGACGCGTACACCTTTACCAACAAGAACGGCACCCTCAACGCGACGGGCAACAACGACGGGAACCAGATCTCCGTCACTCCCGACGGCACCAATTACACGAACTGGCGCCTGATCAAGCTCAGTGCCCCCGGCACCTTCAACATCGCCAACACCTCCTCCGGGAAGTGCATCTACGCCACCCAGCCCGCCACCCAGCAGTCCTGCGGCAAGGACGGCGAGCAGTGGCACTTCCGCCCCGTCGACGGCAAGCCCAACACGTTCGGGATCGTCCGCCGCGACGACTCCAGCGGCATCGAGTACTGCATGGACAACCGGGGTGGCCTCCACCTGTGGGGGATCCTCGCCCAGCCCAACGCCTGCAACGGCAGCGCGAGCCAGGAATGGACGGTTCCCGCATCGAAGGCCGCCGAAGCGAAAAGCCTCGCCCTCGACTACTACGCGGACCTCTGTTCCAAGAAGACGTCGACCTGTTCGTGGACCGAGAAGTCTGAGGGACAGCCCGAGCTCCTGCCCCGCCAGATCGCCTCGTCCGTCTGGTACAACGGCACCGACAGCACGATGAAGCAGATCTTCACGACGATTTACCACTCCGGCTGGGCCCAGTCGTTTTCGGCTGGCGTCTCCACCTCCGTCGGGGTCTCCGTGCCGGTCCAGGCCATGATCTCCAGCCAGCTGGCCACGACACAGACCTACACCTCGGACGAGACGACGATCAACGGCATCGCCGTGGACGTCCCGTCGAAGAACTACGCCTGGGTCGACTTCGCGGCCGTCGGCAAGAAGGTCACGGGCACCTGGACCTTCGACACCGACAACCAGCCGTGGACCACGGATGCGACTGTCACGGTCCCCGTCGTCAACTCGACGGCCGGCTCCACGATGTACATCGCCCGCACCAGCGCCAGCACGCCGGGCAGTGACACCAGCAACACCAACGCGGACGTCAAGCCGCAGGTCCTGGCCAAGACCGAGAGCGCTGACCTCGACGTCCCCGAGGGCGCAACCGCGACCGTCGAGGACAATACGGTCAAGCTTACCGACGGCTCCGGCAAGAACATCGCCACCGTCCGGCCCGGCATCGTCCAGGAGCCGAACGGTGCCACGCACAAGGTCAGCCTCGCCCTCGATGGCAAGAAGCTCACCCAGACGATCGAAGGCGTCACCGGGGACACGGTTACCGGCACCGTGACGCCGCCCACCATCTCGGTGCGTGACGGTGTTCCGGCTGCCGCCCTGGCGCAGACCGCCGGCAAGCTGAACACGGCCCAAATGTCTGCGATGGGCCTCTTCGACAAGCCCAAGACCGAAGCCGAGTGGAACAAGTGCATGCTCAAGCACCTGGGCAGCAGCATCTATGTCGGCACGGTCGTGGGAACGGCGACCGGCGCCATGGCAGGCGGTGCCGGCGCCGTACCGGGACTGGCCATCGGCATGATGACCGGCACGGTCAAGGGACTTGGCCAGGCGATTTTCTTCTGCGGCACGGGCCCCAAGAAGTAGCCCCCGCATTTGCGGCCCCCCTCCCGCGCTGCACCAGGGAGGGGGGCCGCCCTTCTGACGGGCCACGGGGCTCGTACCCGGAGTGCCGGGCGGCGGTGTCAGCGGGTGCCGACCGCCGCGCGGACCGCTCTACGGGCCATTCCCGCGTCGTCGTGCAGGCGCCGCAGCAGCAGCCGCTGCTCCTCACCGGAGGAGACGGCCCCCGCCGGCAGCGGCCGGGTCGGAGCGGTCGACAGGATCGAACGCTGCACCGCCGTCTCGGCCATCCGGATCTCCCGGGTCAGCACCAGCATCAGGTTGACCAGGAAGGCGTCCCGCGCGGCCGGGCCGGCCGACTGGGCGAGGCGGCTGATCTGGCCGCGCGCGGCCGGGGCGTCGCCCAGGACCGTCCACAGCGTGGCCAGGTCGTAGCCCGGCAGGTACCAGCCCGCGTGCTCCCAGTCGAGCAGCACCGGTCCGGCCGGGGACAGCAGCAGATTCGACAGCAGCGCGTCACCGTGGTTGAACTGCAGCGCGGCCCCCGACAGTTTCACCCCGTGCAGCAGCTTCTGCAGGTCGCCGAGGTCCCGGTCGGTGAGCAGACCGAGCTCGTAGTCGCGCACGATCCGCCGCGAGTAGTTCAGCGGGCTGCCGAACAGCTCGGTCGGCGGACGCCACTGGTTGACCCGGCAGATCGCCCCCACGGCCGCCCGTACGTCGACCCGCGGCGGGGCCTCCACGGGGTGCCGTTGCAGCGCCGCCACCCGGCCCGCCATCCGCTCGACCACCAGCGTGCAGTTCTCGGGGTCCGCCGCGATCAGACGCGGCACCCGGACCGGTGGACGGTGACGGACGAACGTCCGGTACGCCGCTATTTCGTGCCGGTACCGCTCGCGCCACGCGGGCGAATGATCAAGTAAAACCTTGGCGACGGCGGTCATCCGGCCGGTGGTGCCCACCAGGAGGACCGACCGGCCGCTGCGCCGTAGCACCTGCACCGGCGCGAACTCCGGACAGATCCGCTGCACCGAGGCGAGCGCGGTCCGCAGTTGCGCGCCCTGGGGACCCGAGAGGTCGATCCGCCCGCTGAGCGGCTGCGCTCCGGTCACCGGCATCCGGCGTGCCCGCACGGCCTCCTGCACCGGGGTCGCGGGTCGGTTGGCTTCGAGGTAGGGGCCGCCGCCGGCCTGGAGCGTGCGGTGCGACCGGACCGGGGCGGACACGGAGGACGTTGCTGCGTACATGGCGTTACGGATCCTTTCGTGCGCCGACTGGTTTCGTACGCCGCCCCGCCGGACCCGTACTTCACCCTGGGGAGTTCCGCCGGTGACCGGGTCGGGGAGGCGCATTCCTACCTGACACCCGGCGAAGGGTGGCGGACCATCCGGCGTGCCCTGGCGAACCCTGGCGAATAGTCGCTGGGCACCTGACGGCGGGTTACTGTCAACTCAGCCGAGAACCTGGGGGCTTGACGTGAGCAAAGGTCCGAACACCCGCCTGAACGATCTGTTCGGCCTGGCCGGCTGGTCGAAGGGCGAACTGGCGAGGATGGTCAATCGGCAGGCGGCGGCCATGGGCCACCACCAGCTGGCCACCGACACCTCGCGGGTGCGGCGCTGGATCGACCTGGGGGAAACCCCGCGCGAGCCGGTGCCCACGGTACTGGCAGCACTGTTCACCGAGCGGCTCGGTCGTGTCGTGACCATCGAGGACCTCGGGTTCGTACGGCAGCGTCGCACCTCCAAACGGCAGCCGGACGGGGCGAAGGACAACCCCGACCAGGTGCCCTGGGCGCCCGAACGCACAGCCGCGGTCCTCACCGAATTCACGGGAATGGACCTCATGCTCAACCGTCGCGGTCTGATGGGCGCGGGCGCCGCGCTCACCGCCGGCTCCGTCCTCAGCAACGCCATGTACGACTGGCTCCACACCGACCCCGCCGCCACCGGGGAGGCGCCGCGCTTCGGCGGCTCCTCCCAGGCCGACCCGGCGGGCTACGACCGCTACGAAGCCGCCCCGATCGGCTCGCAGGAGATCGAGGCCCTCGAACGCTCCGTGGACGTCTTCCGCGCCTGGGACGCCTCCAGAGGCGGCGGCCTCCAGCGCAAGGCCGTCGTCGGCCAGCTCAACGAGGTGGGCGGCATGCTCGCCTACCACCACCCCGACCACCTCCAGCGGCGCCTGTGGGGGGTGGCGGCCAACCTGGCGGTGCTGGCGGGCTGGATGTCCCACGACGTGGGCCTGGAACCGACGGCGCAGAAGTACTTCGTCATCGCCGCGCACGCGGCCCGCGAGGGCGGCGACCGGCCGCGCGCGGGCGAGGCGCTGTCCCGGGCGGCACGCCAGATGGTCCACCTCGGCAAGCCCCACGAGGCGCTCGACCTGATGAAGCTGGCCCAGTCGGGTTCCGGCGAGCAGACGCTGCCGCGCACCCGGGCCATGCTGCACACCATCGAGGCCTGGGCGCAGGCCGCCATGGGGAAGGGCCAGGCCATGCGCCGCACGCTGGGCGAGGCGGAGGAGCTCTTCGTCTCCGACAAGGGCGATGTGCCGCCGCCGAGTTGGATGCAGCACTTCGACGAGGCGGATCTGCACGGCATGCAGGCCCTGGCCTACCGGACGCTCGCCGACCACGACGCCACGGCGGCGCCGATCGCGGCGCGCCACGCCAAGCAGGCGCTGCGGCTGCGCGGCGAGGGCTACCAGCGCTCGCAGATCTTCGACTACATCTCGATGGCCTCGGCCTGCTTCATCGCCGACGACCCGGAGCAGGCCGACCGCTACGCCCGCCTCGCGCTGGTCTCGATGAACGAGACCTCCTCGCACCGGACATGGGACCGGCTGCGCGAGATGTACCGGCTCACCGGCCAGTACGCGGGTTACGGGCGGATCGAGGACCTGCGGCAGGAGATCGCGTCGGCCCTGCCGGACGGCCCCGCGCAGCGCAGCGCGCGCGGTGCGGCGGTGTAGCTCCGCGCCCGCCGCGGCCACCCGCCGCCGTATCAACCCGGAAGCCCGCCCCGACGTCCACCCCGGAGCCCTGCCACCGGAGGCCCTGCCCTCCTGAGCCGACCGCTCAAGTCCTCGCCGAGGCCGCGCGCGGGCTCCCGTACGGAGACGAGAAAGGCCGCGCCTCCCGGCGCGGCCCTGAAGGCGCTGATCACCCCGGATGCTGCGAAGTCCCAAAAGCCCGAACGGCCGCATGGGCGGGGGGTTTCGGGCCGCGGGGTGTCGTCCTAACCGCCGACCCGGGCCACCAGCACGCAGGCGTCGTCCTCGCGCTCGCCCTCGCCGAATTCCTCGATCACCATCCGTACGCATTCCCGCGCCGAACGCGCCGACGAGAACCGCGGCGCGAGCGCCAGCAGCCGCTCGGTCCCGTCCGTCCGGCTGAACTCGATGCTGCGCGGTGTCAGCCCGTCCGTGTGCAGGATGAGGACGTCGCCCACTTCGAGCCGTTCCTCGGCCTGTCCGTACGCGGCACCCGAGGTCGCTCCGAGGAGCACGCCCTCCGGTGGCAGCAGGGAACGGCCCGATCCGCGGCGGAAGAGGAGCGGGGCGGGGTGGCCGGCCTGCGCCCAGGCCAGCACGCGGCGCGCGGGATCGTAGCGGCAGCAGACGGCCGAGCCGAGCGCGGGCTGGACGGAGGTCTCCAGGAGCTGGTTGAGCCAGCCCATCAGCGGACCGGGCTCGATCCCGGCCATGGCCATCCCGCGCAGGGCGCCCAGCATCATCGCCATGCCGGAGGTGGCACTCACGCCGTGCCCGGTGAGGTCACCGACCGTCAGCATCGAGCTGCCGTCGGGCAGTTCGAGCGCGTCGTACCAGTCACCGCCGATCAGCGCACTGGTCGCGGAAGGCAGATAGTGCGCGGCCACGTCCAGCGTGCCGGCGTTGCCCGGGAAGCGCAGGGAGCCGCGCCACGGGGGGAGGACCGCTTCCTGTAGTTCGACGGCGAGCCGGTGCTCGGTCTGCGCGATCTCCCGCTGGCGCTGGAGGGAGTCGCGGGACTCGCGCACGGCCCGCTGGCTGCGGCGCAGCTCGCTCACGTCCCGCAGTACGGCCCACATGGAGGTGGTGCAGCCGTCGGAGTCGAGCACCGGCTCGCCCCTCATGTGCAGGGTCCGCACCCGGCCGTCGGTGCGGACGATGCGGAACTCGCCGTCGATCGGCTTGCCGTCCACCAGACAGGCGGTGAGCCACGCCGTGAGCAGGGGCTGGTCCTCGGAGAAGAGGGTGGAGCCCAGTTCGTCGAGGGGCGGCGCGCCCGCCTCGGGGGAGCGGCCGAAGATCTGGAAGAGCTCGTCGGACCAGGTGGCCTCATCGGTCAGCAGGTTCCACTCGGCACTGCCGACACGGGTCTGGCGGTCCTCGCAGGCGGCCTCGGGCGCCGCCTGCGGCAGCTCCATCACCTCGGGCACGGGCGGCAGGCCCTCTTTGAGCTGGCCGAGGTGCTGGCCGAGGTCATCGAGGTGGTGGACCGCGAGATCGCACAGTGCGCGCTGCCAGCGGCCCTGGGCGTCGTCGTCGTCCACGACGGTGTCACGGCGAACCGCGTCCACCTCTCCCCGGAGCCGCCGGGTCTGTGTGATCAGCGCGTCCACCGACCCCGGCTCGGGCGGCTGCGCGGGACGGTCCGCGAACAGGTGGGACGGCATGAGAACTCCGATACAGGCGCGGCGCGGCCAAGTCTGAAGGAAGGACCGGTAACGACTGTTGCACAGGCGGCGACGGCCTGTAAGGCGTTTGGCAACATCCGCTACGGCCTTGCATCTGGCATATGCCGCAGGCCTCCCGACTGCCTCCCACCCCCCCTTTCGTGTGCGAATGAATTCGGTCAGCCGAGGTCAGGACACCATCAGCGGTACCGGGTGGATCTCGTCCGCGGGGTGCCCGGCACGCTCGTGGACGCGCTGGACGGCGTCGGCGGACGGTGCCTCGGACAGGCAGTAGACCATGCCTGCCTCGGGGTCGGCCCACGCCTTCTGGAAGTGCACGCCTTCATCGGCTTCGATGGCCAGGTCCGCCCGGTGGGCGGCCGTCAGCTGCTCGGATGTGATGCCTTTCATGCCCGTGTGGACATCCATGAATGTGGCCATTGCGGCACGTCTCCTTCCGTCTTCCGGTCCCTCCATCGTCCGCCCGCCGCGGCGGCTGGTCGACCGGGACGGGCGTGGGCCGCGGCGGCCGGAAACCGGTCCTCCGGACGTGGGGCGTCGAGCGTCTGGGCGAGGTGTACGAAAAGCGCGGGCGCGGGAGCAGGTGTGCGGAAGCCGGGTGGACGGTGTGCGCGGCCGTCCCCCGAACGGAGGACCCGCTGGCGGGCCTTCGCCCGTACGCGGTGCTCGCCGGCGCGGTCCCCGCGTGGCATCCGTACGCCGGCGGGCGGGGCCACTCCAGGGGTAGGCGCCAGGACCCGGACGGACCGCATCCGCTACCGTGAGCGAAGCACTGCATGTGCAGTGCTCATGACCTCGTGCCGCATCACCCCAGGGACCCCGCCATGCGCCAGAACCCCCAGCGCCGCGCCGCGCTCCTCGACGCCGCCATCGAAGTCCTGGCGCGCGAGGGATCACGGGGCCTGACCCTGCGGGCGGTGGACGCGGAGGCGGGCGTACCGACGGGCACCGCCTCCAACTACTTCGCCAACCGCGCCCAACTCCTCGTGCAGATCCTGCACCGCACCCGCGAGCGGCTGACCCCGGACCCGGCGGATCTGACCGGCCCGCTGGACACCCGGGTACTGCTCGGGCAGCTCGTCGGGCGGATGCGGCGCGAGCGCAGCGTGCACATCGCCATGCTGGAGCTGCGGCTGGAGGGAACCAGGCGCCCCGAACTCCAGGCGGAACTGGCCGGGTTCCAGAGCGCGGAGCTGGAGGCCAACGTCGCGTGGCACCTGGGGTCCGGGCTGCCGGGGGACCGGCAGGGCGTCGTGCTGCTGTACCTCGCCATGCTGGGCCTGATCGTGGACGACCTGACGGCCCCGGCCCTGTTGGAGCCCTACCCGGTCGAGGAACTCATCCGGGTGATGACCGAACGCCTTCTCCCGCAAGGGTCCCCGACTGACGGCGCACCGACCGATTGACCGACCGCAGGCCGAGCGACGACTGAATGACGACTGAGCGACGACTGATCAACGGCAGACGCGCGACGGCAGACGCCCGGGGGTCGGCAGGGCGGCCACCTCGATGCTCACCCGGCGAACTCACGCTCTGTGACGGCGACTCCGCCGATGCGGTCCCGGTCCGGCGTTAGGTGATCTTATGCTCAGGTTTACGCGAGTCAGCCTGGTTTTGCGGCCGGTGAGCGACTTTGATGGGTTTGCCAGGCCTCGTACCGGACTCAGGGGGACTACTCATGGGCACCGACCACAGCCAGAAGGACAGCACACCCGCACCCACCCTGATCGGTTCCGTGCAGCGCGCGCTGCGCCTCGTGGAAGCGATGTACGCGGAGGGCGGAGCGACGGCCAAGCGGCTCGCCCGGCTCACCGGCATTCCCCTACCCACCGTCTACCACTTGCTGCGCACGCTCAGTCACGAGGGCTACGTCCAGCGCGAGGGCGGGTCCTTCCGGCTCGCGGACGATCTTCCGCTCGCTTCGTGATCAGAAGTCGACGGGTTCCGGCCAACGTGCCGAGCGCTTTCGCGCATGTTCCAGCGGAAAATGCCAGAAGCCCCTTCCGTAGTGTGGAAGTTGAGTAGGTTCCTCCTGTCGCGCCGTACGACCGTGCGGCCAGCACGACTGTCGGGAGGGGAGCCCGCGTGCCCGGTATCGACGAGTGCCTGCTCGAAGCCATGGCCCTGCCCGGTGCGCGGGGGGCCGCGCTGGTCGACTGGAGCAGCGGGCTGGCCCTCGGCACCGCGGGGGACTCTCCCGTGGGTGACCACGAGACGACCGCCGCCGAGACCGCCGAGCTGGCCCGGGCCGCCGCCGAGTACGAGTCCTTCGCCCCGGCGGCGGCCGAGACCTTACCCGGCGCCGTGCCGGGCGGGCAGGGGCCCGGCGGCTCCGGCTGGGCGAGCGGGGTCCGCGCGGTGGCCGCAGTGGCCGGGGCGGGCGCCGTGCCCGCGGTGGCCGGGGCGAGCGGGGCCGGTCCGGCGGGCGACGGACCGCCCGTCGAGGACCTGATCGTCACCACCCGCACCGCCTACCACGTGCTGCGCTTCGTCGAGACCAGCTTCGACAGCAGTGTCTTCCTGCACCTGTGGCTCGACCGGGCCGACGGCAATCTCGCGCTCGCCCGCCACAAACTGCGCGTCCTCGCCGAGGGACTGGTGCTCAGATGACCACCCCGGCCACCGCCCCGGCGGCCTCCGCCGCCGTCTCCCCCCTCCTCACCCGGCTCGCCGCCGAGCGGGCCACCGGCGCCCTGCTGCGCGAGCGAGGCACCCTCTTCCTGGAGGACGGCCGCGTCGTCCACGCGGAGAGCCCGGCCACCCCCGGCCTTGAGGTCCTGCTCACCACCGGCGGCGGCCTGGCCCCCGAACGCTGGCGGGAGGCCGTCGACCGGGCCGGTGCGCACCGCCAGGTCGCCCGCTTCCTCGTGGACAGCGGCGGGCTGGCGGGCGGCGAGCTGGAAATATGCCACCTGGCCGCCATCTTCGACGCCGCGTTCTTCGCGCTGTCCCCCGGTAGCGGACCCTCGCGGTTCCGCCGCGGGGCCACCCACTGGATCGGCTCCTTCCGCTCAGTACCGGCCGCCGCCGTCGAGCGGGAGACCCGCCGCCGGCGGGAGCTGCTCGACGCCGTCTGGCCCTACCCCCTGCTGGACACGGCCCCGGTCGTGCCCCGCGCCGCCGCACCCGGCCAGACCGTCACCGCCCGCCAGCGGATCCTGCTGGCCCGGGCGGACGGCGTACGCACCCCGGCGGACCTCGCGTGGGTGCTGGGCAGACCCGCCTTCCACACCTTGCTCGACGTACGGCGCCTCGCGGCGGCCGGACTCGTGGAGACCCCGCACACACCGGGCCCGGCGCCGGCCGCGCCGTGTCTGCCCGACTGGATCACCGGGACCCAGCCGCCCGACGTGGCGCTGCTCCGCCGGTTACGCGACGCACTGGAGGCAAGCCTGTGAAGCTCCCGCTGCGACCGGCTCTGCGCGCCGACCGCTCCGAGCGGAGGCAGCCCGAAAGGAGAAAGGCCATGAGTGCGGTGCCCGCCGAAGCGGAAGCCGAGATACTCGCCGAGCTGCGCCGGCTGCGCGCCCGGGTTCCCCAGCTGACGGGCGCCCTCGCGGCCAGCGCCGACGGGCTGGTGCTCGCCCAGGACAGTGCAGCCGCCGAGGCAGAGCCGGTGGCGGCGCTGACGGCCGCCGCCCTCGGCGTGGCCCAGCGGCTCAGCGACAGCACCGGCCAGGGCGCGTTCCGCGAGCTGCTGGTGCGGGGCGAGCACGGCTACGTGGCCACCTACGCGGCGGGTGACGCGGCCGTCCTGACCCTGACCGCGGAGCCGCGCATCAATGTGGGGCGCCTGCACCTGGAGGCGCGGCGCTCCAGCCTCCGCATAGGCGAGCTCATCGAGCACACCCTCCGCCTGCGGGGCTCCGCGGCCCCTCCGGGGTGAGCGGGAGAGCGACCGAGTCCAGTACGACCCGTCCCAGTACGACCGAATCCCGGTACAGCGGAACGAGAAGGAAAGAGGAATTCTCATGGCCAACGTGGAGACCGCGCTCAAGGAAGCCACCGCGACGATCGACGGCGCCCTCGGCGCCGCCCTCGTGGACTACGGCAGCGGCATGGCCCTCGGAACCATCGGCGGCGGCAAGGAGCTCGACCTCGCGGTCGCGGCCGCGGGCAACACGGACGTGGTGCGCGCCAAGGTCCGTGCGATGGAGATGCTCGGGCTCAACGACGAGATCGAGGACATCCTGATCACCCTGGGCAGCCAGTACCACCTGATCCGGCTGCTCAAGGGCCGCGGCACCGCCGGCTTCTTCCTCTACCTCGCCCTGGACAGGGGACGGGCCAACCTCGCGATGGCGCGCCACCAGCTGAAGAAGATCGAAGCGGAGCTGGAGATCTGACCGGGGCCGCTCCTCGGAGGTGGCGGGCGGTTGAATTCTTTGCCGTCCGCCCCGACGATCAGCCGTCATATGCCCTGGATGGGTGGATTTTATGAATCTGTTACAGAGTAAGATGCTCTGATCAGCTGATCATCGCTAAAGCATAAAACGCTGGAGAACCCGCCACCCATGCCCCCGCGCCTGAGTATCGTCGTCCCCGTCTACAACGTCGAGCTCTACCTCGACGAGTGCCTGGAATCCATCGCCGCGCAGACCTTCGACGACTTCGAGGTCATCCTCGTGGATGACGGCTCCACGGACACCAGCGCCGTCATAGCCAAGGCCTTCGCCGCTCGGGACAAGCGTTTCCGTGTCGTCTTGCAGGAGAACGCCGGCCTCGGCGCCGCCCGCAACGTGGGCGCCCGGCATGCCAGCGAGGGCACGGAGTACCTCGCCTTCGTCGACAGTGACGACACCATGCCGACGTACGCCTACCAGCGGCTCATCGACGCCCTCGACGAGACGGGCTCGGACTTCGCCGGCGGCAACGTGAAGCGCTTCCGCTCGGTCGGCATGCAGCAGTCCTGGGGTCACCGGGCCGCCTTCGCCAAGACCCAGCTGAAGACCCACATCTCCAAGTTCCCGGCCCTGGTCACCGACCGCACCGCCTGGAACAAGGTCTACCGGCGCAGCTTCTGGGACGAGCACGGCTTCCAGTACCCGGAGGGCATCCTCTACGAGGACGCCCCGGTCAGCATCCCCGCGCACTACTTCGCCTCCAGCGTCGACATCATCAGCGACTGCGTCTACCACTGGCGCGTCCGCGAGACCGGCGAGCGCTCCATCACCCAGCGCTCCACCGACCCGGTCTCCCTCATCGACCGCGTGACCTCCGTACGGCTTGTCCGCGAGGCGCTCAAGGCCAAGCAGGGCGCCAAGTACGCCCGCTACCTGCGCGACTACGACTACAACGTGCTGAGCGAGGAACTCCCCCTCATCTACAAGTACGTCGGTGAGGGCGGCCCCGACTTCCGCGCCGCCTTCGTCAAGGAGGTCGGCGGGCTCGTCCGCGAGATCGGCACGGGCCCCTGGTCCGACCTGACCGTGGCCGACCGCCTCAAGGCGTACCTGGCCCGCGAAGGCCGCGTCGAGGACTTCATCGCACTCCAGAACCACCAGCGGGACTACCACTACAGCGTGCCCGTCAAGGGACTCGCCCGCCCGCAGGCGGACTACCCCTTCCTGCACGGCCGGCCGCCGGTCCCCGCCAAGATCCTCACCCTCGGCCCGCGCGAGCGACGCGTCGTCAGCCGCCTGGAACAGGCCGCCTGGGCCGACGGCAAGCTGCTGCTGCGCGGCTACGCCCTGCCCGGTCACCTCGGCGCGGAGAGCCGCCTCGGCTCGCGCAAGATGCTGGTCTTCCGCGAGGGGGGCAAGCGCCGCCGCTCGGTCGTCAGCGCCCGTACGGTCGCCTCGCCCATGGCCACCGTGAACTCCCCGCACCTCGCGCTGCGGCACGCCGACTGGGCGGGCTTCACCGCCGTCGTCGACCCCTCCATCTTCCAGTCGGGCGGCAAGTGGCACGACGGCATATGGACCACGTCCGTGGCCGTCACCGGCGCCGGAGGCCTGCACCGCGCCCGCCTCAAGGGAGGTGAGCACGACACCGGGCAGAACCCGCCCGCGCACTGGGTGGCCCCCGACGTGCGCGTCGTTCCAAGCGTCTCCGGCGCCCTCACCATCCAGGTGGAGACCGTCCGCGCCCGCGCCCTGGACGTCCGCCCGGCCGGCGACGACGCCGTCGAGATCGCCGGTGAACTCGCCGCCGAGGTCGGCTCCGACGCCACCCTGCGGGCCCTCCACGTCACCACCGGCACCACCCTCACCTTCCCGCTGGAGACCGCCGGGGGCGGCGCCGGCCGGATTCCGTTCACCGCCCGGGTGCCGCTGGCCGAGCTGGCCGCCGTACCGGACGCCGAATGCCAGCCCGGCGAGTGGAGCCCCGAGCCCTGGAGCCTCTGCGTCATCGGGTCCGACGGCGCCGAGCACCGCCTGGTGCACGACGAGCGCGGCGGATTCGCCGGGCTGGTCGTCCGCCTGCCCGGAGGGGACGCCGGCCGCACCCTCTTCGCCAAGCGCGGCAACACCGGGCACGTGACCCTCTCCGTGCAGCCCTCCCCGCCGCTCGTCGACGCCGTGGCCGCCGAAGGCGGGAGGGTGACCGTGCGGGGCCGGTTCCTCGCGCCCGTGGACGAGCCCTACGAGCTCGTCCTCCACAACGCGCACGGAATGGAATTCAGTTACCCCGTCACCCGCGACGGAGACCGCTTCGAGGCCTCGTTCGAGCCCGTGCTCCCCGAGGCCTACGCCGGGCGCACCACGCTCCCCGAGGGCCGCTGGTGGCCCACGCTGCGCCCCGTCGCCCAGGGCGGAACCACCGCCGGGCTGCTGGGAGTCGACCGCGGCGCGCCCGTGCAGATGGGCCCCGGCATGCTGTTCGCGGGACCCCACCCCTTCACCACGCAGGGCCGCCGGATGCGGGTGGAGACCCGCTTCTACGACCGCATGGTGATCGTCTCCGACCCGCTGCTCAGCCCGTACGACCGCTCCAACTTCGCCCAGCGCAAGGCCCGCTTCGAGACCTACCCGGCGCAGCGCGCCCTGCCGGTCAAGGACCTGGTCGTCTACGACACCTTCCAGGGACACGGCGCCGGCGACTCGCCCCGAGCCATCCACGAGGAACTGCTGCGCCGCGGCGAGAAGCTGGAGCACATCTGGCTGGTCCGCGACGGCCGGGCCGAAGTGCCCGCCACCGCCCGCGCGGTGCAGTACGACAGCGTCGAGGCCTGGGACGTGCTGGCCCGCGCCCGCTACTACGTCGTCAACTCCAGCGTGCCGCAGCACTTCCAGCGCCGCGCCGGCCAGACCGTCGTACAGACCTGGCACGGGACGCCGGTCAAGCAGATCGGCCACGACTACGTCCACGACTACTACACGAGCCCCGAGGTGCTGGAGGCCCTGGAGCACGACAGTGCCCAGTGGTCCCTGCTCGCCTCGCCGAGCTCGTACGCCACACCCGTCCTCAAGCGCGCCCTCGGCTACGACGGCGAGGTCATCGAATCCGGCAGCCCGCGCACGGACGCGCTCGTACGGCCCGACGCGCAGCGGAGCGCCGAGGTCCGGCGGCGGCTCGGCCTGCCCGAGGGCAAGAAGGTCGTCCTCTACATGCCCACCTGGCGGGAGAACCGGGAAGGCTTCTCCGGCGGCTACAAGCTCGACCTGCACATCGACCTCGACCACGCCCGGCGCGAGCTCGGCGAGGACCACGTCCTGCTGATCCGCGGCCACCACAACGTGGGCGAGCAGGTCCGCGACGGCGTGCGTGACGGCTTCGTCGTGGACGTCTCCCGCTGGCCCGACGCCACGGACCTGCTGCTCGTCGCCGACGTGCTGATCTCGGACTACTCCTCCGCGATCTTCGACTTCGCCCTCACCGACCGGCCGATCCTGCTCTTCACGTACGACCTGGAGCACTACCGCGGCACCCTGCGCGGCTTCAACTTCGACCTGGAGGAGAAGGCTCCCGGCCCGCTGCTCGCGGACTCGGCCAGCCTGATCGAGGCCGTGCGCGACGCGGACTCGGTCGGGGCCGCGTACGCGTCGGCGCGGGCGGCGTTCCGCGCCGAGTTCTGCGACCTGGACGACGGCCGCGCCACGGAGCGCGTGGTCGACCGCATGCTGGGGATGTCCACGACCGGTGCGGAGTAAAGCGAGCACGAGGAGTAAGCGGCGTCGAGTCGAGGCGCTGAAGACGGCTGAACACGACTGAACACGGCTGAACACGGCAGTCACAGACCGGCCCCGGGCCCACCGATGAATTTCGGGCCCGGGGCCGGTCTGTATGTGCGAGACGGCATCCATCCCCGGATTCCGCCGCCGATGCCCCTGGAGGCAGTCATGACCAGCAAGGGTTTCACCACGTGCCTGTGGTTCGACGGAAACGCGGAGGCCGCCGCGGAGTTCTACGTGTCCGTCTTCAAGGACGGCAGGATCGGCAGGATCGGCCGTTACACCGAGGCGGGCCCGGGACCGGCCGGTGAGGTCATGGTCGTGGAGTTCGAGATCAACGGCCAGAAGTTCGTCGGTCTCAACGGCGGCCCGCAGTTCGCCTTCACCGAGGCCGTCTCCTTCCAGATCCACTGCGCCGACCAGGCCGAGGCGGACCACTACTGGGAAGCGCTGACCGCGGACGGCGGCCAGGAGGTCGCCTGCGGCTGGCTCAAGGACAAGTTCGGGCTGTCCTGGCAGGTCATCCCGACGGAGGCCATCGACCTGATCAGCGACCCGGACCCGGAGCGGGCCACCCGCGCGAGCGCGGCCCTGCTGAAGATGAAGAAGCTGGACGTGGCCCAACTGCGCCGGGCCGCGGAGGGGGAGTGACTGAGCCGCCGGGGGGACTGAGCCTCGGGGGAGCGGCTAAGGGGTGTCCGCGATACGGGCCAGGAGCGCCGGGAGCGCGGTCCCGATCGGTTCGCGCACGACCTCGTCGGCGAGCGGGTCGTACGGGGTCTCCTCCGCGTTCACGATGATCAGGCGGGCACCGGCCTCCGCCGCCATGCCCACCAGCGAGGCCGCCGGCTGCACCTGGAGGGTCGACCCCACGGCGATGAAGACCTCGCAGCCCTTGGCCACGGCCATCGCCTGCGCCAGCACGTGGGGGTCGAGCCGCTCGCCGAACATCACGGTCGCCGCCTTGAGGATCCCGCCGCACGCCCGACAGGCGGGATCCGGCTCCCCGGCGGCGACCCGGGCCAGTGCCTCGTCCATCCCCGAGCGGGCCCGGCAGGCGGTGCAGACGACCGCCCGGGCAGTGCCGTGCAGCTCGAACACCTTGCGCTCGGGCATCCCGGCGAGCTGGTGCAGACCATCCACGTTCTGAGTGATCACCCGCACCGGAGTACCGGCGCGCTCCAGCCGGACTACGGCCCGGTGGGCGGCATTGGGCCGCGCGCCGAGGGCCCCGATCTCGCCGCGCATCCGCCACGACCGGCGCCGGATCTCGGGATCGGCCATGTAGGAGGCGTAGGTCACGAGCTTCTCGGCATCCGGATCCCGCCGCCACAGGCCCTGCGGCCCCCGGTAGTCCGGAATACCGGAGTCGGTGGACATCCCGGCCCCACTGAACACTGCGACGAGCGGCTTCCCCATACGACCGACCCTACGTACGCGCCCCGTGCGTCCGCGACTCGATTACCGGACCCACCGGTCGCTCAGCCGCCCGCCGGTCCGCGTCCAGCAGCTGCTGGAGGCGCGGGAGGCCGGAGGCCACCAGCACCCGGCGCAGGCAGCAGGCGGCAGACCGCGCCGTCGGCCTTCACCTCGGAGATGCCGGCGTGGCGCTCACACTCCGCCCCGAGCACCGGACGTGCGTACGAGGCGTGCACCATCAGCGCCATGCCCCCCGCGACCCCGAGCCTTGCCGCGGGAGGGGGCCGAAGGGCTGTTTCTGGGGTGAATCAGGCCCCCACAGGAGTGAGATCCGAGCCCTCCCCCTCCCGGCCCGCCCGCCCCGGCGGCTACAAACCCGACATGAAGCTCAAGCCGTACACCCTTGGCGCCCTGCTGCTGACCCTGCTCGCGCTGCTGGCACCGTCCCCCGCGCCCGCCCTCGCCGCCCCCGGCACCTCTCGGGACACCCACTTCGACGACACCCGGCGCCAGCACAGCGCCGCGCAGATCGCCCTCTTCCTCGCCGGTTTCTACGGCACCCGCGGGCCCACCCCCTACGACCGGGAGCACCGTGTCTCGCAGGTCCTCAAGGACCGGCAGAAGGCACACCCGGAGGCCGACGTCCTGCTCTGCGCCCAGAACACGCCGCAGGCCACGGTCATCGGCCCGGTCACGGTGGCCCCGGCGGCCGGAGTCGGCTGGGCCACGGTCACGACTCATTGGGGCTCCGGCGCCACCGACACCTTCACCGCCTACGTGCGCCTCGACTCGCGGCCCATCCGGCTGGACGACGTGATCTGCGCGGGCTGACCTCCGTACGCCGGCCCCCTTGGGCCCTGTGAGCCGGACGGCGGTCGCACGACGCCGCCCGGCCCGAACCGATGTCACCGCACCTGAGGTCCATGTCGCCTCAGGCCTATGTCATCTGAGGGAAAGTCAGCCGAGGTCGCATAAGCCCCCCTCGCGCAGCCCGTCAGAAGTCGAACAGCACGCCTGTGGTGTTCTGCAGGCCGCACGGGTTGCCGAAGGTGTAGGAGTAGCCGAGCCGGCGGCCCTCCCACACGCCCACGGCCGTCACCGTCATCGGATTCCACTCCCTGGTACACGCGACGTTCGCCGCGGGTGCGGTGATCGCGTCCAACTGGGCGCTGTGCGCCCGTAACTCGGCGCATGCGGCGACCGGGTCCGGGTGCGTCCCGCGGGGCGCCGGAGCGCAGACGAGCGTCACCGCGCGCAGTACCGTACCGCCGGTGTCCTCCCCGGCGCTCACACTCAGCACGAGCGCGGACGGCGCGTACAGGCTCGCCGTACCAGCCGTCGCCTTGCCGCCCGCCGCCGTACCGGCCGTCGCCGCACCGGCCGCTCCGGGCCAGGCCAGAGCGGTGAGCGCGGTCAGCGCCATGGCGGCGGTTCCGAGCCCGAGACTCCTTGCGATGGACCGCATTTCGAACACTCCCTTGCGTGGTTGCTTCGGATAACGGACGTGAGTCTTGCCCACGCGGCCCATGAACGCCCGTTCGGACCGCTGTTTCTCGTCACCGATCGTGTACGAATGACTGCAGACCGCGGCGGTGTCACCGGGTTGACCAGTGCGGGAGCAAGCCGGCGAATCGGCCGAACACCGCCCAGGAGACCCCCGCGAAACCCTCGCGAGACACCGGTCGGGGCAACGACGGTGCCTCCATGACCCCACCCCACGGCGCCGGAGCGGTGACCCCCGGGGGCTCGGCACGCGGGGCGGGGAGACGCGCCCTAGCCGGCTGTGAGCCGCGGCGCGTACAGGTCGAGCAACCGGGTGCGGGTCTGGTTCAGCCGGAGGGCGAGGACGCGACCGACCCAGTGTCCGACTGCCGAGCCGAAGGCCGGATCGGCGTCCATGAGCAGCCGTACGCCCGCCGCGTCGAACTCGTACGCGCGCACCGGTGTCATCGCTTCGGCGCTCAGCTGCCACACGTACGGCGGGAACAGCCACGACCATCCCACGAGCTCACCGGGCCCGAGATTCTCGACGGGCGCGGGCCGGCGGCCCGGCACCGGGATCTCCAGGGTCACCGTGCCGGAGCGCACGATCCAGAAGGCGTGCGCCGGTGCGCCTTCCTCGAAGAGCCGCGCGCCCTCGGGGAAATTGACCTCGCGGGCCTGTGACATGAGCCGTCCACGATGTTCGGTGGACAGGACGGCTGCGATCCGGATGGGGGAAGGTGTGCTCACGACGGCCTCCGATCAGGACCCCCCGGGACGCTGCTGCTTCCCCCAGTGTCGCCGACACCCGCCCGATTGGGAGCAGGTCCGCAGCGGCTTCCTTACGGCCTCGGGTCGTGACGTGGCTCGTGACCTGGCTCGTGACCTGCGGAAGGGCCGCTTCAGGGCCTGCCGGGCCCCGGAGCCGCCGCCTGGCCGACCCGCGCCGGGGCCCGCCCGGGCGCGGTCGTGGCTGCTCCTCCGTGGCTGTCCTCTGGGGTCGTCCGTAGGCTTCGTGCTCCCCGTGCCTACTCCTCGGCGTTCGCCTCCAGGCAGGCCAGCTCCATCGCGTCCAGCACCGCCTCGTGGCTGCGCTGGCTGAGCTCGGCGACGTTCTCGATCTGCGCCGTCGCCCAGGCGGCCAGGGTCATGACCAGCACGCGGAGCCCGTCGGTGCCGTGCTCGGCGAGGATCGCGTCCGCGACGGCCATGGCGTCCTCCGGCACCTGCTCGGGCGGCTCCAGGCCCGCGAGACCACGCAGCATGGTGAGGGTGCGGCGAGAAATCTCCGGCGTCATCCTCGCCAGCCGCATGTCTTCTTCTTCGTCCATCCGCCCGCCCTCCGTGCCCGTGTCCTGCCCAGCCCCTTCAGGGCACGGTAGAGGGACGCGGCCGCCCGCGGGGCGGTTTCCGCCAGGGTGCCCGCCTGAACCCCGGGCGCCGAGCCCCGCCCCCTCGTACAGGCCGCGCGGGCAGTACCAGGCGTGACGGCTGCGGACCCCGGCCCTCTCCGCGCCGACCTCGCAGGGCGGCCCGCTCCGGCGCTCCGCCGGTGCCCGCCCGCCAGGGCAAGGCCCAAGGCGGCCCCGGCCAAAGCCGAGGCCGTCCGCCGAGCCCACCGGACGCCGGTAAGGCATGGCATCCGGTGCCGCGCAAGCGCAGGGCCGGGGGTGCCGGGCTCGGAACCGCGTCGGCCGCACCCTCGCCGGCCGCACCCTCGCCGTACACGGGCGCCTTGCCGCGGCCCAAGCGGCTGCCGGTCCGCTTCGCGGATCGCGAGCTGCATGCCGTCCGCGTACTGACCGTGCTGCCGTCCTTCGAGGCCACCGGGCTGGCACCCTGCTCCGGTCCGCCGGTCGGACAACGCAGCCGTCCGCGCGTGCGATTCGGCATCCGATACGTCAAGTCGGGTGAACGCCGTGCCCATTCGTCCTAGGGTGCGCCCGTACGCATGGCCGGGAGAGGCTGTCCGCCCGCTTCCGGCCGTTGACCTACACGGCCGCGAGCCAGCCGGCGGGACGGTCGTACCGCAGCACCGAACTGGGGGGTTCATGCGTAGATCCAGAGGGTTGCCGACCGCCCTCGCTCTGTCCCTGGCCGTGACCGGCGCGGGCCTCGGCCTCGGCCTCGTCCCGCAGGCGGCGGCCGTCACCCCGCCCGTCGCGTTCACCGCCGACGCGCTGTCCACCTGGCAGCCCAACGGCATCGTCTGGGCCCTCGCCGAGGCGGGCGGCCAGGTTTTCGTCGGCGGCACCTTCTCCACGCTGCGCCCGCCCGCGGGTGGCGGCGGAAGTGAGCGGCCCGCCGTGAACTTCGCCGCGCTCGACGCCGCGACGGGCGCCCCGACCTCCTGCACGCTCTCCTTCACCATCGGCACCGGCACCGCGACCGTCCGCGCTCTCACCCTCTCGCCGGACAAGAAGACCCTGTACGCCGGCGGGTATTTCGGCGCGGTCAACGGCACCCCGGTCTCCAGCGTCGCCGCCATCGACGTGGCGACGTGCGCCGTGAAGCCCTCCTTCCGCCCGGCCTTCGCCGCCACCGTACGGGCCCTCGCCGTCACCAAGGACACCGTCTACGCGGCCGGCGACTTCCGCACCGTCGCGGGTCAGCCACGCTCCCGCTTCGCCGCGGTCGCCGCGACCGACGGCGCGCTGCGTCCCTTCACGGCCGACGCCGACGAGCCGGGCCGCGCCGTCGAGGTCACCCCGGACGGTTCCGCCGTCGTCCTCGGCGGTGACTTCTTCACCGTCAACGGCACGGACACGCACGCGCTGGCCGTCGTCGACGCGAAGAACGGCGCGCTCACCACCTCGTACGCCGGATTCATCGAGACCAACTCGGTCGTCAAGGACATCGCGACCGACGCGACGGGCTTCTACACCGCGAACGAGGGCACGGGCGGCGGCGTCTTCGACGGCCGCATCGCCCTCGACCTCGCGGACTTCGGCCAGCGCTGGCGCGACACCTGCCTGGGGGCCACGCAGGCCGTTCTCCCGTACCGCAGCGTTCTCTACAGCGCCTCGCACGCCCACAACTGCTCCAGTGTCGGCGAGTTCCCCGAGGGCCGGCGCCAGCATCTGCTCGCGCAGCCGACCACCGGCACCGGCAAACTGGGCTGGGCCCCGGACACCAACGACGGCATCGGGGAGGGCATCGGCCCGCGCGTGCTGACGGTGGCATCCAAAGGCGGCGTCCAGTACCTTTGGGTCGGCGGCGAGTTCACCACCGTCAACGGCGCGGCGCAGCAGAGCCTGACCCGCTTCGCCTCCACGGGGGACACGGGCGCCCCCACCGTTCCCGTCGCGAGCGCGGTGAGCTTCAAGCCGGGCGAGGCCCAGGTACGGTGGCGCACGAGCCTCGATCTGGACGACAGCACGCTGACGTACAAGGTGTACCGCAACGGCGCGGCCACGCCCATCGCCACGGTCACCGCGGACTCGCTCTTCTTCCGGCGCCCGCAGGCCTCGTGGACCGACACCACCGTCACGCCGGGCCAGTCGTACGCGTACCGCGTGACGGCGGCCGACGCGGCCGGCAACGTCAGCGCCCTCTCGGCGACGGCGAGCGTGACCGTGGCGACCTCGGTCGCCGGCTACCCGAGCCGGATCCGCGCGGACGGCGCCCAGCAGTACTGGCGTTACGACGAGTCGGCCCTGCCCTTCGTCGCCGATTCCTCGGGTGGCGGCAGCGGCAGCGGCGTGCACCTGAACGGCCCCGCTCTGCGGCAGACGCCCGGCGCGGTCTCCGGACCGAGCACGGCGATCGGCTTCAACGGCGCGGACAGCGGGGTGTACGGCGAGAAGTTCCAGACGGTGGGGGCCAGTTACACCATCGAGACCTGGTTCAAGACCAACACCACCCGGGGCGGGAAGCTCTTCGGCTTCGGGAACAACCAGGCACTCGCCAGCAATCGGTACGACAAGCACATCTACATGACCAATGGCGGGAGGCTGGTGTACGGCGTCTACACCGGCGGCGCCACCCGAACCATCGCCACCAGCGGCGCCTACAACGACAACACCTGGCACCACGTGGTCGCCACCCAGGGGCCCGGCGGGATGACCCTGTACGTGGACGGGGTCCAGAAGGGCACCCTCGGCGTCACCACCCACGAGGACTACTCCGGCTACTGGCACGCGGGCGGCGACAGCCTCGGCGGCTGGCCCGACCGCCCCACCAGCGAGTTCTGGGCGGGGCAACTGGACGAGACCGCCGTGTACCCGACCGTCCTGAGCGCGGGCCAGGTGCAGAACCACTACCACCTCGCCTCCGCACCGGCCGACTCGGTCGTCGGGCTGACCGCCGTGGAGGACACCTACGCCAACGCGGGCGGGCCCGCAGCCAATTACGGAAGCTCGGGTTCGCTCGCGGTACGGGGCAGCTCGCCGTACACGAGTTACCTGCGCTTCCACCTGCCCGCCGCGCCCGCCGGTACGGTGCTGAAGTCGGCCGCGCTCAGCGTGAAGACCAGCACCATGAGCGCAGCCGGGACCACGGACACGGTCGCGGTGGTCCCGGTCACCGGCTCCTGGTCGGAGGGCGGGACGACCTACAACAACCGGCCGGGGCTCGGCGGCCCTGCGCTCGGCAGCTTCACGGGGGTCCCGGACGGCTCGGCGGTCCACACCACCGGTCTCAACGCCGCAGCCGTCGCCGGGGCGCTCGGCGGCAGCTACAGCCTGGCGCTGAGCAGCACGGGTACGGACGCCCTGTGGCTGTGGTCCTCGGAGGCAGCGGCCAACGAGGGGACACCCCGCCTGACGCTGACGTTCGGGGCGCCGTGACCTGAGGACGGCGGCGGGGGGTCTGGGAAGGGGATACGAGGAGGGGGCGCGGGCCGGCTGTGTCGGCCCGCGCCCCCTCGCGTGGGGAGCCGCCGCCGGCCCGCACCCTCGGGTCGGGCCCCGCCGCCGGCCCCCGCTGACGGCGCCGTGCCCCGTCAGCGCGGGGGCTCCACCTCCAGGAAGCGGCGCCGGCGCGGGCCCCGGTACAGCAGGCACTGCCACCCCAGCCGTTCCAGCAGCGCCGCGCAGCCCGTCAGCCGCTCCTGTTCCTCCTCGGCGGCGCCGGCGCCGGGCGGTCCGACCCAGGACACCGCCACCCGACCCGGCTCCGCCGCGTCGCTCACGCGGTAGCCGGTCCGCGTGCGCCGCCCCTGCGCGTCCACCGCCGAGGGCGTGGTGCCCTCCGCCTCCAGGACGAGGGCCACCGCGCGCGCCATCTGCCGCAGCTCCCAGGGGGCGGGAACCGCCGTGCCCGCCCGGCCGTTGACCAGACGGCGGATCTGCAGAAGTCCCTCGTATGCCGTGCGCAGCTCGGCCTGCCGCCCGGCGCCGGCCGGCAGCGCCGGTCCGTCGCCGGTCGCGGGCTCGAAGCCCTGCCCGGGTACCGTCACGCCCACCACCCCCGCCCGTCTGAGTACCTCATACCCGCCAGCCTGAGTATCCGCCCCGATCCGCCCCCGCGCCGCCGGTGATCGAATCAGGGCATGACTTCCGACGCCCCGCGCGGCGCGCCCCGCCCGCGCATGCAGCACGTGACCACCGCCGGTTCGGCCCTGGCCGTCGCCCTGGTCCCGCTGGTGGTCGGCGTCCTGCTCGCCAAGGCCATGGCCGCCGACCCGATGACCCCGGTCAACGCCCTGATCGCGGGCGGTGGTCAGCGGGCCGGCCTGCCGCGGGGCGAGTGGACGCGCCGCCGCCTCCACACCATGCGCCGGCTGCGGACGGCCCGCCGGGACACGGCCCGGCGGTGTGCCTCCGCGTGTGGGCGCCGCGCCTGGACTCCCGCGTCCGCACACCCGGAGCCCGAGCGCCCGGGCCTGAACAGCCCAGCCTGAGGATCCGGCCCGGCGAGCGGAGCAACGACGGAGGCAGGGCAAGGCCGGGGCGGTCGGGCGGGACACCGCCCGCTCAGCGACCGTACTGGCGCCGGCACAGATCAACGACGGGCTCCGGTACGGTGCCCTCCGCGGCGGCGCACAGCTCTTCCATACGGGGTGCCGCCGGCGGCCGGTGGGGGCGCGGCGCCGGGGGCTTGAGCGGCCGCACCCGCCGGGGCGGGGCCGCTTTCGCGGGCCGCTCGGCGGGCGACCGCGGCTTCCTGGCCGTGGCCCGCCCGGGCGACGGGTCCGTAGGGGGACCGGTCGCCGTGCCCGCGTCCGCCGGGGGCGGCCCCGGCAGATTGCCGAGCGGCAACGCCCGGGACGCGGGCGGCTCTGCTGTCATGTCCGGCGCACCGAGCGGCGGTACGGAGCCACGCACGGGCGCCGGAGCCTGCGGGCCGACGGATACGCAGCCGGCGCTCGCGAGGAGCGCGAGGAGGGAGAGGGGCACGGCCCGGCGTAACTGCATCCCACCACCTTGCCGTACGGCCCGGCCGCCCGGGGCCGCATCTCACGCGTCCGGGTGACGCCGTCCGGCTCGGCCGAGCGAGTCGGCGGGTCGCTGGGTCGCTGGGTCGCTGCGACGGGCAGACCGCGGACCCGAAGCGCGAGACGGGGTCAGCGGTGGCCAGTGTGACGTAGGACCGTTCCGGTCGCACCGGTACGGCGGAGCGGCAGGCTAGCACCGGGATAAGCGATGGACCAGCGGAAATGGCGGGACGCAGACTCGGCGTCGCCAACGCACACGAGCGCACCGCAATGCACGGCGCCGCAATGCACGGCGCCGCACGGCGTGTGCCGAGCGCCACCGCACCGAACGGCACCGCACCACCCACGTCCCAGGAGCATCCCATGTCCACTTTGCGCGTCACCGCCGAAGAGCTGACCGTCCACGAGCATCCCAATGCCGACGCCTTGGAGCTGGCCCAGGTCGGCCTCTACCGCGCCGTCGTCGCCAAAGGCGCCTACCGCACCGGCGACTTCGCCCTCTACATACCCGAGCAGGCCGTACTGCCGGGCGAGTTGATCGAGGAGCTAGGCCTGACCGGGCGGCTCGCCGGAAGCTCCCACGACCGGGTCAAGGCGGTCCGGCTGCGCGGCGAACTCTCACAGGGCCTGGTGTGCCGGCCGCGCGCGCTGGCCGGCGTCGACCTGGCCCGCGCGGCCGAGGACGGCACGGACTTCGCGGAGCGGCTCGGCATCACCAAGTGGGCGCCGCCGGTCCCCACGACCATGAACGGTGAGATCGAGACCGCGCCCGACCTAATGCCGTGGGTGGACATCGAGAACCTCCAGCGCTATCCGGACCTCTTCACCCCCGGGGAGCCGGTCGTCCTCACCGAGAAACTGCACGGCACCGCCTGCCTGTTCACCTACGTCGCCGACAGCAGGCGAGCCTTGGTCTCCTCCAAGGGCTTCGGCTCGAAGTCGCTGGCGCTCAAGGAGGACGAGCGCAATGTGTACTGGCGGGCCATACGGGGGCCACGGCGTGGCGGAGGTCGCCGCGGCCCTGGCCGTCCGGCTCGGCGCGAGCCGGGTCGGCATCTTCGGCGAGGTGTACGGCGCGGGAGTCCAGGACCTGGCGTACGGGACCAACGCACGTACCGCCGATACGCCGCCCGGGTACGCCGTCTTCGACGTGTCCGCCGAGATCGACGGGCAGGTGCGGTGGCTGGACCCGGCGGCCGTCCTGCCGGACGGCGAACTGCCCTTGGTACCACGGCTGTACGAGGGGCCGTACGAGCTCGGCGCGGTGCTGGAGCTGGCGAGCGGCCGGGAGACCGTGTCGGGCCGGGCCCTGCACCTGCGCGAGGGCGTCGTCATCCGGCCGGCGGCGGAGCGCTACAGCCCGGTGGTGGGCGGGCGGGCCATCGCCAAGGCGGTCAGCCCGGCGTACCTGACGCGCAAGGGCGGTACGGAGTACGAGTGATCCCGCCGGCCCCCGCTCCGCCCCGCGCCGCCGCCCCTGCCCAGCCCCGCTGGCACGCCATGCTCCGCCCGCGCGGACCGGCCCCGCCTCGTTGGGCGGGCGCGGCACGCGTGGTGGGATGGCCCGGGGGAGCGGGGTCCACCAGCACACGGAGAGGTCGGGTACATGTCCCAGAACGGCCAGGGTAGCCAGGGCAGCGAGGGCGGCCAGGACACCATGCGGGCGATGGCGTACGAGACGTACGGCGGGACGGAGGTCCTCTCGGAGAGGCGGCTGCCGATGCCCAAGGTCGGCCCCGGAGAGTGCCTCGTGAGAGTGAGGTACGCGGCGGTCAACCCGGTCGACTGGAAAATCATGGGGGGCGGGCTGGATGCCCTGATGGACGTCGTACACCCCGTGGTCCCGGGCTGGGACGTCGCCGGAACCGTCGAGCGGGTCGGCATCGACGTCCCCGAGTACGCCGAGGGCGACGAGGTCATGGCGTACGCCCGCAAGGACTACGTACACGGCGGGACCTTCGCGGAGTTCGTCACCGTGCCCGTACGCGCCCTCGCGCGCAAGCCCGCCTCCCTCGGCTGGGCCGAGGCGGCCGGACTCCCCCTCGCCGGGCTCACCGCCTACCAGTTGCTCACCCGGCTCGGCACGGGCCCGGGTGACACCGTCCTCATCCACGGCGCCGCGGGCGGCGTCGGCTCCTTCGGCGTGCAGATCGCCCGCGCGCTGGGCGCCGACCGGGTCATCGGCACCGCCTCACCGCGCAACCACGACCGGGTGCGCGAGCTCGGCGCCGAGCCGGTCGCGTACGGGGACGGCCTCGCCGACCGGGTCCGCGCCATGGCACCCGAAGGTGCCACCGTGGTCGCCGACTTCGTGGGCGGGGTTCTCGACGTCACCCGCCAGGTGCTGCACGACGGCGGCCGGCACGCCTCCATCGCCGATCCGGCGGTGACGGGATCGGGCGGCCAGTGGATGTGGGTGCGCCCGGTCGGCAGCGACTTGGCCGAACTGGGCCGGCTCGCCGACAGCGGCAAACTCACGGTGACGGTCGCCGAGACCTTCCCGCTCGCCGAGGTGGCGGCTGCCTTCGAGCTGAGTCAGGCCGGCCACACGGCGGGAAAGATCGTCATCGAGGTCTGAGGAGACGCGGCCAGGCCAGGCCAGGCCAGGCCAGGGCAGGGCAGGGCAGGGCAGGGCCGCGTCCGTACCGGCCCGTCGGTGCGGCTCCCCGTGCCGGCGCCCCCCAGGAGGGCGGGCAGGCACGAGACATCCGGCGGGGTGGCCTTCAGGCAGCGGCGTGAGGGGACCCGCCGTCCCGGTCACCACCGACCCGGTCCCCGCCGTCCCGGTCCGGCTGCCCGAACTCCAGCGTCGCCTCCACCCCGAAGTGGTCGGAGATGAACTGCCCGTCCGGCCCCGGGGAGTCGCCGCGCAGCGCCGCCCGCGTCACCCGCGCCCCGGCCGACCTCAGCAGTACGCGGTCCAGCCGGGCGGCCCGGCCCGACAGCGAGCTCACCGCGGCCAGCGGATTGGCCGCCGGATCGAAGGTCGGCGTGTCGTCCGCCGGCCCGTGTACGGCGCTCCAGGCGTCCCGCAGCCCCAGTGCGGCGGCGGGGCCGTCAGCCCCGGAGCGGGCGTCGTTGAAGTCGCCCAGCAGGGCCAGATCGGCTTCGATGCCCGCCAACCCCTCGGCCAGGCGCGTGAGTTCGGCTTCACGGCGGACTTCCCCGTTCTCGGTGTGATCACTGCTCAGGTGGGTGGCGGCGACGACGAGGGCTCCGGCCGCGGTGTCCACGGTCACGGCGGCGACCGCCTTGTGCGGACCCAGCACGTGCAGCCCCGCCTCCCGCACCGGCAGCCGGCTCAGCACGAGCAGCCCGCTCTCGGCGACGTCGGGCCCGTCCGGATCCGTGCCCAGCGCGTAGCCGGCCCGCACCCACCGCGCTGTCAGCAGCATGCCGAGCAGCTCCGGCTCGACCTCCTGGAGCGCGATGACGTCGGCATCGCAGGCCGCCAGGTCGGCCAGGAGCAGCGGCCTGCGCCGGGCGGTGGCGATGCGCGGGGCTTCGTACCGGTCCCACAGCGTGTTCCAGGTGAGGAGGCGCACCCTGCCGGGCGCCACCGCCCCGTCACGGGGCCCGGCCCGCATCCCGGCCCCGCCCTCGGCCCGGGCCCCGCTGCCGCCCTCGGTCCCGACCGGCCGCCAGGCGCCACCGTCCGACGGATCCCAGGCGTGCGGCGTCCGGGCGGCGAAGAAGGGAGCCCTCAACAGCCGCGGATCACGGACCCGCCCCGCCTCGGTGAGGCCGATCCGGTCCACGCCCGTGGCCCGGTCCCACACCAGTTCGCCGTCCGCCTCGATGAACAGGATCCGGTGCCAGGGGATGTCACCGCCGGGCACGAACGACGGCAGCGGGATCCGCTTCGGCGGCGCCCCGCGCTGGAGCAGCCCGACCACGAACCGCGAGGGGTCGAAGCGGGGGTCCCAGCGGACCTGGTGGTAGATCTCCTCGCTGGTACGCATCAGCCGATCCCGCCTTCCCCGTACGCGTCCAGACTGCCCGCCGTGTCCTCGACGGTTCCACCGGAGCCGACGTACCACGTGCGGTGCGCCTCGCCGGGACGGGGCGGGCTGAAGCGGTGCAGCTGCGCGGTCAGCACCTGCGGCGGTACCGGATGCGCCCGCGCGGCATTGCGCCGCAGCAGCTCCCGTTCCTCGGTGAGCAGCACGGCGTGGGTGACCAGCGCGTCCCGTCGCCGGGCGACCGAGCCGACCGAGCCACGCTGCCGGGCCGTGAGCGAGGTGGCGTCCCACACCACGGTGCCACCACGGGCCAGGGCGGCGTCCAGCCGGTCCAAGCCCTCCCGCAGCACGTGAGCGTTGGCCCGCTGGTCCGCACGGGAACCCCGGGCGGTGCGCAGATCGTCAAGACTGATGTACGCGTCCACACCGGTGAGGCGCCGACCGAAGGTGCTCTTGCCGCTGCCCGAGGGCCCGCACAGCTGCACGAGCCGGGGGAAGGCTCCGTCGCGCCAGCGCCAGGTGGCCGCCACGGCCTCCTCCGCGGTACTGACCCGCCCCTGCGCGAAGGCCCGGTGCGCCTCGGCCCGGCAGCGGTCGGCGGCGTCCGCGCCGAGCGCGGCGAGGGCCTCGCGCAGCCCGTCGCGCAAGAAGCCCAGCGGGTCGGGGCCGAGCAGCCCCGCCTCCTCGGCGCACAGGGCGGACCACTCCACGTACTCCGACGCCTCGTCCGACGCCTCCACGGAACGGGAGCCATCGGCGGCAGAACCGGTGTTACCGACAGGACCGGTGTTACCGACGGGACCGGTGTTGCGGACGTGGCCCGCCGAGGCGACCGCCCCGGCGAGCGCGTGGAGTACCCCGAGATCGACGGCGGCGGCCATCCCGACCAGCCCGGCCCGCCGCTCCGCGTCCGGGAAGGGCCGCAGGAGGTACGGGTAGAGCCCGACCAGGTCGGCCACCCGCCGGGCCAGCGGCATCCCGACGGAGGCCCCGAGCCCCGCCGCGATCCGGGCCCCCGGTACGCGGTGCAGCACGGCGGCCAGTACACCGGCCAGCCGGGTCTCCCCGGTCCGCCCCGCCGTGTCCAGCCGGGCCGTCACTTCGGCGACCACCGGCTCTGCCTCCCCGTCCCCGTGCCCGTGCCGGTCCCCGCCACCGCCACCGTGGGCGGGATCCGGTCCGTCCGACCCGACGGCCCTCAGCAGTGCGGTCACGTCCGCCTCGGCCCCCGACCGGACCGCCCACAGCGGGGCCGCGCGCCCGAGCCCGTTCGGCACCACCGGCGCGTACATCCAGTGCGTGCCGCTCCGCACATGGCCGCTGCGCACCCACTTGGCCACGCACCGCCCGAAGTCCGCGCGGGCGAAGCCGGCCGCCGTCCGTACGACGTACCCCTCCTGCCGCGCGGTGTCGAGCTTCAGAGCGCGCAGCGCCCGCTCGTCGAAGGTGCCGCGCCACAGCACGGGCGGGCTGGGGATCCCCAGGCGTCGCAGGAACCGTACGGTCCGGTCCCAGTCCAGGCAGCGGTCCCCGTCCCACACCGAGAACCCGTAGAACCAGCTGTCCAGGTCCTCGTAGGGCAGGGAATGCCGGGCGTACAGATTCTCCCCGCACACCCGCCAGCCCGCTGGGATGTCCGCCCCGATGCGGCTCTGGAGGCCCTTGACCCACGCCCGCGAAGGGTGGTGCGCCGAGTCGAGCGAGCGCGCGTGCAGGCCGTCGGCGTACAGGGTGGTGTTCTCCCCGTCGAGCTTCTCGGTCACCACGACCTCGCGCCCGGCCAGCCCCGCGAAGCCGACCGCCCGCACGTCGTCGGCGGCCGCCCCCGGGGACCAGGGCAGGTGCGGCGTACGGGGGTAATGCGTGCGCATGGCTGCTCCTGCTCGATGACCTGGTACCCGTCACTCTAGGTATCCGTCGCAGGGGCCTCCACCCATTAACCCGGCGTCAGATCCAACCCGTGGCAGCACGACTCGCGCCGGGTGTCCGTAGCCGACCGACCCCGGCGTCCGTCAGCCAACGGGACGTCAGTAGCCCACGGTGAAGCGCTGGCCCGCATGCGCGTCGCGCTCGATCTCGTCCACCAGGGCGACGGCGTAATCCTCCGTCGAGATCCGGCTGCGTCCCGCGTCGTCCACGACCAGGTCGTCGAGCGCGAGGCGGTACGTCCCCGTGCGGGCGCCCGGCGCGACCTGCGCCGCCGGGCTCAGGCTGGTCCAGCGCACCTCCTCCACGGGCACGGTGCGCAGGAAGTCCAAGGCCTCCCCGTGTGCGTGCATCACGGCGAGCACGGGCTCCGGGATGCCGGCCTCGTCCCACACCAGCGGTCCGCCGGGGGTGCGCAGCGAACCCGCCCCGCCGACCACGACGACCCGCGGCCGGGGAGCGTCCGCGCCGAGCGACTGCACCCCGCCGATCAGCGACTTCGCGGCGGCGGCGATCGTGCCGGGGTCCCCGGCCCCGGCGCCGAACGCGCTGACCACCACGTCGTGCCCGGCGCCGGCGTCGGTCACGGACGCCGGGTCGAGGACATCACCGGGGACCACGGCCGCGCCGCTGCCGGCGGCCTTCGCGGGATCGCGTACGACCGCCGTGACCTCGTGACCGCGCCCGAGTGCCTCGCGCAGCACCCGGGTTCCGATGGTGCCGGTCGCGCCGATGAGTGCGATCTTCGCCATGCCGACTCCCTGGGTTGGGGCTGTACGGAGCCCGTCCGGGCCCCGTACAGCCCATCCAAGCGAACGCCACCGCCCTGTCCCGGCAGCCGGGCCGCAGCACCACCCGGATGAATCCCCGGGCCGGGTGTTCAGATGGGGTGCGGCGGAGCTGGCGCGGCTGGACGGCCATAGCGTGGAGTTGAGACCCGAGTGATGAGGAGAGCCCGTGCGATTCGCGCTGGACGCACTGTTCGCCGACGTGCCCGCGGAGCAGGTCCATGAAGCTCGTGAATTCTACGAGTCGAGGGCGGCGGGCCGCGGCCCCGGCACACTGGAGGAGCTCAAGGAGGTACGAGCGAGGAGGTCGGCTCCTCGTGCCGCTGATCCGCCTGCCGTCGAAGAGACGGTCGAATCCGCGGAAGGGCGCGTACCGGTCAGGATCTTCACGCCGATCGACGGTCCGCCGCGGGGCGTCTACCTGGACATACACGGCGGCGGTTTCTACATGGACCGCGCAGCGGGAGGAGACGAACGCAACCGCGAGCTCGCAGACGCCCTGCGGCTCGCCGTTGTCAGCGTCGACTACCGGCTGGCACCTGAGCACCCCTGGCCGGCGGCGCCCGACGACTGCGAAACAGCGGCGCTCTGGCTCGTCGAGGAAGCCGATGCCCGTTTCGGAACGTCGCGCCTTGCCATCGGCGGGAGCTCCGCGGGAGCCACACTCGCCCTGGCGACCCTGCTCCGGCTGCGGGACAGAGGGGCCGCCGGCCGGTTCACCGGCGCCGCACTCCAATTCGGCACCTACGACTTGAGCGCACGAACCCCGGCCGGCCACCGCATCGCGGACGAATACTTCATCCGTGCCTACGCCGGCCATGTGGAGGACCGCACCGTTCCCGACATCTCTCCCGTCTACGGCGTCCTCAGCGGGCTTCCCCCGACGCTGCTGGTCGTCGGAAGCGAGGACGTGCTGCTGGAGGACAACCTGGCGCTGGCAGGCCGGTTGTCGGCGGCCGGCAATGACGTCGAACTCCGGGTCTACCCCGCGTCACCCCACGGCTTCACGGGCCACCCCACGGCCATGGCCAGGACCGCGCTCAGCGGCGTCGGTTCCTGGCTGCGCGACCGGCTCACGCAGTCGTAGCGAACGCGCGGTCGGCTCCCTGCCCCACCTGTGATCGGCTCAGGCAGGTCCGCGGGGTGGTGACGTCGGACGTGTCTTCGGACGTGGCGTCGGAGGTGTCGTCACAGGTGGCCGCGACCGGTCCGGGCCGGCCGGCTCGCCGCCTATGCGGCGAGCTTCTGCGACCGGTCTGCCCGCGGAGCCATCAGGTGGCGCAGCAGCCGAGTGAGCGGCCGTTCCACCAGGCGGTGCAGCAACCAGGCGATCAGCACCACGCCCGCGATCACGCCGAGCAGGGTCGGCCAGGCGCCCCACTGCTCGTTCCACCGCCAGATCACCCGCACGCCCAGCGACTGGTGCACGAGGTAGAGCGGGTACGAGATGGCGCCCGCGACCGGCAGCCAGCGCCACTGGATCCAGTCCAGCTTCCCAAGCGCGATCAGGCCCATCAGCAGGTACATCGCGGTGATCGCGGTCAGGCAGACCTTCCAATTGATGCCGTGCCCCTCGCCTTCCATGATGGCCGGGAGGCGATGCTGCATCAGCAGCCAGGACAGGGCCAGGATGCCGACGGTCTCGCCCTCGAACCGGCCCGCCCGGCGGACCAGGTAGAACGCGATTCCGGCGATGAAGAAGGGCGCCCATCGGGGCACCAGGAGCTGGTCCAGCAGCGGGATGCCCGACACCGGTGCCAGAACCGAGCCCAGCGCCCAGATCCAGCAGAAGGTCGCCACCCGGCGGTAGCTCGTGCCCAGTAGGACGACCAGCGAGAAGACCAGGTAGAAGCGCAGCTCGATCCAGAGCGTCCAGTAGACGTTGTCCACGCTGTGCACACCGAGGGGTTCGTGCAACATGGTGAGGTTGGTGAGCATCTGCCCGACGGTGACCCTCGGCTCGCCCGGAATCGACGGGCCCAGGCGGGCGGCCGCCGAGGAGAGCACGACCGCCGCCCAGTAGAGCGGAAACAGCCGCAGGATCCGGCCGTGCCAGAACTGCTGGAGAGACTTCCCCCAGCCGGACATGCAGATGACGAAACCGCTGATCATGAAGAAGAAGACCACGCCCAGCCAGCCGAACTCGGCCACCTCGTGCAGCGTGGGGAACAGCTTGACCGCCGTCTGCTGCCAGGGGATCGTTCCCGAGCCGGCCAGGTAGTGGAACAGGACCACGGACAGCGCCGCGAGCAGCCGCAGGCCGTCCAGCACTGCTATTCGCGGCGCCCGCGCGGCCCCGGCCTCACCAGCGGCCCGCCCGGACCCGGCGCCTCGGCGCCACATCCTCCGGCCACGGGCTGGATCGGGGGCTGCCTGCGGCGCCGGGGCGGGCGCTGGGACAGGGTCCCCGGCGAGGACGGACCGGTCGGACATGACACCTCTGCAATTTCTGCGGTGTCCGCGACACCGGTACGTTTCGGGGGTAAGGAGCCCCGCGATCGTAGCGATGCCGCGTACGCCCATGGACACCCGGGGCCCGGCCGACAGGCAGACATCCGCGGCGCATATCCGGATATGTCGGCTCGTCCGCTCGGCTACGTGACCTCGCCCCGGGCCCCCGCCCGCCGTCCGCCCTGGCCGGCCCGGCGGGGCTTGCCGGGATCGCGGGCCGGCATGCGGGTGACATCGGCAACCGTCAACGGTTCGGCTGGTCGCGCCCGCGGCCGCCCGTGTGTCCGTTTCGTCTGTCCGGGGCTTCCGTCGGTGCGCGATCGGGTGGTGGTCGGCGCGGCTCATGGGGTGTCCGCGGGGGACCGGTTATGGGTGGTGTCATGGATGCTTCCTTTCGTCTCCGCAGCCTCGCCGTCTGCCTCGCCGTCTCCTCGGCCCTGGTGCTCACCGCCTGCGGTGAGGGCGACCGGGATCCCGTCGCCGCCGCGGCCCCGACCCCTGCGTCCCGGCAGCCCAGCCCGACGGGCACCGCACCTCTCACCGAAGACCAGCGCGAGCGCATGCAGCTGGTGCCCGCCGCCAAGATTTCGTGGCAGCAGGCCATGGACACCGCTGTCGGTGAGGTCCCGCAGAGCAGACTCGTCGAGAGCGAGCTGACCTCCGCACGCGATGGCGCTACGGGCGCCAGCCCCACACCCGGCAACCCGTTCTGGGACATCACCGTCGCGACCCAGGACGGCACCGCGCACGACGTCCAGGTCGACGCCGTCACGGGCAGCGTCACCCAGTCGCGGGTGGAGCCCGGGCATGACGCCGACGACAAGCGTGAACTCGCCCAGCAGCTCCGCAAGGCGACCGTAACCCCGCAGCAGGCCGTCCAGACCAGCACCGGCCGCAAGCAGGGCACTGTCACGGCCCTGGAGCTGGACGACGACATGTGGTCGGTCGACATCGTCACGCCCAACGACTGGAACAAGACCACCTACGACATCGACGCCGCCAAGGGCAACGTCGTCCGCGAGCACGTCGACCGCGACTGATGTAGTCGGCGAGGAGCCGCTCGCCCGCTCGCCCGTCCGTCCGTCCGTCCGTCCGCCCCGCCTCGCCCCGGCCGACTGCCGATGCGCCTCGGTACCGCCCGCCGGGTCCGGGACCGGGCGGGCGCCGGCGCCGGTCAATACCCAACCCAGCCGCACCACTTGAGTGCCGAACTCCTCCAGCGAGCGAGAACCGCAGCGGTCCGCATCGCCAGTCGATCGGTAGGGTCGGCTTACGGAAAGGTACCGGTCACCGGCCTCCTACGGCCTGATAGGTGGATTCCTCCTACAGCCACACGCCGAAGCATGCAGGCGGAAGCCGAGCGGCAGGCTGAGATCGCGCGCGTTCTGCGGTTCTGGGCTTGGAAGACCTGCCGGGCGCTGATCCGTCCCGAGCGTACGTCGCGGCGGCGCCCGTGCTGGGCCGGAGATGGGGACGTAACGCGGACCCCACGGACCTACCGGGCGTAGGCTTCGCTCAGCACGGACGGGGGCGGAGCAGATGACAACGCAGACAGCGCAGAGGTGGGGTTCGACCCTCGATTCTGTGGTGGTGTACGAACAGGGCGCGCTGTGCCGCCGTCTCGCCCGGGGCAGCCTGCCGGCGGACGGAAGGGTGCGGGTGACGGGGCTGCCCCGCTCGCTGGACCCCGGTTCGCTGCGGGCCCGTGTTCTCGGTGCCTCCGGGGTGCGCGTCAGCGAAGCCAGGGTGGAGGTCGAGGCGGAGCCGCTCGCCACGTCCACGCCCGACCAGTTGCAGCGCGAGGTCGCTCGGCTGCGCGAGGAGTACGCGGCGGCGCAGGGTCGCCGGGACCGCCTGCTCAGCCGGATAGAAGAGGTCAGGGCTCTGCGCCCGCTCGCGCCGCCCCGCAGGCGTGAGGACCCGTACCGCCGTACCCCGGTCGACGCGTGGCTGGAGCTCGCCGACTTCGTGGAGGAGCGCCTGGCCGGACTCCAGACGCGCCTGGTCCAGCTGGAGGAGGAGTCGCGCCGCGCGCAGCACGAGTTCGACATCGCCGCGGACCGACTCGCCCGGGCCTCCACCGACGCACCGTCAGCGCACGTGCAGACCACCGTCTGCGCCGTCCTGGTCATCGAGGCCGCCGACACCGGGGACTTGGACGCCGAGGCCCGGGCGGAGGTCGAACTGGAACTGGAGTACGGGGTGCCGGGCGCCGTCTGGGCACCTGCCTACCGTCTCACCCACCGGCAGGGCGACCACAGCGGCCGTCTCGTGCTGCGCGCCTCGGTCGCCCAGCGCACCGGCGAGGACTGGACCGGCGTGTCCATCGCCCTGGCCACGGCCGACCTGCGGCGCGGCACCGACCTGCCGAGGCTCCGCTCCATCCGGATCGGACGTCGTCAGCCTGCCCCCGCGCCTTCGGGCTGGCGCGAGCCCCCGGCCGGGCTCGCGGACCTGTTCGCCGGGTACGACGCGGCAGGCCCTCGCCCGGCCACGTCCGCTCCGGCCGCCGTGCCCGTGGCCGGCGGGTCCGGAGCCGTTCCACCACCGCCGCCCGCACCGCAGGCGTACGGCGCTCCTCCCGCCGCGTTCCCGGCGCCGGGCAGCGCGTACGGCGCCTCCCCGGAGCTCTTCGAGGGCGAGATACCCGCCCCCGCGCAGCCGGTCTCGGCGCGCCCGAGCCCCAGGTCGAGTGCCGGCGGCAGGCCCTTCGCTGCCCCTGCCCCTGCCCCTCCCCTCGCCCCCATGGCGCCCGGGGCTCCTGGCGGAGCCGCACGGACAGCATCACCGCCACCACCACCGTTTCGGGAACCGGTCACCGGGCCGCCGCAGCCGAGTGGCGCCGAGCTCGACTACGCCGCCCTCGTCCTGTGCGGACCCGAAGGGCAGGGCGGTCGCCGGGGGCGGCTGTTCCCCGGCTCTCCCTTCGACCCGGTCGCGGCCGAGTACCGCGGCCGCGCCGAAGCGGTGGCCGCGCTGCCGCTGCCCGGGTACGCCGTACGGCCCCGCGAGTCAGCGGGTTCCTTCGACCACCGCTTCGATGCCGCCGCCCGCGCCGACATCCCCTCGGACGGCACCTGGCACACCGTCACCGTCGGCGAGATCCCGGTGGGTCTGCACACCGAGTACCTGTGCACGCCGTCCGTGGAGCAGACCGTGTACGCCACGTTGGTGCTCTCCAACGCCACCGACCAGGCCCTGCTGGCCGGCCCGGTGGAGGTCACCGTGGACGACGAGTTCCTGTTGACGGCCGCGCTGCCCACGCTCGCCCCCGGCGGTGTCCGCCGCGTGGGGCTCGGACCGGCCGAGGGCATCCGGGTCACCCGCCGTACGAACCTGCACGAGTCCACCTCGGGCCTGCGCAACAACACCACCGTACTGAACCACCGCGTCCACGTGGAGCTGGCCAACCGGCTCGCGAGACCCGTCACCGTCGAGGTCCGCGAGCGGGTGCCCGTCACCTCCGAACCGGACGTCCGGATCGAGGAACGGGCCGACTGGACGGCACCCGAGGCCGGTGTGGAGCCCGACCGCCATGCCCCGGGCACCCGCGTCTGGCGGGTGGACCTGCCCGCCGGCGGCACCGCCGCGCTCGAAGGCGGTTACGAGATCCGAATCCCGGCCGGCAAGGCCATCGTCGGCGGCAACCGCAGGAGCTGACCACCACCATGACCACGGCCCCGAAGCCGCTCGCGCTGCCCGTCACCGCCGATCCCGCCGTCCCCGACCCCGTCCCCGTCATCCCGCTCCCCGTGACCGCCGTCACCTGCCTGGAAGACCGCGCACACGTCGAGCGTGCCGTCGTACTCGACCTGGAAGCGGGGGTCCAGCGGCTACGGCTCGGGCCGGTCAGCGCGCTGGCCGTCGACCGGACCCTCCACGCCGAGCTGACCGCCGACCACGCGGCGACCGTACTCGACGTGCGGATCGTCCGGAGCTGGACGCCGCGCGGGCCGCTGTCGTCCCCCGACGAAGACTCCGCCCTGCGCCGGCGGGTGCACGCCCTCGAAGAGCAACGGCTCACCCAGGGGCAGCGACGCGACCGGCTGCACGTCCGCATCGACCTGCTCGGCCGCCTCGCCGCCGATCTGCTGCGGGAGATCGGCGAGGGCGCCGGATCCGGGGAGAGCGACGGGCCCCGCTGGAACCGTGAACTGGACCGGGTGGACGAGGAGCGTGACGCGTGCGGCGAGCAACTCCGCACGGTGGAGGCCCGGCTGTCCGCCCTCGCAGACGAGCTCGGGGAGGCCGAGCGAGCCATGGCGGCAACCGAGGTGGAGCCCGCCGAGCTGGTCGGCCATATCGAGCTGACCGTGCAAACCGCGGTCGCGGGGCCGGTCGGGCTGCGCCTGAGCCACCTCACCCCGTGTGCGCTGTGGCGGCCCGCCTACCGGGCCGTGCTGCGAGGGGACTCCCTGACGCTGGAGACCGACGCCATGGTCTGGCAGCGCACCGGCGAGGACTGGTCGGACGTCCGGCTGACGCTGTCGACGGCCCGTTCGGCGCTCGCCACCGATCCGCCGCGGCCGAACGAGGACCGGCTGACGCTCACGGACCGCTCGGCCGCGGAGCGCCGTACGGTCGACGTCGAGCTGCGCGAGGAGGAGATCGCGACCCTCGGCCCCAGCCCGGTGCTCGGTCTGCCGGGGGTGGACGACGGCGGCGAGGCGCGGGTGTTGCGGTCCCCGGCGCCGGTGTCCGTGCCCGGTGACGGCTGCGCGCACCGGGTGCCGCTGTCCGCCTTCACCACGGCGGCGCGCAGCGAGTACGCCTGCTCACCCGAGCTGTCTCCGCTGGTCACCAGGGTGGTCCGGTTCGACAACCTGGCCGGTCACGCGCTGCTCGCCGGGCCCGTGGACCTGGTCCGCGACAGCGGATTCAGCGGGCGGGGCACGCTGGACTTCACCGCCCCCGGCGCGCCCGCCGAGCTGGCCTTCGGCAGCTGCGACGACCTCCGGGTCGTCCGTCATGCCGAGGAGTCACGTGACTCGGCCGGCATCACCCAGCGGACCGTCGTCACCCGTACGGTCCGATCGCACCTCTCGCGGTTCTCTGCCGCCGGAGAGCAGGGCGACCGGATGGTCGTCCTGCGGGAGCGGCTCCCGGTCTCCGAGGTCTCGGCGGTGGAGATACGCCTGCGCAAGGAATCCTGCTCCCCTCCGCCCGACGCGGTCGACGCCGAGGGCATCGCCCGCTGGAACGTCACCCTCCCACCCAGCGGCCGGCGTACGGTCACCCTCGTCTACGAGCTGTCGGCGAGCTCCAAGGTCACCGGGCTCTGAGCTCTGAGCGCGACGGTCCGCCCGGCACGGCGTCACCGGGTCCGCGCGGCGACGTGCGGGGCCCGGCGACTACGCCCGGACCGTGGCTCTCGACCTGGTCGCGACCCCCAGGGCGGACGCCTGAACGTCCCTTACGAGGTCATGCGCTGGTTCATGGATCAAGTCGAGGTGGAGATCCGCACGTCCCGCGCCTGGATGCGACTGCGGCCGGAACTCGTCGAGGTCATCCACCGGCTGCGCCAGGAGCATCTGGGCGCGGTCCATGATGACGACTTCCCCCGTGTCCTGGTGGAGGTGCGCACCGCTGTCCCAGCAGCCGACCTCCCCGCTGTCCTCGCGTCGGCCTTCGGGCGGAAGCCCGACGGCGCCCCCGTGGGCTTCTGACCGTGTCGCGACGGGCGTCAATGCACCGGCTCGAACGGGAGATCACGCATCCCCAAATGTGGGCAGCCCACCGCGGCGCGCCCATGTCGACCACGCCCTGGCCGCTACTCGTCGCTGCTTTCGTCGCCGCAGAGGCAGGCTGATAACCGTCCGTCAGGGGGCTACCTGGCGGCCGGGCGGGGGGAGGGCGCGCAGGAGCTCCCACAGGGGGCGGGATCCGCTGGCCCACTCGGCCAGGAGGTGGCGGTCGACCAGATGCAGTCGCTGGGATTTCGCGAACTGGGTGGCGTTGTCGGTGATGCGGCCGTTGGTGAGCATGACCAGGACGTTGCCGTGATGGACCTGCCTACCGGTCCCGTTGAGGACGTGCAGGTCGGGGGTGCCTACGGGCTTGCCCGACCAGCCGTCCCTCTTGTGTTTGCACTGGACGACCCACCGCCGGCCGAAGGGGTCGGTGGCCTTGACGTCGGCGCCGTTGTCACCGCGGCCGCCGACCTGCCGCGCGTCCGCGCAGCCGTCGCGGCGCATCAAGTCCCGCACCGCGAACTCGAACGCCAGGTGATGTAGGCCATCGAGCTGTCCGAGCGCGTAGCGCAGACCGCTCGCCCGGGCCTGGTCCCGCCGGGCGGCCTCCCTGCGACGCCACGCCCAAGTGCTGGCGGCAGCGGCGGTCGCCAGCAGCGAGGCGGCCACGATCCAGGGGTGAGCGGCCAGCCACCGCAGCACGGCGGCCGCCAGGCTGAGTACGGCCGTGGCTGCGAGGGCGGCGAGGACGACCTGCTCCAGCCCCTGATTCTTCCGCCGCCGGGGGCGCCGACCGGAACGCCGGGCAGGACGACGCCCGCTCACCGTCCTCTCCTCAGAACGAGATGGCAGCCCTGTGTAGGGCCGTGGAGCGACGCCCGGCTGGGAGACGGAGGCGGTTGGTCAGTCACTGTCCCGCCTGGGAGACGCCGCTGACGAGTTGGCCAAGGAAGTGTGCAATGCCCTGGCCGACCTCGGTGGGAGCAAGGACGACACCCAGCGCCAGAACGATGAGCACGGTCATCTTCTCGTCGAATCGGCTCCGGGCCTCGGTACGCCGCCTTAGCCGCAGCACAACGATGACCACTAGCAGTACCGCCAAGTTGATCGTCAGCAAGCGTCCAGCCCCCCGCCAGAACCTCCACGGGGCAGCGGACGACAGCCCCGGCTTCTTGTGTAGCGCGAGGTCAGCAGCGCTGCGGCTGGATCGCCGGGGATTGGCGGCAATGCGATGCACTGGCCGGATTCGTCAGGACCACGTGTTCGAAGAACTCCTCTCGGCGACGAGGACTCAGACGCAGTGCACCGCGACAAAGAGATCCCCCGCCGCACTGCCGTTCTTCCCGGGCGCGCCCATGGCCCCAGGCGCAACTGGAAAGGCCCCGTTGCTGAGCTCCGCAGTACAACGGGACTGCCGCTGCGCTGCCTCCGCGGCATCCAGGCAACCTCTCGCGTACGGGGGACGGCCTGGTGCGCCGCGAGCGCCCCGCGGAAGCCCGCGGGCGCGATGACCGTGGCCCCAGCCCATGACATCTGGCACGCTCACCCGGCTCCTGGCGCCTGGTCGGCCGGGGTGGGCTGGTTGCGGGGAATCGCCGTCTGCTGCTGTCTCGGGCGGGTGATGTTCCAGGCCGGAGGTGCGTACGGTCACCGGATCGGGGAAACGGAGGGCTGACCGCCGTCGGCCGACGGCCGGCGGGACGCGCAGTCGGAAGGGGTTTTCTGATGTCGCAGGTGAAGGAATCCATTGAGGTCGACGTGCCGGTGACGACGGCCTACAACCAGTGGACGCAGTTCGAGTCGTTCCCGCAGTTCATGGAGGGTGTGGAGCGGATCGAGCAGCGCACCGACACGCTCACCCACTGGGTGACGAAGATCGGTGGGGTCGAGCGGGAGTTCGATGCTGAGATCACCGAGCAGGTCCCGGACCAGAAGGTGGCCTGGGTGACCGTCGGTGGCGAAACGGAGCAGTCGGGGCTGGTCACCTTCAGCCCGATCGACCCCGCACACACCCAGGTCACGCTGATGATGGACTTCGACCCGGAGGGAATGGCGGAGAACATCGGGGACAAGCTCGGGTTCGTCGACCGGCAGGTCAAGGGCGACCTGAAGCGGTTCAAGCACTTCATCGAGGAGCGCGGCGCCGAGACGGGCGCCTGGCGCGGCAACGTCTGAACCACGCTCCCGGATCGCTTCGCGGTGGTCGTCCCCGGCCCCGGCCGGGGGCGGCGCCGCCCCCGGCCCATGTCCAACGCGTCGGGGAGGACGATCCCCAGGCCCTGTCCGGGCGATCTCCGCGGGCCCGCGCTGCCTGGCACGGCACCTCCCTGCGTTGTCGGAGCGCGCGAGTACGGCCACGTACGAGCTGCGCCCCTCCGCCTTGCGATGCACCGCACCAGACAACGCGGCCTGATCCACGAAGATCGCCCGGACAGGACCTAGCGGCACAGGGCGACGATGGACGGGGCGACCGTGCCTTCGGCGGCCGCGCACAGGGATGCCATGTCGTACGCGTGCCGCGGTGAGGGTACGGACTTCGCCGGGGCCGGCGGTCGCTTGCGGGGTACGGCCGGGGCCGCCGGGCGGGCGCGGCGGGGCGCCCGGGCCGGCTTCGCCTTCTTGACGGGGGCTGCCCGGCGCGGTGGTCGCGGCGGGGCCGCGGCGAGCCGCTCGCCCGCCGGACGCGCCCCTGGCGGTTCCGCTGCGGCCGGCGCCGCGGGCAAGGGTTCCCGCCCGGCCGGCAGGCTGCCCAACGGCAGGGCGGCGGGGGGCGACGGGGGAACCGTGGGACGGGCCGCGGCGGGCGCGAGGCGTGATGCGTCCGGCGGATCCGCGGGACGCACGGTCACGCACCCGGTGGCCATGAGGAGCGCGGCAAGGGTCAGGGGCAGAGCCCGGCGCGACTGCATCCGCCCACCCTGCCGCACTACGCGGGCAGGGGCCCCACGGCCGTCACGCGGAAGGATGATCTGCATCCGGACCTGTCTGGCCTGATCCGGCTCCCGCTTCGGTACCGTGCGTCGCTGGCAAGGCCCGAAGCCGTCCCGCCCGCCCCCGCCCCGGGAGATCTACTCCCGGGTTCCGCCGCGCACTGGCATGACCACGGGCTTGCCGGGCCCGTTCGCGACCAGCCGTAGCGCGTGTTCCAGCGGCCCCCGGCGCAGGGGGCTGTGGGACCAGGCGCGCTGCCAGGCCCAGGTCAGGGCGAGTGCCGCGCCGCTGAAGGCGAGCCAGGCGGACCAGGACGCGGCGCCATGGGCCGGGCCGGCCAGCACCAGCGCGTGGACGACGTACGCACTCAGCGCCATCGCACCGAGCACGGTGAGCGGCCGCAATAGCCGGACGCCCGCCCGGCGGCGCGCCAGCAGCCCGCACAGGCCGATGAGGGCGCAGCCGACGCCGGCGTTGCCGAGCGTTTCCAGCGGGGTCTGACTGTAGGGGTCGGCCACGAGCAGCCAGTCCCAGGACGTGCTGGGCACGGCCCCGTACTGCCCGCGCAGCACCTCGCGGACCGGGTCGGCGGCGGCCAGGGCCTGCGGGTGGTGCACGGCTATCGCCTCCAGCAGCCGCTCCCGCGCGCCGAACACGTGGGTGGCGAGCCAGGCCGCACCGTAGCCCGCGACCGCGGCCGCCGTACCCCACACCGCCATCCGCACCGCCACCGCGCGCCTGCGTACGTCGCACAGCCGGGCCAGGGCCATCCCGGCCAGAACGTACGGGAAGTAGGTGGCGAGCGGATACGCGCCGGTGAGCAGCAGCTCGCACAGCATCTCGCCCAGCCCCGCCCAGCTCGTCAGACCGGTGGCTTCGGGGACCGCGCCCCGCCCGGAGGCCTCGTACCCGAACACCGGCCCGAGCAGGAACGACAGCAGCGGGCCCGCCACCACCGAGACACCCGCGACCGCGGTCAGTACGGGCGTGGAGAGCCGGGTGAAGGGCTCCGCGGCCAGGAAGTACACGGCGAAGAAGGCCAGGATGACGAGGATCCCGGGCCACAGCGAGGCCAGCCACAGGCCGAGCGCGGCCATGATCGCGCAGCGGATCAGCAGCGGACGGTAGCGCTGCGCCCAGCCCTCGGGTCCCCCGGTGGGGCCGCGGCCGCGCTGCGCGAGGACGAGGGAGAAACCGGCGAGCAGGGTGAAGAGCGCGGGCGCGCGTCCGTCGGCGGCGACCAGCAGGTAACCGGCGCCTTCCGGCTGCGGGCTCGGTCCGACGTGTACGGCGAACATGCCGAGGACGGCGAGGCCGCGTACGGCGTCGACTCCCGCCAGCCGACCCGGGCCGGCTCCGCCGCCCGCCGTGCCCGCGGCTCCGCCGCCCGCCGTGCCCGCGGCTCCGCCGCCCGCCGTGCCCGCGGCTCCGACGCCCGCCGCGTTCGCCGCTTCACCGCCCGCCGCGCTCGCCGCCTCGGCCACCGCCGTGCCCGCGGCCTCACCGCCCGCGGTGCCCCCGGTCCCCGTCACCGGCTTCGCCCCGCCCCGTCCGGCCCCCACGGCCACGCCACTGTCCGCCACGTCACTCCCACCCCGTCATGCCGCACCACGTCACTCCCCGGACTCCCCAGCCCGTCATGCTCACAACGCCGCTCCCCGCCACGTCGTTCCCGCCCCACGCCACTCCCCGGGCAGTCGCCCCCGTGTCCGCGTGCCTCAAGCCTCGCAGGTCACGCTGTCGCGCGGCGTGTAGCGGGTCTTCATCGTCTCCCGCTTGACTTCCTGGCCGCCCTGCACGAACACCCGGTCGACGGCCACGTCGAAGCCCTCCAGCGGGGACTGCGGCTCGCACTTCGGGTCCTTGCCCTTGCGCTCCGCCGGCTCCTGGATGTTGGTCCGCGGGCCCTGGACCGCGCGTATCTCGTCGTACTTCTTCGTGCCCAGGAAGGTGATCGTGATGGAGGACTCGGTGGCCTGGGCCCGAATGTAGAGGGCCTTGCCGGAGTCGTTGGTGAAGCGCAGGTCGAGGCTGCCCCATACGACGGTCGCTTCGCGCCCTTCGGGGTAGCGCTCGATGTAGAAGGAGTGGGCGCCGTACTCGACCGGCTTGACGCCCGCGAAGAAGACCGCGTTGAAGACGGTGGTCGCTACCGCCGAGACCCCGCCGCCGGCGGCCTTCTCGTACTGGCCGTTGTTGATGATCAGACCGTCGACGAAGCCGTTCTCCTTCGTGCGCTCGCCGACCGTGCGGTTGAAGCTCCACGTCTCGCCGGGCAGCACCAGCGAACCGTTGATCAGCTCGGCGGCCCGGCCGATGTTGGTCGTGCGGTAGGCGGCCGGCTCGAAGTTGACGGTGAAGGAGGAGAGCTTCTCCTTGATGCCGAGCTGCGGCACCGTGTCCTTGGTGAGCCGCGGCGCGGTGGTCTCGGTGGCCACCTCGCCGGTACGGGCGGTCTCGCCGGTCCGGGTCAGCAGCGGCAGCACGGTCTTGCCCAGGTCCTGCTTGACGACCTCGCGGCCGGCCCGGCCGTCCTCGGCGACGACGACCCGGTCGTTACCGTCGAGCCGGAGCTCGGCCTCGGCGGGGCCGGGCGTGGCCTGCCGCAGCGGGGCGGCGACGGCGGGGTCTTCGAGCAGCGCCTCGGAGTCGAGGCCGGGGGAGAGGCGGCCCTGGCCGTCGTCCTTCATCGTCAGGTGCTTGGACAGGACGGCGGGGCCGACGGGTATGGGCCGGCTGGCGACGGTGAGGGTGACCGGGGCGGACATCGCGGGCTCGGCGAACTCCTTCAGGGCCCGCTCCGTCTCCTGGAGGCCGATCCGCGGCTCCGTCCGCGTGACGGGGAGGGTGACGGGAGCCGGGGCGCCGCCCGTGTAGGCGGCGCGCAGCGCGGCCAGGGAGCGGTCCACGTCGAGGGCTATGCCGGTGACCGGCCGCACCGCCTCGGCCTTGCCCTTCTCGAAGGCTACGGAGCCCTCGCGGACCGGCTGCCCGGTCTTCTTCCCGATGTCTTCCAGGGAGGCACGGGCCGTCTTCTCATCGAAGCGGACCACCGGCCGGGCATCGGGGTCGCCGGAGGAGAACAGCCGGGCGATGACGGTGAAGGGGTCGGAGCCGGGGCGCGCGGCGCGCTCGGCGGTCGCGGCAGTGTCCAGGGACAGGCCCAGGGCGGCCGGAGCGGCCTCCTCCGTACGCTCGCCGATCCGCAGGGCGACGGGGGCGGCGGCGGACGGGCCCAGCTTGCGGTCCAGCACCTCGCTGGCCGCGGACCGGCTCATGCCGCCTATGTCGACGCCGTGCACCTTCGTGCCCGGGGCGACGTCCCCACCGGCCAGCAGGAGCCCGGCGGCGTACAGCCCGCCGAAACCGAGGACCGCGGCGCCGCCGGCCACGCCCGCGAGGCCCGCCGGGGTCCACCGCTTGCCGGTGGAAGCCCGTTTGCCCCCAGGGGAAGCAGGTCGCATCTGTCGCTCTCTCCTCGGTCCGGCTGAAATGGTCGGACCGGCGGTTTTCATGCCGCCGGTCCGCCCGGGGAAGGTACCAAGCCTGGCATAACCAGGTAATAAGGAGGTATAGGGGCGGCAAAGCGGACGGTGTTAGTCCGGTTACATCGGCCGCCGCAACGACGGGACGGCGGCCGCTGCCGCACAGCCGGCGGCTCCGCCCGCGGCTAACGGAGCTCCGATGCCGCAGCTGTCCGACGAGGCCGTGGCCGGTGATGACGAGCGGTCGGGAACGTGGGATGAGCCCGCAGGCGTACGGGGCTCGCGCCCGGATCGCGGCCCCCTCACCGCCGTCCGGCCGGCCACCGGGAGCTCGCCGCGGTCCACACCGCCCGCGTCCGCCCTTCCTTGCCCCGTCCTATCCGCAGGCGGCTCACGGAGCTCCCGCAGGAGGCGCCCGCTGGTGGCACCCGTGTCGGGCCGGGTGCCTGGACGCAGGGCCGCGGGCATCGCCGTGATCCGGAAAATACGGAAATCCGGCGTCCACGGGCCGTGGTCGCGCAGCATGGGGCCATGAATGACAGCGCGATCACCTACACCGTGTACATCCAGGCCGATCCCGACCGGGTCTGGCAGGCCCTCACCGAACCGGCCTTCACCCGGCGGTACTGGGGCCTGAGCTTCGAGACCGACTGGGCGGTGGGCTCGCCGATGGACTGGGTCGCGCGCGGAAGCCGCACGAGCGACCCCGCGCAGGTGGTCCTCGACTGCGTCCCGGACCGCCGGCTCTCCTACACGTGGCACACCTTCAGCCCGCAGTGGGCGGCCGCGGTGGGGATCGACGAGGAGCTGCGGGCCGAACTGGCGAAGGAGCGGCGCACGAAGGTCACCTATGAGATCGAGCCGGTCGGTGACACCCTCGCGCGGCTGACCATCCTGCACGAGGGCTTCGAACCGGGCAGCACACTCATCGGCATGTGCGCCCGCGCCTGGCCGATGCTCGCCTCCAGTCTCAAGACGCTGCTGGAGACCGGGGCTCCGCTGCCCGAGCCGGAGCACGATACGGGCCGGGGCCACGGCGGGCACGAGACGTACGAGGCCCACGACCACGGGCTCCGCGAGGCACCCGAGGACATCTGACCGGCGGGGTGCGAAGGGCCGGCGCCCAGCGCAGTCCGGCCCTCCGCTTCCCGGCACGCTCCGGGAAGCCGAAGCCCGCCCGTCCCCACCCCCGCCCCGGGCGGGCGAGCTCCGCGCAGGAGCCGCCGGATGCCGTGGCCGCCGTGCTGCGCGATCCCGACCGGATGACGGCCGAGAGCGCCGTTGTCACCCCCTGGACCGCCGCCGTGACCGGCGTGCTGGCGGGCCGCGGCCTCCTGGAGCGCACGCTGCGCGAGTGCACGCTGCTCACCGCCATCACCCGTGGCGACCCCCGGTCCCGGCCGAGCTCACCACCGCCTCCGACTGGTGCCAGCGCACCGCGGCCCGGTCGCTGACCTCGTACGAGGCCCTCCGCCTCCTCGCGTCCGCCCCCCGTACCCGCCGCGGCCGCCCAGCGCCTGCGCCGCCGCGCGAACGGCGGTGTGCGGACCTGATCCACCTTTACTCCGCAGAGGTCTCGCCACACATCTGTGCGGGGGCTAGGGTTCCGTTACCCGGCCGGGTATCAGCGTTGGAACCGATGCCATTCCGCTGGAGGATGACTCTCCGTGTCGCACGTCTCACAGGTTCCCGTCACCACCCCCGACGGCGAACCGGCCCTGCCCGCCCCCAAGGCCTACGGCGAGGTCGAAGGCTGGTTCTGGGCGTCCGACCAGGTGCTCTTCGACTGGTTCCTCACCCGCCAGAACGCGGACGCGGAGCAGTCCGGTGACCTGCTGGAGCTCGGCGCCTTCATGGGGAAGAGCACGATCTTCCTCGGCCGCTACCTACGGGAGGGTGAGGAGTTCACGGTCTGCGACCTCTTCGACTCCCCTGCGACGGACGACTCCAACCTCGCGGAGAACCGGTGGTCGTATCCCACGCTCACCCGCCGGGGATTCGAGACGAACTACCTGGCCTTCCACACGAGCCTGCCGACCGTCATCCAGGCCCCGACCTCGGTCGTCGCCGAAAAGGTGCGCCCGGCGAGCTGCCGCTTCGTCCACATCGACGCCTCGCATCTCTACGAGCACGTCGTCACGGACATCGAGTCCTCCCGCCTGGTGGCGGCCCCTGGCGCCGTGGTGGTCTTCGACGACTACCGCTCCGAGCACTGCCCCGGCGTCGCCGCCGCGGTCTGGACGGCGGTGGTCACCGGTGAACTGCGCCCCATCTGCGTGTCCGGCCTGAAGCTGTACGCGACGTGGGACGATCCCGCACCCCACCAGGCCGCGCTGCTCAGCTGGCTGGAGGGCCGCACGGACCTCTCGCACGACGTGGACGTGATCGCCGGCCGGCCGGTGGTCCGCGTCATGGACGAGGAGGCGATCCCGCCGGAGCCGCCGCGGCCGCTGCACCCCGTAGCCGAGCCGGACCGGCCGGTCGAGGCGCCCGCCCCCGCCGCGCCGGGCAGGCCGGGTGGCCGCTGGCGCAGGCTGGCCAAGGACGTGCTGCCGCCGGTCCTCACCCGCCAGATCGTGGCCTGGCGGCGCCGTCGCCGCCGCTGACGGGCAGCCCTCCACACCGCGCCGGGGCCGCCTCCGTACGGGCGTCACCGACCGGGCCGCCGCCGTACGGCGCCACCGGCCCGGGGGCCGGCGTACGGGCGTTACTGGCCCCGGCGGACCCGGGCCGCGCGGCGGGCCTCGGCGGTCTGCCGGGCCTCCATGGTCTTGCGGGACTCCTTGCCCTTGCCCGGCCGTCCGGGCCGGGTGCCCATCCCGCGGAAGCCCAGGTCCGAACCCGAGGGCCGGCCCTTGGCGTCGGTCGGCGCGGCGCCGGCCAGCGGCACCCCGGACGGGGCCTTGGCGCCGGTGATCCGGCTGAGCGCGCTCTCCCCTGACCGCACCTGCGTGATGGTCGGCCGGATCCGGGCATCGGACATCAGCCGGACCATGTCGCGGCGCTGGTTCGGGGTGACCAGGGTGACGACCCGGCCCGACTCGCCCGCGCGGGCCGTACGGCCGCCGCGGTGCAGGTAGTCCTTGCTGTCGGCGGGCGGGTCGACGTTGACCACGAGGTCGAGGTCGTCGATGTGGATGCCGCGCGCGGCCACGTTGGTCGCCACCAGGACCGAGACCGCGCCCGTCTTGAACTGCGCGAGGGTCCTCGTACGCTGCGGCTGCGACTTGCCGCTGTGCAGCCCCTCCGCCCGGACGCCCATGGCCCGCAGGTGCTTGGTGAACTGGTCGACGCCGTGCTTGGTGTCCAGGAACATCAGCACCCGGCCGTCGCGGGCCGCGATCTCGGTCGCCGTCGAGTACTTGTCGGCCGCGTGGATGTGCAGCACGTGGTGGTCCATGGTGCCCACCGAGGCCGACTGCGGGTCCACGGAGTGCGAGACCGGGTCCTTCAGGTAGCGGCGCACCAGTTGATCGACATTGCGGTCCAGGGTGGCCGAGAACAGCATCCGCTGGCCCGCGTGGTGCACCTGGTCGAGGATCTCGGTGACCTGCGGCATGAAGCCCATGTCGCACATCTGGTCGGCCTCGTCGAGCACGGTGATCTTCACGCGCTCCAGGTGCACGTCACGGCGGCCCACCAGGTCGCTGAGGCGCCCCGGGGTTGCCACCACGACCTCGGCGCCGGTGCGCAGCGCGCCCGACTGCCGGCCGATCGAGAGCCCGCCGACCACCGTGGCCAGCCGCAGCTTCAGGGCCAGCGCGTACGGGGTCAGGGCGTCGGTCACCTGCTGCGCCAGCTCGCGCGTCGGTACGAGGACCAGCGCGAGCGGCCGCTTCGGGTCCGCCTGCTGTCCCGCTGTGCGCGCCAGCAGGGCCAGGCCGAAGGCGAGGGTCTTGCCGGAGCCGGTCTGCGCACGGCCGAGGACGTCCCGGCCCGCCAGCGCGTTGGGAAGCGTCGCGGCCTGGATGGGGAAGGGGTCCTTCACCTGGAGGCCGGCCAGGGTCTCCATCAGCTCAAGGGGCAGATCGAGCTCGGAGAACGATGCCACCGGCGGCAGCGCCGGCGTCTTCGTCGCGGGCATCGCGAACTCGCCCTGCGGTCCGAGGGTCCGGGTGGCCTTGGCGGCGCCGCCCTTGGCGGGGGCCTTCACCCCGGCCTTCACACCGAAGCGCCCATGAGCTGACGGGTTCCTCATGCAGAACCTTTCGAAGCAAGAACAAGATGGTCAACCGCCCATGGTACCAGCGGGGGCTACGGGCCCCCGGCGCCCAGTTCCCGGGCCGATCCACGGCTCTCGGACCACGGCTCGCCGATCTCCGGTTCCCCCGATCCGCCGACGCGGCGGCCAGAAGTTCGATTGTCCGACGCGCACCCGGTTGGCCGCGTCCGGCGTGTGCTCGGCCGGACCGTTGGGCAGGATCGGAAACGGCCGCGTGCGCGGCCCGCAGTGGAACGTTGAGAAGGATCAGCACCAATGGCAACAGGCACCGTGAAGTGGTTCAACTCGGAGAAGGGCTTCGGCTTCATCCAGCAGGACGACGGCGGCCCCGACGTGTTCGTGCACTTCTCCGCCATCGAGTCCAGCGGCTTCAAGTCGCTGGAGGAGAACGCGAAGGTCGAGTACGCGGTCACCCAAGGCGCCAAGGGCCCCCAGGCTGAGCGGGTGGTCACCCTCTAACGCCCCCCAGCGCCGCTTCACGGGCCGAGCCCGTGCCGAGAGCCCCGCCGGTCCGTCCGGCGGGGCTCTCGGGCGTCCGGGCGTCGGGTTCCGGCGTCGCGGGCGGAGCTCCGGGCCTCCGGGCCTCGGGGTGTCCGGTTCTCGGGCGTCGGCGGGCGGGGTCCCGGGCCTCGTGGCGTCCGGCCGAAAGTGATCACCTGCGGGCGTTGTGACGGACTGCGGGCCGACGCGTCCCCTGTCCGGGGGTCCGTCCCCGATGCTGCATCTGTTCAACGTCCTCGTCCTGCTCGCCAGGACGCCCATGTCCTGCATGCCAGGACGGAACGGAGTGTGGTCCAGTGATCAGCAGGCGCTCGCTCATCCGCGCCGGAGCCGGCGTCGGCGCGGCTGCCGCACTGACGGTCGGCACCGGCGGACTGGTGTTGGCGCAGGCCGCCGGCACCCCGCCCTGGAGCACCCTGCAGGGGTGCCTCTCGGGCCGCCTGGTCCTGCCTGCCGACGCGACGTACGAGACGGCCAAGCAACTGCAACTGGCGCAGTTCGACGTGATCCACCCGCAGGCCATCGCCTACTGCACCAGCGAACGCGATGTGGCCGCCTGTGTCCGCTTCGCCCGGGACCACGGCCTCACCCCCGCCGTGCGCAGCGGCGGCCACAGCGCGGCCGGTTACTCGACCACCCCGGGCTTGGTCATCGACGTCTCCCGGATGAACAGCGTCCGCCCCGGCGACACCGTCCACCTGGGCCCCGGCAGCCAGGGCGTCGACGTCCTGAACACGCTGGCCCCCTACAACATCCAGGTGGCGTCCGGAACCTGCCCCACGGTCGCCGTCGGCGGCTGGCTCCAGGGCGGCGGTCTCGGCTTCGCGTCCCGCAAGTTCGGCATGGGCTCCGACCGGCTGGTTTCCGCCCGGGTCGTACTGGCCGACGGCCGCACGGTGCGCGCCTCGCAGAACGAGAACCCGGACCTGTACTGGGCCCTGCGCGGTGGCGGCGGCGGCAACTTCGGCGTCGTGACCAACTTCGAGATACGGCCGGTCCAGATACCCTCGCTCACCAGCTACAACCTCAACTTCCGCTGGTCGGACGCCGTCGACGTGATCCTGGCCTGGCAGGAGTGGATCAAGGACGCGCCCCGGGAGCTCGCCGCGGAGCTGCTGTTCCTCCTCTCGACCGACGGTCCCGCCGGCTCCGAGCCGTACGTGGTCCTCACCGGGGCCTACGCGGGTGCCAAGGCCGACTGCGACCGGGCCCTCGACCGGTTCGTCACTGCGGCCGGCCGGCCCAGCACCAGCCGGACCGTCACCGAACTGCCCTACCAGCAGGCGATGATGAAGGTCTTCGGCTGCGGGGAGAAGACCGTCACCGAGTGCCACCGGATCGGCTACTCGCCCGACGCGCAGCTGCCCCGCGACAACTACTCCACCGGCCGCAACATGTTCTTCCCCGCGGCATGGACCCGTTCCGCGGCCGAAGCGGCCATGGGAGCCTTCACGGCCGATGTCCGGCCCGGTCAGTTCCGCTTCCTCGGCCTCTTCGCCTACGGCGGCAAGATCAACGACCTCGCCCCGTCCGCCACCGCGTTCGTCCACCGCGACGCGCTCTTCAACGCCGGCTACTCGGTGGGGCTGACCCGACCGGACGCCGGTCAGGAGGACAAGGACCGCGCCCAGGCCTGGGTGGACGGCGGTTTCACCACGATGGACCCGTACTCCAACCACCGGTCCTACCAGAACTACATGGACCCGGCCCTGACGAACTGGCGGCAGGCCTACTACGGGCAGAACTACGACCGCCTGCGGTCCGTCAAGCGGGCCTACGACCCGGACCGCTTCTTCCGGTTCGCCCAGGGCATCGACTGACCCGTCCCCGCGCGGTGAAGGGTGGGGCCGGGGCCGGCGGTGGCCCCGGCCCCACCCGCGTTTCAGGCCTCCCGTACGGAGACGGTTTCAGGCCTCCCGTACGGAGATGGCGGAGACCGGACAGGCGCGGGCGGCCTCGCGGACCAGCGCGCCGCCGCTGCCGTCCTCGCGGCCGGGCAGCAGCTCGCTCAGCCCGTCGTCATCCTGGGTGAACACCCCGGGAGCGGTCAGCGCGCACTGACCGGCGCCGATGCAGACGCCGGTGTCGATGTCGATGCGCAGACGCACGTCCGGCACCGCCCTCACCACGCCACGGGCAGTTCGACCATGCCCTGGATGGTGTCGCCGGGTTTGAACGGGATCCGGTCCGGCTCGGCTGCCAGCCGCAGCCCCGGCAGCCGCTCGAACAGCGTGCCCAGCGCGATCTCCATCTCCGCGCGGGCCAGGTTCTGGCCCAGGCACTGGTGGATGCCGAAGCCGAAGGCCAGGTGGTGGCGGGCGGGCCGGTGCCAGTCCAGGGCGTCCGGCTCGGCGAAGACGGCCTCGTCGCGGTTGATGACGGAGGTGGAGAAGATGACCCCGTCGTCGGCGTGGACCGTCACCCCGCCGATCTCCACGTCCTCGGTGGCCACCCGCAACATCCCGTCCGCGATCGACAGGAAGCGCATCAGCTCTTCCACGGCCGCCGGGAGCAGGGCCGGATCCGCGCGGAGCTCGGCCAGCTGCTCGGGGTGCCGCAGCAGGGTGAACGTCCCGAGCGAGATCATGTTGGCCGTGGTCTCGTGGCCCGCGATGAGCAGGATCCCGGCGAGCGCGACCAGGTCCTCGGCATCGACCTCGCCGGTCTCCAGGCGCCTGGCGACGAGCTCGTCCAGCAGCCCGTCGCCGGGCTCCTTCCGCTTGCGTTCGATCAAGTCGCGGAGGTAGCCGTCCAACTCCTGCCGGGCCTCCTCCACATCGGCCGGTTCCGGCCCGCGCAGCAGCCGGCGCGACTGCCCTTCGAAGAACTCGTGGTCCTCGTACGGAACCCCGAGCAGGGCGCAGATCACCATCGAAGGCACCGGCAGGGCGAAGGCGCCGACCAGCTCGGCCGGCGGGCCCTCGGCGGCCATCTCGTCGATGAGCCGGTCCACGGTCTGCTGGATCTGCGGCCTGAGGGCGGCGGTCCGTTTCAGGGTGAAGCGGGGGATCAGCATCCGGCGCTGGGTGTTGTGCTCGGGATCGTCGAGCCCGAGCAGTGCGGTGCGCCGGTTCTGCAGGCCCTTGAAACGCCGGGTCGGGGCGGGGAAGGCGGCGTTCTGGCGGTCGGCGGAGAGCCGGCCGTCGCAGAGCAGGGCGCGCGCCTCGGCATGTCCCGTCACCACCCATACGGAGCGGCCGTCGAAGAGGGTGACGCGGGAGAGCGGCGGCCCCTGGCGCAGCGGCTCGTAGGCGGCCGGTGGATGGTAGGGGCAGGTCCGGTCCTGGGGGAAGTCAACGATGTCTGACATGGAGTACATGGAGCACCTCGCACGCGATGGTTGCGTCTCATTCCGGACTCCATTACATGCCTAAGGCACCTATCTATCCATGCCAGTTCCGGCCAGATCGCCCGTCTTCGCCCATACGGCCCCCTGTCGGGGAGCGCCCGCTCAGAGGTGGGCGTCCAGGAAGCCCCGGAGCTCCTCGCGCGTCATCGGCCCGGCCTGGCTCGCGACCGCCTCGCCGTCCTTGACGAGGACGGCGGTCGGGGCGCCGGTCACGCCGTAGCGCCGGGTGGGCCCGGGGCAGCGGGTCATATCGGTGCGCACGGCGGTGAACCGAGTGCCGTACTCCTGGGCCAGCTCGCCGACGACCGCGTCCATCGCGCGGCACGCCTCGACGGCCTTCGGCCAGCTGCCGCAGAAATAGGCCAGGACCGGGCCTGACGCCATCGAGAGGATGAAGTCGAACTCCTGGTCCTCCAGGGGCTGGTGTACCCGACGTGCCATGTGCGGTGCTCCTCGTCCGTGCTTCCCCTGCCCGGGAAGGCCGCACCCATCATCGCCGCACCTGCCGCCGCGCACCGGTCCAGGGGCTGGGCGCGTACTGCGCCGCGCACCGATCCAGGGCCCGCGCGCGGACTCGGGCGGCCTCCGCCACCCCGTTGTCAGTGGTGCCTGCAAGGCTGATCCACATGGACGACAGCATGCTCCGGCGCCGGATCTACGGCGCCGACCACGACGACCCCGATCCGGGCCCCCGCCCCGGCCATGTCTACGGCGAACTCGTCGGCGGCCCGCTCGACGGCCTTCTCCTCGACATCACGAGCTGGAGCGAGGCCCAGTGCGCCGAAGAGGTCCGCCTCCCGACCGAGATAGGGCGCTTCGGCGCCGGCGGCCGCGCCCACTACCGGCGCCGCGCGGCCGGCTCCACCCACTGGGACTGGTCGGGCGACGGCCCGTGACGTGTACGCCCCGCTCCCGTCCCGCCGCTCCCGTCCCGCCGCTGTTGTCCGCCGCAGCGGCTCAGCGGAGGCGGGCGTACGCGGCCACGTCGAGCGGGGTGCGCCCGGACCTGCGCGGTGCGGTGAGCGCGATGGGCCGGCCGAATCCGCCGGAACGGGCCAGCTCCCGCACCGTCCGGCGCAGCGCCTCCTGGAAGTCGCCCATGGTGCGCCGGGCGGCCGCGGTGTCGACGTAGATGGAGTTCATGTGCAGCCCGTCCGCGTCCCGGTGGAACCAGGAGCAGGCCCCGTTGGCGCGCGCCGACCACACATGGGTGGTGGGCTGCCACTCCTCGTGCCGCTCGGAGCCCCGGCACTTGCGCATGTCGATGTACGAGAAGAAGTTGACCGGGTAGGGCCAGGAACGGGCGGCGAACTCATCGGGCGCCAGCAGCTCCCAGGCGCGGACGAACGGCACGTCGATATGGCTGATCATCTCGGTGAATCCGGCCCGCACCCCCGCCATGACCTGGGCGAAGTCCCGGCCGGGGGAGGCGTCGAACTCGATCGGCATGGTGTTGACGAACCAGCCCACCGATTGGGTCCAAGCGCCCCGCCCGCGCTCGCTGACCGGCATGAAGCCGCGGTAGACGCCGGGCCCGCCCGCCTTGCGCAGGCAGACGGCGACGGCGGCGAGCACGCCCATGAAGGGCTTGCCGCCGACCGTCAGGCAGGCCTTCTCGAACACCTCCGCCTCGGCTGCGTCCAGCAGCAGGGAGGCCTCGTTGACGATCGGATACATCCGGCCCGGTTCCACACCGAGGTCGAGCGGGAAGCGGGGGAAGAACTCGCCTTCCCGCCCGATGAAGCTCTTCCAGTAGTCCAGGCGTTCGTCCGCGGCGTCGATGGAGAGGTAGCGGCGGCGCTGTTCCTCCGCGAAGTCGAGGTAGCTCGGAGCGGGCGGCAAATCGATGTCCTCGCCGCGGCACAGGGCCTCGTAGGCGGTCAGCACCTCGTGGACGACGATCGGCATCGACATGCCGTCGCAGACGATGTGGTCGAAGGCCAGGTAGACCGTCGCGGAACCCTCGCGGAGCACCGCGCCCATGGTGAACAGCGGCCAGGAAAGGGTGTCGATGCTGCGCCTGAACCGCTCGACGAGGAAATCACGCAGGAGCTCGGAGGTCTCGAAGACAGCCACGTGCTCGGCGTCCAGGGTCAGCTCGGCGGGGTCCAGCGGCTCGCACGCCAACTCCCCGGCGAGGCGGCGGAACGCACACCGCAGCACCTCGTGCCGCTGGACGAAGGCGAGCAGTGCCTGCGCCAGGGCCGGCTGGTCCAGGACACCCGTCACCTCGAAGGTGACCGCGAGCCAGGACGCGACGGGGTCGTCGGCCGCGCGGCTCTCCTCGGCGACCGTGAAGTGCTTGTCCTGGTTGAAGGACGCCCTCCGGCCGGAGGTCTCGCCCCCGCCACCCGCCTCCTCCGCCGTGGACCGCAATCGCCACTCCACCACCCGACCGGGTGCCACGTCGTGCATCTCCAGAGGAAACTGCCGCATACCCTCATCCCTTCGCCCCGAGACAACCCCCAGGCCCTAACGACCCCCGCACCGCGGAAGTGACGGACGGGCTCGCGGGTCGGCTCGGGGGCAGGGCGCCACCCGCGACCGCGTGCGCGGCCTACGTCGGCGGCGGGGGGAGCCGCCAGGTCAGGACGGCGGCGAGGAGGAGCGGGATCACGGTCAGGGCGGTGAAGGTCATGCGTTCGCCCCTTCGCGTCGGCGACCGGGGTGCGCGAGCCGTGCGCGGGCCGCGACGGCCAGCAGCAGGCGGACGGACCGGGAGGCGGTGGCCAGTTCCCAGCGGCGGCCGGAGTCGGCCCACTGGTCCAGCGCGTTCAGCAGCGCCGAGTCGCAGAAGGTGACCAGGGCCGCGTCGAGGACGAGTCGGCCGGCGCCGCGGGCGGCGCCCTCTTTGAGGAGGCGGCGCAGGGGAGCACAGGTGTAGTGGTCGAACTCGCCGGCCAGGCTGACGGTGAGCACACCGTCGTGGAGCGTGGACCGTATGCGGGGGAGGGAGTCGGGTCCGCTCTCCACGCAGGCCTCGACCACGGAGTCGAGGTCGGCGGGGGCGGCGGCCGCGGGCAGTATCGGGGCGCTTATCGGAGTGTTCATGGCACCCCCAACGGGCTCAGGCCCGGGTGGAAACCGGTGGCGGCCCGTGCTTCACCCGCGTGGGCCGTGCCACTGACCCGTTCCGGCGATCTTCGTCACTCACCTGGGGCACGGGCGTGCCCCTGCGTGCGGCGCGCGGAGCGGACCCGGTCCCTCCTACCCGGGCGGTGATGGCGGACAGTGGGCGGCGTGGATGTGGAAGAGATCATCGACGAGCTGTACGGGCTGCCCCCGGCGCGGTTCACATCGGCGCGGGACGAGGCGGCGGCCCATGCGAAACGGGCCGGGGACCGGGCGGCGGCGAAGCGGATCGCGGCGCTGCGGCGTCCCACGCTCGCGGCGTGGGCCTCGAACCTGCTGGTACGGGGCAAGCCGTCCGAGGTCGAGCAGTTCCTCCAGCTCGGGCAGGCGCTGCGGGCGGCGCACCGGTCCCTGAACGGGGAGGAGTTGCGGGCCCTGTCGCACCAGCAGCACGTGGTGATCGGCGCGCTGGCCCGGGAGGCGCTGCGGCTGACGGACGAAGCCGGGGCGCCGGCCTCCGAGACGGTGCTGCGGGAGGTCGAGCAGATCCTGTACGCGGTCCTCGCCGGGCCCGAGGCGGCCGAGGCCTGGGCTTCGGGGCGGCTCGTGAAGGCCCCGGCCCCCGTGCCGGAGTTCCCCGGCATCGACCCGGGGGCCGTGCCGCCGCCCGGGCCTTCGCAGGCCGAGCAGGCCGAACAGGCCCGGCGGGCCGCGGCTTCCCGGCCACCGGCCGCCGACCGCCGGCCCGACCCCCGCCTGGAGGCGGCCCGGACCGCCGTCCGGGAAGCACAGCAGGCCGCCGCCGCCCGGGAGGAGGAACTCCGCCAGGCGCAGGCGGCGCGGCAGCGGGCACGCGAGCAGGCGACGGCCGCCGAGGCGGAGGTCGACCGGGCCCAGGCCGCCCGGGAGCTCGCGTACACCGCCGTGGCCGAGGCGGAGGAGCAGCACCGGGCGGCCGGACGGGCGGCGCAGGAGGCCCACCGCGCGGCGGTCACCGCCGAGCGGCGGCTGCGTGACCTGACGGAGGGCGAAGCCCGGGAGGGCGGCGACGGCGCGGGCCACTGAGTGCGGTGGCCCACGCCGTCCGGCTCGGCTTCGGCTTCCGCCGGGCCGTGGACTGGCTGCCGGGGGCGATCGCCGCGGCCGCCCGGCCCGTCTCACCTGGGCGTCGGGTGCCCGTCTGTGCACCCTCCCGCCCGCACCGCCGTGCCGGAGAGAGGGGAATGTACGGAACCGGATGCCGCGGGCGGCCGTCTGAGACCCCGTGTGGATGAAACGAAGAATATTGGCACTGCTGTTCGCCCTGCTCGCGACGCAGGTGGGCTCGCTCATCAGCCCGGCGTACGCCTGCGGGTGCGGGGCGATGATCCCCGACGGCCAGTCCGCGATCGGGGTCGACCGGGAAACCTCCGTCGTGCGCTGGGACGGCCGTACGGAACAGATCGTGATGCGGTTCAGCGTCCGCGGCGACGCCCGGCGGGCAGCATGGATCATGCCGGTGCCGGGACGGGCGACGGTGGAGCTGGGCGACCCGGATATGTTCAGCGATCTCACCCGGCTGACCCTGCCCGAGCGCAAGACCCGTAGCTACTTCTGGCCGCGCAACAAGGACTGGCCCTTCTCCCTCAGCCCCGTCGACGGCGTCGCCGGGGCGCTCCCGGGGAGCGGCGAGCCCTCGGTCGGCGTCGTCGGCCGTGAGCAGCTGGGCGACTTCGACGTCGCGCGGCTGACCGCAACCGACCCGGACGCCCTGCGGAACTGGCTGGAGACCAACGGCTTCCGGCTCCCCGACCGGCTCGGCACCGAACTCCAGCCCTACGTCGACCAGAAGTGGGAGTACGTCGCCGTGCGGCTCGCCCCCCGGCAGCAGGGCAAGCCCCTGCGGGGCGATCTGGACCCGCTGAAGATCCGCTTCGAGAGCGACCGGCTCGTCTATCCGATGCGGCTGTCCCGGATGGCGACGACGCCCCAGGCCCTGCGCCTGTACGTCCTGGCCGACCACCGCATGGAGCCCCGCTCCCGGATTGGCGGATCCGCGCCCGCGGTGACCTTCGCGGGGAGGGTGGCGCCCGAGGACGGCCCGCTCGCCGAACTCGCCGGCGGCGCACCGGTCTTCCTGACCGCGATCGAGCAGGAGTTCCCCGAACCGAGCCGCATCGACGGTGACCACGAACTGCGCGCCACCGCCAAGGACACCCCGTACCGGCGGACCGTCTACCGGGAGCGCCTGCTCACCGTGGGCGACGGCATTCCGGTCTGGCTGCTGACCGTGTCGGCCGTCCTCGTGGCAGGGGCGGTCTTCGCCGTGATCCGCCTGCGCGGCCGCGGCCGTCCGCGCCCCTCCGCCGACGGCCCCGGTTCCGAGGCCGGTCCCAGGGAGGACGGGGCCCCGCACCGGGGCGGCGACGCCGCCGCGGACCGCCGTTGAGCCCTCACCGCTGACCGGGGCGCGCGCGGCGGCCCTGAACCGGCCGCCGGCCCCCTCCGCGCCGGGTGCCGCGTGAGGCCCCGGCGCCGCGGCTACGGTGCCGACGCCCCCCGGGCTTCGCAGGCCCGCAGCAGCGTCAGCGCGGCCAGGGCCTGCGGGGCCCCGGCCTGGCCGCGGATGCCCGGGAAGGCGTTGACGTCCACGATCAGCGGTCGGCCGCCACCGGTGTCGACGATGTCCACGCCGTAGACGTCGAGGGCGAAGACGGCGCCGACCTCGCGCACCAGATCCGCCCACCGCGACGCCGGTTCGCTCACCGCCAGCGGCAGCGTGGGGCCACGGCCTGCGGGCGAGAGCTCGGAACGGCGCAGGGCCGCGAAGACCCGGCCCCCGATCGCCCACAGCTTGTGGTCCCAGCCGTCGTTGGGAGCCAACTCCTGGACCACGACCGGCTCCCGCGGCCACGCGGCCGCCAACTCCCGTACCGCTTGCCCATCATCGGCCCGCGCCACCAGATCGCCCCTGCGGCTGAGGCGGCTCTTGACCACCAGGGGGGAGGGGACGCGGGGCGCGGTGGCGGCCCACGCCGCGAGGGAGTCGTAGGTGCTCGTCTCCGCGAAGGGCAGCCCGGCCCCGAGGGCCAGCTCCGCCATCCGCGTGCGGTCCTGGCAGAGCGCGGTCGCCGCCGCCGAGTTGACGACGGGCGCGCCGCGCCGCTCCAGGGACCGGGCGAGGCCGAGGGCCTGCGGAGTCCGCGACTTCAGCAGGTACACGTCGGCCGGGGGCGAAGCGGCGCCGTGCCCCGGAGCGCTCGGATCGACCGCCTCCACCACGTGCCCGCCCTCCCGCAGGGCTGCGGCGGCCGCTGCCAGCAGCGGATGTCCGGGCTCCGGCGTGATCAGGCCGATCCTCATACGCTGTCGCCCACGCGCGCGACGGCCTGCGCCGGAATGGACACGGGCAACGTGCGGGGCGGGGGACAGGCGACCGCCGAGCCGCCCGCACGTGCCAGCCCCAGTACCGCGCGGGCCACCCGCGCAGCCGCGTCCGGCACCTGACGGAAGCTCGGGAAGTCGTTCACGTCCACGACCACCGGCCCGTCCGGGCCCAGCAGCACGTCGACCCCGTACAGGTCCAGTCCGTACACGGCCCCCACCTGCGTGGCGATCGCGGCGAGCTCCGCCGACAGCGGCACGCGGCGCTCCCCCACCGAGGGGTCCGGATGCAGCGGCGAGCAGCGCTCGGTCGCGAACAGCTCCCCGCCGACCGCGTACACCTTGATGTCGGTGCCGGTGTTCGGTACGTACGGCTGGGCGATGAGCATGCCCTCGCCCGCCAGGAGGGGCAGCATCACCTCCAGCCGCCCCGGTGAGGGGACCAGGTGGACGGCTCGCCCCGAACTGCCGTCGGCGGGCTTGACGACGAGGGGGTACTGAGCCGCCGGTATCTCCCTGAGCAGCTCGGGGCGCGCCACCGCGTACGTCGGCGGCAGGGGCAACCCCCGGTCGGCCCCGATGGCGGCGGCCAGCGCCTTGTCCCGTACGCCCCGGATCGAGCGGGCGTCGTTGACCGTGGTCATCCCGGCCGCGGCGGCGGCTTCGAGCAGGGTCAGGCCCGGCCCGCCCGAGACCGTCTTGAGCACCCACGCGTCGTGCGCGCCCCTGTCGACGGCCTCGGACACGCGCAGCAACGAGCCACCGGGCCGCACGACATCGACCTGGTGTCCCCACGCGATGAGCTGCCTGACCACCTCGTTCGGCATGCCGTCGTGGCGGTAGTGCTCCTCCACCAGAAAGCAGAGCCTCATGGACCTTCCCCATATTCCCCGGACGTCCGCCGATTCCGTCCGGCGAGTTGTGACGTCACAGGATGTCATGCACCGCAATGTGATGATCGTCCTGCCCGGGGTCGCGGCCGAACCTGCCCTCGCCGGGCCTGGAGGCCGATGTGAGGCAGAGTTATGGCGCGCCGTAACGGTGGGATATGCCTTCAGGGCAGTCCTTATCGGGCACTACAGAAGGTAATAATCGCCAAGACCTTTCCAAAACGATCAGCAACTCTCCTATAGTTGGCCCTCGTTACCTAAAGGAACCCTCTCCTCCATATACGCCCGGTATGAGGCTTTGATTGATGACGGCGCCGCCCTCCCCCCTTCGGCCCTCCGCGTTGGCCCTGCTGATCACCGCGGTGATCGCGGGCGCGCTCTCCGCAGCGGCGGTGGCCGCGGCCCCGCCCTCCGTACGGGTCCCCCTCGGCTGGTTCTCCGGCGCGGGCGTGCTGCTCCTCGCCGTAGCGGCCTTCACCGTGACCTGGTCCTCGCACACCACCCGGCTGTTGCGCGCCCGGGTCTCCGGCCTCGGCGGCGAACTGGCCGCCCGTGACGCGCACCTCGCCCGGCTGACCGCCGACGCGGCGCGCGGCGCGGCAGCGCACACCGCCGAGCGCGCACGGCTCGCCGAGGCGCACGCCGCCGAACTGCACCGGCTGAGCAGCGCGCACGCCGCCGAACTGCACCGGCTGAGCAGCGCGCACGCCGCCGAACTGGACGAGCTGGTCACCGCCCAGAGCGCCTCCCGCGAGCACCTCGGCAATGAACTGCGGCGCGCCCAGTCCGGGCGGGCCGCGGCCATGGCGGCCGCCGCCAACGCGGCCGGCCGGATGCAGGCCCTGGCTACCGGCATGCTCGCCGACCTCCGCGACATGGAGCACCGGCACGCCGACGAGGACGTCCTCGGCGACCTGCTGCACCTCGACCACCGCACGGCCCAGGCCGGCCGCCTCGCCGACTCCATCGCCGTGCTCACCGGCGCCCGTTCCGGCCGCCGCTGGGCGAAGCCGATCGTCATGGAATCGATCCTGCGCGGCGCGATGGGCCGCATCGGCGGATACCAGCGGGTCCGGCTCCACTCCACCAGCGACGCCGCCGTCGCCGGGCACGCCGCCGAGGGCGTCATGCACGCCCTCGCCGAACTCCTCGACAACGCCGCGAACTTCTCCCCGCCGACCGCCGAGGTCCACGTCTACGTGGAGGAGGTACCGGCCGGGATCATCATCACCGTCGAGGACAGCGGCCTGGTCATGAGCGAGGTCCAGCTGCGCCGCGCCGAACAGGCCGTGACCGCCGAGTCGCTGGACCTCGCCGGGCTCTCCGGCACGAGGCTCGGTCTCGCCGTGGTCGGCCGCCTCGCCCGCAAGCACGGGCTGACGGTCTCCTTCCGGCCCTCGGCGCGCGGCGGTACGGGCGCGCTGATGATGCTCCCGCAGGAGCTGATCAGCCGTCCTGCGGCCGAAGCCGCGCCCGCACCGGAACGCGCACCGGGCACGACGCCGGCCCCCGCGCCCGCCGCCCTGCCCGCTGCCCGCGCCGCGCTGCCCGCGACCCCCGCCGCGCCCGGCGCCGCCGGGCGCGCGGACGACCGTACGGCCGCCGGAGCCGGCGCCATCCCGGCCGGGCAGCGCCCGGCGCTGGAATCCCCGGCCGACCCCACCGGGGGTCTGCCGCAGCGCAAGCGCGGCCGCACCCTGGCGGCCGCCCACCCCCAGGGCCCCGACGCCGCCGGCAGGGCGGCCCGTACACCCGCCGGCACCACACCGCCCGGCACCACACCCGTCGGCACCACACCGCCCGGCACCACGCCCACGGCCGCCACACCCACCGGCCCCACGGGCGCGTCCCGCTCGGCCGCCCGCTTCGGCAGCTTCCGCCAGGCGGTCCGCGGCGCCTCCGCGGCATCCGCCCCGCCCACGCCGCCGTCCCCGCACGAACCCCCGCACCCGGAAGGCAACACGGAATGACCGGCCCCACCACCGACGAGACGCTCAGCTGGCTCCTGGAAGGCCTCCTGGAGCGCACCCCCGGCGCCCGGCACGCCCTCGTGCTCTCCCGCGACGGCCTCAAGCTGTGCCGCACCCCGGAGCTCTCCGTAGACCAGGCCGACCAGCTCGCCGCGATCGCCGCGGGCATCCAGAGCCTCTCGCACGGCGCTTCCATCGAGTTCGGTGACGGAACCGGCGGCGTACGCTCCGCGATGGCCGAGTTCTACGGCGGCATCCTCTTCATCGTCGAGGCCGGTGAGGGCGCGCACCTGGCCCTCGTCGCCGCCGAGGACGCCGACGCCGGACTGGTGGGCCACAACATGTCGGAGCTGGTCGAGCAGCTCGGCGAGCACCTCATCGCGAGGCCCCGGGGATGAGCAGGAGCAGGCCGGGCCGGGACGACTCCCCGGACCGGCTCTACACCCTCACCGGCGGCCGCAGCCGCTCCGGTTCCGATGCCTTCGACCTCGTCACGCTGATCGTCGCCGAATACGAACCGGTGCCCGGCATGCAGTCCGAACACGCGGCGATCCTGCGGATGTGCCAGTACCCGACGGCGGTCGTGGAGATCGCGGCCGAGCTGCGCCTGCCGGTGTCGATCGTACGGATCCTCCTCGCCGACCTGCTCGGCAAGGGCCGCGTCAGCGCCCGCCATCCGCGTTCTGTGACGACGGCCCGCCTTCCCGACCTCGACATCCTGGAGCAGGTGCTCGTTGGACTCCGCAACCTCTGACCCGAGGGAACCCCGCCAGACCCTGCACAGCACCGCCGACAACGGTCTGAAGATCGTGATCGTCGGCGGTTTCGGTGTCGGCAAGACCACGATGGTCCGGTCGGTCAGCGAGATCCGCCCGCTGAACACCGAGGAGACGATGACCAAGGCCGGTGAGGCCGTGGACGACACCGACGGCATCGCCGGCAAGAACGCCACGACCGTGGCCTTCGACTTCGGCCGCATCACCCTCGACGCCCGCAACGTGCTCTACCTGTTCGGAGCCCCCGGCCAGGAGCGGTTCTGGTTCCTGTGGGACCGGCTCTTCTCCGGCACGCTGGGCGCCGTCGTCCTCGTGGACACCCGCCGGCTCGCCGACTCCTGGTACGCCATCGACCGGCTCGAACACCACGGCACCCCCTTCATCGTGGCCTGCAACGACTTCGGCGGCGCGGAGCGGCACACCGCCGAACAGGTCCGGGCGGCCCTGGACCTGCCGGACGGCGTCCCCCTGGTGTTCTGCGACGCCCGCTCCCGCGAGTCCGCCCAGCACGTCCTGATCTCCCTCGTCCAGCACCTGCAGACGGCCGTCCGTCAGAACCCGTCGAAGACCCCGGAGCCCGCCCCGTGACCTGCCCAGCCGCCCACGAGCCGCCGCCCGTTCCCCTGAGCGGTCCCCGGTTCCAGACCGATCCCACCGGTCTGTACCGCGACATGCGGCGCGACCACGGCGCCGTCGCCCCGGTCGTCCTCGACGGGGGCGTACCGGCCTGGCTGGTCCTCGGCTACCGCGAACTGCACCAGGTCACCAGCGACCCGGTGCTCTTCTCCCGCGACTCCGACCTGTGGAACCAGTGGGACCGCATACCCGCCGACTGGCCGCTGCTGCCCATGATCGGCCGCAAGCAGCCCTCCATCCTGTACACGGTCGGCGAACGCCACCGGCAGCGGGCCGCCGTGATCGGCGACGCCCTGGAGTCGGTGGACCCCTTCGAACTCAAGGGCCACGCCGAGCGGTTCGCCGACGAACTGATCGACGCGGTGTGCGGCAAGGGCGCCTGCGACATCGTCGGGCAGTACGCGATGCTGCTGCCGCTGCGCGTCCTCGCCCGGATCTACGGCTTCTCCGACGAACAGGGCCCCGGCCTCGTCACCGCCATGAACGACATGATCAACGGCCGGGAGGGGGCCCTGGACGGCCAGCGCCACCTCGGGTCGTCGATGTACGCGCTGCTCGCCGCCAAACAGGCCGCGCCCGGCCAGGACGTCGCCTCCCGCATGCTCGCCAACCGGTCCGGCTTCACCGTGGACGAGATCGCCCAGGACCTGATGGTCATGCTGGCCGCCGGCCACCAGCCCACCGCGGACTGGATCGGCAACTCGCTGCGGCTCATGCTCACCGACGACCGGTTCGAGGCCTCCCTCGCGGGCGGCCGCCACAGCGTCGGCGAAGCCATGAACGAGGTGCTGTGGGAGGACACCCCCACCCAGAACGTCGCCGGCCGCTGGACCTCCCGCGACACCAACCTCGGCGGGCAGCGCATCGCCCGCGGCGACCTGCTCCTGCTCGGACTCGCCGCCGCCAACGCCGACCCGCACGTACGCACCGACGCGGGCGTCCTCACCGGCGGCAACAACGCCTTCTTCTCCTTCGGGCACGGCGAACACCGGTGCCCCTTCCCCGCCCAGGAGGTCGCCGAGGTCATCGCGCGCACCGCCATCGAAGTCCTCCTCGACCGGCTTCCGGACGTCGACCTCGCGGTGCCCGCCTCCTCCCTCGCGCGGCGCCCGTCCCCCTGGCTGCGCGGCCTGTCCGAACTGCCCGTGACCTACACGCCCACCCCCGCCCTAGGAGCGACCCGATGACGTGCCCGACCGAACACGCCGCCGGTCCCGGTGGCCCCGCCGCCATCGCCCTGGACCCCTTCGTCGCGGACCTCGACGCGGAGAGCGCCGCCCTGCGCGCGGCCGGCCCGCTCGTACGGGTCGTCCTGCCCGGCGGTGTCGGCGTCTACGCCGTCACCCGGCACGCCGAGGCGCGCAAACTCCTCACGGACTCCCGCGTGGTCAAGGACATCAACGTGTGGGGCGCCTGGCGGCGCGGTGAGATACCCGCGGACTGGCCGCTGATCGGGCTGGTCAATCCCGGCCGGTCCATGCTGACCGTCGACGGGGAGGAGCACCGCCGCCTGCGCACGCTGGTCGCCCAGGCGCTGACGGTGCGCCGGGTGGAGAAACTGCGGGCGGGCATCGAGGCGCTGACGGACGGCATGCTGGAGCGGCTGGCCGCGCTGCCGCCCGGCGAGAGCGTCGATCTGAAGGCCGGGTTCGCCTACCCGCTCCCGATGAGCGTCATCAGTGAGCTGATGGGCGTGGACGCGGCCGACCACCCGCTGATGAAGGCGCTGTTCGAGAAGTTCTTCTCCACGCAGACGCTGCCCGAGGACGTGCCGCGGATGATGGCGGACCTCGGCGCGCTGTTCTCCCGCATCGTGGAGTCCAAGCGCCAGAACCCGGGCGACGACCTCACCAGCGCGCTCATCGCCGCCTCCGAGGACGGCGACCGCCTCAGCACGGAGGAGATCACCAACACCCTCCAGCTGATGGTCGCCGCCGGCCACGAGACCACGATCAGCCTCATCGTCAACGCGGTCGTGGCCCTGGAGACCCACCCGGCGCAGCGGGCGCTCGTACTCAAGGGCGAGGTCCCCTGGGAGAACGTCATCGAGGAGACGCTGCGCTGGTCCACCCCGACCTCGCACGTACTCATCCGCTTCGCCGCCGAGGACATCGAGGTCGGCGACCGGGTGCTGCCGAAGGGCGAGGGACTGATCGTCTCCTTCGGCGCCATCGGCCGCGACGAGGAGCAGCACGGCGATACGGCGGGCGAGTTCGACGTCACGCGCACCCCGAACCGCCACATCTCCTTCGGTCACGGCCCGCACGTCTGTCCCGGCGCGGCCCTGTCCCGGCTGGAGGCCCTCGTCGCCCTCCCGGCCCTCTACGCCCGCTTTCCCGGCCTCACCCTGGCCGTCAGGCCCGGGGAACTGCGCAACAAGCCGGTCCTGACCCAGAACGACCTGTACGAGCTCCCCGTCCGCCTCGCCTGAACGGTCCGGCGCGGACGCTCGCCCCGCCGGCCGGGGACCGCGGCCTGGTTCCCTTCAAAGCCGGGAGATCGCCGCGGCCGGCGCCGGCGGACTGGCACAGTACGCCGTATGACGCCCGCTGAGCTCCTGCACGCCTTCGCCCGCACCCGCGCCTCGCTCGACGGCGGCGAGGTCGCCTTCTGGTGGTCCGGTGACGTCTACTCCTGGGCCCCGCAGGAGCCCTACCGGCGCCTCTTCGGCTTCGAAGGGCTCAATGTCGCCCGCCTCCTCACGGACGAGGAGAGCGGCGGTTACCAACTGCTCTCCCGGGAGGCGGCGTTCTACCTGGACCCGCGCACCCGGGAGATCATGGAGACCTGGGAGGAGAAGCCGGTCGTCCACGTCTGGAACGATCCGGCGAACCAGCGGTGGCGGCCCTTCCCGATCCCCGTGACCGAGCTCGGCGACCAGGTCTGCTTCAGCCTGGAGATCCCGCTCGCCTATCCCTCGCCCCTCCCGGTCGCGGACTTCCCGGCGAACTCGGCGGACGACACCTACCGGGCGCTGGAGCTCTTCCAGTTCTTCGCCCCCGCGAGCGCCCTCACCACGGACGCGGCGAGCGTCCCCTCGACGATGTCCTGGACGCGGATGTCCCCGTGGCTGCCGTGGATGGAACAGGGCCAGCGCCCCGGCGGCCTCACCTTCCACTGCCGGGGCCGGAAACTGGGCTCCTACGCGGAGGTTCCCGAGCGCACCCGCGCGTACATCCGCGACAACCAGCCCCAATTCGCCCACGCCCCGGAGGCGTGGACCGACCCGAACGAAACCAGTTGGACCTACTTCCGTAAGCTCTCCTCGCCCCGGTAGGTCAACCGGAGGAACGCCGGTACCCGGCGAAGAGGACGGGGGAGGGGAACCGGTCATGACGCCTGCTCCGGCACTGGCAGGGCCGCGCACACCCCGCCCTGCGCACGTCCAGCCGCCCGCGCTCGGCTTAGCCGACGCCTTCACCGTCGGCTGCTCCCGGCTCCGCTGAGCGCAGGGGGCGAACGCCCGGCAGAGGGTGACCCGGGGGAGCGGCAGGGGGCGGACAAGGGTTTTCCCCGTATCGAGTTCATCCCCGCGTTGCCTACTGTCTGCCCACCGGCGATCTTCCCGGGCCCACCGGTCCACGCGCCAACCCCACATGGCGCGATGCCGTCGGGCCCGGCGGATCGCCGGTCATCGCCGTTGTCCGGTCTCACCGTCGAGGCCGGAGCAACGTGGCGCGCGGCGGCGGCCGGGACGAGTCCGACCAGCTCCCCCCGGCCCCGCGGCCGCCGATACACCTCCCACACTGCACCGACCGGCCGCTCCGGACCCGTCCGGAAACGGCCCGCGAAAGGGATACCGTGCACGCAACCAGACGTAGGCTCATATCCGTGGTGGCGATCTCCGTCACCCTGCTCGCCGGCTCCGCCACGGCCACCGCTTCCGTGGCCGTCGCCGCCGACGCCCCGGCTCCGGCCGCCACGGTCGCCACCCCCGCCGCGCCGGTCGAGAACCTCATCGTCGGGTACAAGTCCACGGCCGCCGAGGCCACCTCCAACACCGCGGCCGCCGACGACGCCGCCGCCAAGGGCCGCAAGGCCGGCGAGAAGGCCAAGTTCGAGCGGCGCCTGGGCACCGGAGCCGCTCTGGTCGACCTCGGCGGCACCCTCGCCCCCAAGGACGCGGCCGACGTCATGGCGCAGTTCCGCGCCGACCCGGACGTCGCCTACGTCGAGGCCGACTCCCGCGCCTACGCGATGGCCACCCCGAACGACACCGAGTACGCCAAGCAGTGGGACCTCTTCGAGCCCGTCGCCGGTATGAACGTGCCCGCGGCCTGGGACAAGACCACCGGCTCCGGCGTCACCGTCGCCGTCATCGACACCGGCTACGTGGCCCACTCGGACCTCGCCGCCAACGTGGTCGCCGGCTACGACTTCATCTCCAGCTCCACCGACGCCCGTGACGGCAACGGCCGCGACGGCAACCCGGCCGACCAGGGCGACTGGACCGCGGCGGGCGAGTGCGGCACGGGCTCCCCGGCCAGCGGCTCCTCGTGGCACGGCACGCACGTCGCCGGCACCATCGCCGCGGCCACGGGCAACGCCAAGGGCATCGCGGGCATCGCGTACGGCGCCAAGATCCAGCCGGTGCGCGTGCTCGGCAAGTGCGGCGGCACCACCTCGGACATCGTCGACGCCATCACCTGGTCCTCCGGCGGCTCCGTCCCCGGCGTCCCGGCGAACGCCACCCCCGCGAAGGTCATCAACATGAGCCTCGGCGGCTCGGGCACCTGCGGCAGCAGCTACCAGAACGCCATCAACGCGGCCGTCAGCCGCGGTACGACCGTCGTCGTGGCCGCCGGCAACAGCAACGCCAACGCCAGCGGCTTCTCCCCGGCCAGCTGCGGCAACGTGATCAACGTGGCCGCCAGCAACCGCACCGGCGACCGCTCCTTCTACTCCAACTACGGCACGGTCATCGACATCGCCGCCCCGGGCGGTGAGACCCGCCGCGCCACCGACACGCCCGGCACCATCACCACCCCCGAGAACGGCATCCTCTCCACGCTGAACGCAGGCGCGAGCACCCCCGGGGCCGAGAACTACAAGCCCTACCAGGGCACCAGCATGGCCGCCCCGCACGTCGCGGGCCTCGCCGCGCTCCTGGTCGCCGCCAAGCCCGCCATCACCCCGGCGCAGGTCGAGTCGGCGATCAAGACCAACGCCCGTCCGCTGGCCGGCACCTGCACCGGCGGCTGCGGCGCCGGTCTCGCCGACGCCACCGCGACCGTGAACGCCGTGACCTCCGGCGCCACCATCCCGGTGCACGAGAACACCATGAACGTCTCGATCCCGGACAACGGCGGCGCCGTCTCCTCCTCGATCACGGTCTCGGGCCGCACCGGGAACGCCCCGGCCACGCTCAAGGTGTCGGTGGACATCAAGCACCCCTACCGCGGTGACCTCGTCATCGACCTGGTCGGCCCCTCCGGCGCAGTCGTCAAGCGCCTGCAGAACTCCTCCGGCGACAGCGCCGACAACGTGATCACCACCTACACGGTCGACGCCTCCGCCGTGCCCGCGAACGGCACCTGGCAGCTCCGCGTCCAGGACGTGGCCGCCTCCGACGCCGGTTACATCGACTCGTGGAGCCTCGGCTTCTGATCCGGTCCGAGAGACCGGGGCCGACCGGACCCGAACGGGTCCGGTCCGGCCGCCAACTCCGCCTGACGGCCCGATAGTACGGACCAACACAGCCCGTCGGACCTGCCCATACACCTCGTATCGGCAGGTCCGCCGGGCTTTCCTGTCACGTGACTGATTTCTGCGTCACAATCCGGACCCGCCCGCCATCCGACCTCGTATTGTCGCCTCTCACAGGAAAGGCACAGGAACTGGGGACCGAGAGGCTGGTGGCGGTGCGTGGCGGCGACGGGGCACGCTGACACAAGCGTCGGACACGCTGAACTGATCCAGGCGGTCGACCGCGCGCTGGCCGCGCACGGCCGCGCCCTCCTCACCGGACCGGCGGGAGCGGGCAAGACCGAAGTGGCCCGCGCCATCGCCGCCGCCGCCGAACGCCGCCGCGAAACCGTGCTGCGCCTCTCACCCGAGGCCGCCGACCAGTGGATCCCCGAAGCCTCCGCGGCCGCGCTCCTGGCCTCCGTCCCGTACGCCGCCCTCGACAGGCTTTCCGGCCCCCAGCGCACCGCCATCGCCCTCCTGCGCCGCGAGGCGGACGCCCCCGACGCGGGCCGCGACCACGTGGCACTGCGCCTCGCCGTCGTAGAGGTGCTGCGTACCCTCGCCGCCCGCCGCCCCGTCCTGCTCGTCCTCGACAACGCCCAGTGGCTCGACGCCGAGAGCACCGGCCTGCTCCGCTTCGCGCTGCGCCTCACCCCGCCCGGCGTACGGGTCCTCGTGGCCGAATGCGTCCAGGGCGGGGCCTCCGTCGGCGAAGCCCTCTGCGGCCCGGGCACCCCGGAGATACCCGTCCCGCCGCTGGGCGCCGACGAAGTGGCCGAGCTGCTGGTGCGCCGCGGCCTCCCGGCCCGCCTCGCCGGCCGCATCCACCAGGCCAGCGGCGGAAACCCCCGCCTCGCCCTCGCCCTCGGCCACTCCCTCGGTGAGGCCCGCGACGGCAGCGCCCACCACGCCGACACCCTGCCCGTCTCCGGACAGGCCCGGGAAGTCGCCCGCCGGCTGCTCTCCGCCGCCCCGGCCCGCGCCCGCCGCACCCTGCTGCTGGCCGCCCTCGCCGCCCGTCCCACCGTCGCACTGCTGCGCCGCGCCGGGCGCCCCGACGCCGAAGCCGAGCTCGCCGAAGCGGAACGGGCCGCTCTGGTCACCGTGGGGGAGGACGGCGCAGTGGAGTTCACCGCCGGCGCGCTGCCCACCGCCCTGGCCGCGGACGCCGGCTGGCCCGAACGCTCCGCCGGACACGCCGCCCTGGCCGCCGCCGTGGACGATCCCGTCCAGGCCGTACGCCACCGGGCGCTGGCCGTGGACACCCCCGACCAGTGGCTCGCCGCCGAGATCACCGCGGCTGCCGCGGCCTGCCGCCGCCGGGGGCAGCGGGCGCTCGCCGCCGAGCTCGGCCTGCTCGCCGCCGAGCGCACGCCGTCCCACCTGCCCGGCGAGGAACTGGCCCGCCTCGTCGGAGCCGCCGAGGACGCCGGCTGGGCCGGCCGCGCCGACCTCGCCCGCCGCGCCACCCGGGCCGTGCTGGCCCGCGACGCCTCACCCGCCGACCGGGTGCGCGCCCGCCTCGCCGTGATCGACGCCGCCGGGCAGGCCCTGGCCGCCCTGGACGAGACCATCGCGTGCGCCATGGCCGACGCCGCCGGCGACCCCTCGCTCCAGGCCGCGGTGCAGCTGCGGATCGCCTGGAAGCACAACCTCAGTGACGGCGACCCGGTCCGCTCCCGCGACGCCGCCGCCGCAGCCGGCCGGCTCGCCGCCCGCGGCGGCGACCAGGTCGCCGAGGCCATGGCCCTGACGGTCAGGGCCCGCATGGGCCGCATCCTCGGGGACCCCGACGCCGAAGCCATCCTCGCCGAGGCCCTCGCCCTCCCCGCTCCCGACGTGCCGCTCGGCATGCGCAACGCGCCGCAGTACCTCGCCGTACGGCACGCACTCTTCGACGACCGCCTGGCCGACGCCCGCCGGCAGCTGCTGGTCCTCCTGCCCGCCGTCCAGAGCACCGGCTCGGCGGAGGACGTCTTCGAGGTCCTGCGCAGCCTCACCGAAGTGGAACTGCGCAGCGGCCGGTGTGCGGCCGCCTCGGCGCACGCCCGCCGCGCTCTGGAGCTGACGATCGAGGCGGGGCTCTCGCCCGGCCCCGCCTGGTACGTGGCCGCCATGGCCGAGACCATGGGCGGCAGCTTCGCCCGCGCCGCCGGATACGCCCGGCGCGGTATCCAGGCCTCGCAGGAGGAGCACGACCAGGTCTTCCTCTCCCGCAGCCTGCACGCGCTGGGCCTGGTCGAACTCGCCACGGGAGAGGCGGCGAAGGCGGTCACCACCCTGCGCCGCGTCGCGGAACTGGAGTACGCCCAGCAGGTGGTGGACCCCTCGGTCCTGCGCTGGCACGGGGAGCTCGCCGAGGCGCTGATCGCGGCCGACGCACCGGCCCCGGCCGCCGAACTGCTCGGCTCCGTCCGCCCGGTGGCCGTCGAGCTCGGACGGGACAGTGTGGTCGCCGCCCTCGACCGTGCCCGCGGCCTGTGCCTGTCCGCGCGGGGCGAAGCGGACGAGGCCGTCCGCCTGTTGGCGGAGACGGCGCAGCGGTTCGCAGCCCTCGAACTGCCCCTGGAACGCGGCCGTACGCTGCTCGCCCTCGGCCGGGTGGAACGCCGCCGCCGCCGGCGCGCGCCCGCCCGCGCCGCGCTGCGGGCGGCGGCCGAGGTCTTCGAGCTGGCCGGGGCCGACCCCTGGACGGAACTGGCCGCCGAGCCGGCCGCGGTGGGCGAGGGCAGCCGTACGGAGGCGGCCGCGGCCCTGACCGAGGCCGAGGCCCGCCTCGCCCTGCTCGTCAGCCGGGGGGCGAGCAACCAGGAGGCGGCGGCGAAGCTGTTCCTCAGCGTCAAGACGGTGGAAGCCCGGCTGACGCGCATCTACCAGAAACTCGACGTACGCTCGCGCGCCCAGCTGGCCACCGCACTGCGCACGCCGTCGGCCGACTGAGGAACGCGGTCCTCAGTCGGCCGGCGCGCCGGGCGGTGGACCGACGGGTCAGCAGGTCAGGTTGTTCCCGGGGGTCACGCCGAGCAGCTGAGTGAACCGCTGGTAGGTGTTGACGCGGCTCTGGACCTGGGCGGGATTGCCGCCGTTGCACTCCAGGGCGCCGTTGATGGAGCGGATCGTCTCGCCGAATCCCGCGCCGTTGACCATGGCCGCGTGGGCGGTCATCGTCCCGGGGCCGTTCTGCGTGTTCCAGTACCAGAGCGCCGTCTTCATGGCGACGGCCGGGTCCTGCTCGACGAGGTACGGGTTCGCGAGCAGGTTGATGCCGAGGGCGTCACCCGCCGCCTTGTAGTTGAAGTTCCAGCTCAGCTGGATGGGGCCGCGGCCGTAGTAGGCGGCCCGGCCGGCCGGACAGCCGTACGGCTGGTTCGCGTCGCAGTAGTGGGGGTAGTTGGCGGTGTTCTGCTCGACGATGTGCACGAGCCCGCCCGTCTCGTGCGAGACGTTGGCGAGGAAGGCGGCTGCCTCGCGCCGCTTCACGGTGTCGTCACCGGTCTTGGCGAAGGCGGGGTAGGCGGAGAGCGCCGCGACGAGGCCGTTGTAGGTGTAAAAGGGGTTCCGGTTCGGGAACATCTGCTGGAACTGGGCCTCGGAGACGACGAATCCGGACGGGTCACCGGGGCCGGGGTCCGGCTCCTGGCCCCCGCTGCCACCGCAGGCGCCCTGGTCGGACCAGACGCCCCACGGTCCGGTGGTGCCCGGGCTCTCGCCCTGGGTCCACCACTTCGCCTGCCAGTTGCGCCCGTCGTGCGAGGCGCTCATGCCGTTGGTGTAGACGGCCGATGCGCCCCACGGAGTGGCGCAGGGGGCTGCCGCGGCGGCGGGGGAGGAGGGGAAGGCGATGGCGATGCCGGCCGTCACGGCCGCGGCGGCGGTCAGGGCGAGGGCGCGGCGGCGAAGCGCACGTATCACGTAACTGCTCCTTCAGTGGGGGGAGTCGCCGTGGGGGCGGCGGCTGTCGCCACTGAATCGAAGTGGTCTGAACCTGTCAAGGTCTAGACCAAATCTGCTCCGGTTCGCTCAAAGCCCGTACGACGACGCCGACGTGGCGCTAGGGAGCGCGTCACGCCGGCGCGGGAGCCGTTGTGCGATGTCGGATCGAGGCGTCCGATCAAGGCGTCGGGCGTCAGCTGCCCGAGGAGAGGTTGCCGGAGAGGACCGGGATGTTCTCGGCGATGTGCGAGAGCGAGTCGTCGCCCTTGCCCTGCGTGGAGTTCTCGGTGCACTGCTGGTGCTGCGGGTTGGCCAGCACGTTGATGTCCTGGACACCGACGTTGAGGATGATCCCCACGATCGACTGGGCGTTGACCCTCGCGGGCAGCCCGACGCAGAGCTTGTTCAGGGAGCCCTGAACGGCGCTGAGCTGCGGGCTCATGGCGCCCTTGGTCTCCTGGTTGCCGTAGACCTGCGAGGCGCCGTTGCCGTTCACCGTGTTGACGCCGTTGTCGTTGCCGATCGCCATCGCCGGGGCTGCTGCTGCTGCACCCGCTCCCAGCGCGGAGGCGGTGACCGCGGCGGTGGCCATGAACTTCTTGAGCATCTGGAGGATCCTTCTGTTCGCAGGTCGCATGGGAGGTGCCCCCGGCGGGACAGGCTGATCAACTCCCCGCGGCGCCAGGGGTTATCACCCCTCACCCGGGTGGCCCAGCGGCGTACCCCGCAGGAGATGATGGCCGTCGGCCGACTGACTGGAGGGCGCACCATGCGCGTCGGGATCTACCTGGCACACCCGCGGCAGGGCAGCTTCAACCATGCGCTGTCCGAAGCCGTGGCGGGAGAACTGGCGGAACGGGGCTGCCACGTCATCGCGCACGACCTGTACGCGGAGGGCTTCCCTCCGCTGCTGTCGGCCGAGGAGACCGGGACCGTCGGCGACGCCGGTGGCGCCGCGGATGCCCGGGTGGCCCTGCACCGTGCCGAGGTCGCGACCCTGGACGCCCTGGTCTTCATTCACCCGAACTGGTGGGGCATGCCCCCCGCCGTGCTCACCGGCTGGGTGCAGCGCGTGCTCGTGCCGGGAGTCGCCTACAAGCTGGGCGCGGCGGACGGCGAACCGCAGGGCCTGCTCAAGGCCGGCCGGGCGCTCGTCCTGAACACCTCCGACACCCCCGCCGACCGGGAGGCGAGCGAGTTCGGAGACCCGCTGCGCTCGATCTGGTCGGCCTGTGTGCTGCCGTACGCAGGAGTCACCGACATCCGCCGGCGCGTCTTTCGGACGGTCACGGACTCGGCCGGGTCCACCCGGGCCGGCTGGCTGTGCGAGGCGCGCCGGGAGGCGGCCGGTCTGATCACCTGAAGTGGCCGCCCGTGGTCCGGCGCGGCGGTACGGCTGCCCGGTCCCGCCGTCGCGACGGCGAGACTGAGCTCCTCGCGTACGAGGGTCAGCCGGTCTTGCGGCGGACCTTCTTGTTCTTGCCGCCGGGGCCGCTGCTGGAACCCTGGACCTTCGCCCGGCTCTGGTGCGACTGCTGGGACTGCGCGTTGGCGGCATTGCGCTCCAGGGCCTCCCGGAACTTGCGCTTGGCCTCATCCGCCGGGGATTCGTCCTGCGGGGTATCGGTTTCGTCTGCCATTTGTCCTCCTGGGGTGTTCAAGCGCTTCAGTCTGTCAGCTGGCGTGCGCGCTGACCAGCGGGTTCCCCTTGACCGCGTGGGGCGCGGCGGGCCGGGGAGCGGCCGCAGCGGGCGCGCCGACCGTACCCAAGGGGGGCTTGGGCCAGCCATAAGATCGGCTTATGGGGTCATAAGTGCACACCGGGTGCCGAGTAAGGCATGCCTTAGTTTAGGGTTCCCTTGATCCAGCTTGTTTTCGCTCGAAGGGACCCTTCTCATGCCTCGCCCCCTGCGGGTAGCAATCGTCGGTGCCGGCCCCGCCGGAATCTACGCCGCCGACGCGCTCCTGAAGTCAGAGGCCGCCGCCGAGCCCGGTGTGTCCATCGACCTCTTCGAGAAGATGCCCGCACCCTTCGGGCTGATCCGGTACGGCGTCGCTCCCGACCACCCGCGGATCAAGGGCATCATCACCGCCCTGCACCAGGTGCTCGACAAGCCGCAGGTCCGCCTCTTCGGCAATGTCGACTACCCGAACGACATCAGCCTCGACGAGCTGCAGTCGTTCTACGACGCCGTGATCTTCTCCACGGGTGCCACCGCCGACCGCGCCCTGGCCATCCCGGGCGTCGAACTCGACGGTTCCTTCGGCGCCGCCGACTTCGTCTCCTGGTACGACGGCCACCCCGACGTCCCCCGCACCTGGCCGCTGGAGGCGGAGAAGGTCGCGGTCCTGGGCGTCGGCAACGTCGCCCTCGACGTGGCCCGCATCCTCGCGAAGACGGCCGACGAACTGCTGTCGACCGAGATCCCGCCGAACGTCTACGCCGGCCTCAAGGCCAACAAGGCGCTGGAGGTACACGTCTTCGGGCGCCGCGGCCCGGCCCAGGCCAAGTTCAGCCCCATGGAGCTGCGGGAACTGGACCACTCGCCCACCATCGAGGTCATCGTCAACCCCGAGGACATCGACTACGACGAGGGCTCGATCGCCACCCGCCGCTCCAACAAGCAGGCGGACATGGTTGCCAAGACCCTGGAGAACTGGGCGATCCGCGACATCGGCGACCGGCCGCACAAATTGTTCCTGCACTTCTTCGAGTCCCCTTGCGAGGTGCTGGGCGAGAACGGCAAGGTCGTCGGACTGCGCACCGAACGCACCGAGCTCGACGGCACCGGCAACGTCAAGGGAACGGGCGAGTTCCACACCTGGGACGTCCAGGCCGTCTACCGGGCCGTCGGATACCTCTCGGACGAGCTGCCCAAGCTGCCCTGGGACGTCGAATCCGGCACGGTCCCCGACGAGGGCGGCCGCGTCATCGAAGCGGGCCGCCACCTGCAGTCGACGTACGTGACGGGCTGGATCCGGCGCGGGCCGGTCGGCCTCATCGGCCACACCAAGGGCGACGCGAACGAGACCGTCGCCAACCTCCTGGCCGATCACGCGGACGGCCGCCTGCACACACCGGCCGCTCCGGCACCGGAGGCGGTCGAGGCCTTCCTCGCCGAGCGGAGCGTCCGCTACACGACCTGGGAGGGCTGGTACCGCCTGGACGCGGCCGAGAAGGCCCTGGGCGTCCCCCAGGACCGCGAGCGCGTGAAGATCGTCGAGCGCGAGGCGATGCTCGAAGCGAGCGGCGCGTAAGCCGGGGGCCCGCCCTCACCGGCGGGCCCCGCCCTTCTCGCTCACGGGTACGGCCGCCTCGCGGAGACCGGCCGTACGGGCTCAGCGCCGCTCCAGCACACCCCGTACGAACGCCGCCTGCCCGGCATGCTGCAGATCGTCGGCCAGTACGCTGACCAGGCGTACCCCCAGCGTCACCGGCGGATCCCAGCCCTCGTCCACCACGCGGTCCAGATCGGCGGCGGCGAGCCCGCGGACGAAGCGCGTCGTCTGCTCGTGCACCGCCTCGAAGTACCCCAGCAGCAGCTCGCCCGAGTCGACGCGGACGGTGCCGGCCTGCCGCGCGGTGTGGCCGTACCCGGTGGAATCGGCGGGCAGCGGCAAGGCGAACCGGTCCGCCCACTCCTGCGCCTGCCACACCTGCTCCAGATCCGCGGCGTCCGCCACGTGATCGTCCTGCACCCGCGTCAGATGCCAGACCAGCCATGCGATGGAATTGGCGGCCGGGTCGATCCGGGCGTTGAGGTCCTGCGCGGAGAGCCCGTCCACGACCTCGTGCACCACCTCCTGGATGCGTCCGAAGCCGTCGGCGATGACGTCCGTAACCTTCATGCACCATCCCCAGTCGTATCGCGGGCGCCCTCGCCCGGCGACCATGCAAGCCGCCCGGCCCGCCGCGGAGCACGCGACACGCCCGAATACGGGTCCGGCCGGGGGCTACATGGGGTCCATGGTTCCGCTGCCGGGGCCGTTGACCTCCTCGCTCGTCTCCCTGACCCGCAGCGCCTGCTCCGTCAGCCGCTGGCGCTCCGCCGGGTCGGTGGCGTGCGCCGCCTCCTGTTCCAGCCGCTCGGCCTCGTCCCGCATCCGCCGGGTGCTCTCCTCGGTCCCGTCCGCCTTCTTCATGATCACTCCTGTCGTACCGGTCTTGGTCGTCGGGCAGGGTTCGTACGGGTCATCGCTAGGGCTCACGGCCCCAGATCGTGGCACGCCCTCGGCCACGGCCGCGGTCTCCGCGGTCACCGGTTCGGTCGCCGCTGCCCGCCTGCCCCGGGTCCGAGGGCACAAACGCGGACGCCCACGACGGGGCGCGGCGGGCGCGGCAGGGGCGCTCAGATCCTGCGCCAGCGGGCGCTGGCCCAGGAGAACACACCGTAGGTGATCAGCCCCACGGCTATGAGCATGAGGAGCCAGGGACCCGCGGACGTCTGGGAGAAGGAGCGCAGGGTGTCGTCCACGCCCTTCGCCTGACCCGGCTCATGGCTGAGCCCCGCGGCCACGGCGAAGCCGCCGGCGGTGGCGAAGACCACCCCGCGGGCGACACCGCCGACGACGCCCAGGAGGTCGACGACACGTCGGGTCCGGGCAGACATCTCGCCCGTCTTCAGGTCCTTGCGGAACTTGTGCCGGGCTGCCTGAACGGCCATCCAGACCCCGGAGCAGACGATGGCGGCGCCGACGGCGGCGACGATCCACTGGCCCGCGGGCCAGCTCAGCACGGTGGCCGTCACGTCGTTGGACTGCTGGTCGGAGGAGCCGCTGCCGCTGCTCTTGTCCCCGGCGGCATAGGCGAGGACGGAATAGGAGACGAAGGCGTAGAAGAGGCAGCGAGCGGCCGCCAGCGCACGCTTGCCGGGCTTGCGGCCGCCTTCACCCGCCTTTCCGAAGATCGCCTCGGTCAGCTGCCAGAGGGCCATACCCGCCAGCGCGACGCCGATCAGCCACAGCAGGACACTGCCGAAGGGCTTGGCGGCGACCTCCGCCAGGGCGCCGCCGCGGTCCGCCTGCTGACCGCCGTCGTCGGCGAAGGCGATGCGCAGAGCCAGTACGCCCACCAGGACGTAGATGACCCCGCGCCCCAGGAAGCCGCCGCGCGCCCCGGCCTCGACAGCGCCACTGCGTGCGAAACGCTCGGCCCGCGAACGTCCGGGTCGAGTGCGGAACGGTGCGTGAGGAGACATGTCCGCCGCCTACCCCGGGACGGGCCCGGTATCCCGGCCCGGTCCGGGGACCCGCCGGGCGCCCGGCACGACGGTGATAGAGGGGGAGGTTTACCAGTAGTGGCGCCGCCCGCCGATCGCGTGCCCCAGGGATCCCAGGATCCACAGGATGGCTCCGATGACGACCAGGATGATTCCGATCGTCCACAGAATGGAGATACCGGCCACGTAACCGACGACCAGCAGGATGATTCCGAGCACGATCATGGTGCTCTCCGATCTCGCGCAGTACCTACGCTTCTCTCCCCAGAGTAGATCCATGCCGAGAAGACGGCTTGCGGAGCCCAGGAGGCGTTTTTGGCACCTTCGGAGCCGCCGCCCGCACGGGGAGGCGTACCGGTTCCCGATGGTGGTCTCCGTCCTCCGCATTCACGAGCGGATGGGGAATCGCGGCCGTTCGTGGATTCGTGGGTGTAGAGACCGGACGACGGGGCACCCGAGGCAGCGGAGGTTGACAACTATGGTTCCCCTGCTTCTCGTTCTTCTGCTCGCCCTGATCCTCTTCGGCGCCGGTTTCGCCCTGGAGGCGCTGTGGTGGATCGCCGCGATCGTCCTGGTCGTGTGGCTGGTGGGCTTCGTCGCCCGCCCGGCGGGCGGCGGCGGCCGTTGGTATCGCTGGTAACGGCATCACCGCATAACGGCGTCACCGTGTCCCAGGAAAAGGCGGGGCACAGAACGATCAGATTTTCCCGCTATCGAAGGAGTCTCGTTTCCATGAGCGGCAATGTGTGGGCTTACCGCCAGACCTCCGGCTACCTCCCGGGTACGGACCTCACCGGCTACAAGGTGGAGGCGACCGAGGGCCCCATCGGCAAGGTGGACAAGCACACGGACGAGGTGGATTCCTCCTATCTGGTGGTGGACACCGGAGTATGGATCTTCGGAAAGGAGATCCTCCTCCCGGCCGGAGCCATCACGAAGGTCGACGTGGAGGAAGAGAAGGTCTACGTCGACCTCACCAAGGACCAGATCAAGAACGCGCCGGAGTTCCACCGGGACAAGCACCTGGGCGACGCGGGGTACCGCGAGGAACTGGGCACCTACTACGGCACCGGAGCGCCGTTCGGCGGCCGCCCGGCCTGACATCCTCACACCGCTGGGGGTCGACACCACCGGGTGTCGGCCCCCAGCGGCATGTCCGCGGCCCTTGCGTCCCGCGTCCGCGCCCCGCGCCGATCGGGCTCTGCGGCCCGGGCGTTCGCGAACGGCACCTGGATGTGCCGTACATGTGCAGGTCGTTCGAAGAGTGTGATCGTTCCGAGGTGCTAACGAGGAGGTCTCTTTAAGAAACCTTGTTGAATAACGGTGACGGGCGGGGCGGCCTTGAAATCACCTCTGCGAATCGGTCAGGGTTTCGAACCAACCCCCGGAGATCTTCCGGCTCCACAGGGGTTGCGCGACAACGCTTTGACGCCCCACACGTCAACACGAGGAGCACCTCTTCATGTCAACCCACAAGCATGCACGCACACGTTCACGCGGGCTCCGGCTCCTGGCAGTGGCCACGGGAGTCACCACCGCAACCGGCGTCTGCATGCTGTTATCCCCTTTCGCCGGTGCGACCGCCCCGGCCGAGGGAACGGTGTACGGGCTCGGCGCACCCGGAGCGCTCAGCGGCAGCTACATCGTCATACTCGACCAGGCGGCGGACAAGCGGGCCCTCGCCAAGAAGTACGGCGGTGAGCTCCAGCGCAGCTACACGTCCGCGGTCAACGGCTTCTCCACCTCCGGGCTTTCGGAGACCGCGGCCAAGCGCCTCGCCGCCGATCCGGCCGTGGACAAGGTCGTCCAGAACAAGAAGTTCTCCATCAACACCACCCAGGACAACCCTCCGTCGTGGGGCCTCGACCGCGTCGACCAGACGGGGACGGCGGGGGACAAGAAGTACACGTACCCCGACGCGGGCGGTGAGGGCGTCACGGCGTACGTCATCGACACCGGCGTCCGGATCAGCCACAAGGACTTCGGGGGCCGGGCCGAGCACGGCTTCGACGCCGTGGACAACGACCAGAGCGCCGACGACGGGAACGGCCACGGCACGCACGTCGCCGGCACGATAGCCGGCCAGGCCCACGGGGTCGCGAAGAAGGCCAAGGTCGTCGCCGTGCGCGTACTGGACGACAGCGGGTCGGGCACCACCGAGCAGGTCGTCGCCGGCATCGACTGGGTGACGCAGCACCACACCGGGCCCTCGGTGGCCAACATGAGTCTCGGCGGCGGCGCGGACGAGGCGCTCGACGAGGCCGTGCGCCGGGCGATAGCCGCGGGTGTCACCTTCGCCGTCGCGGCCGGCAACGAGTCGAGCGACGCGGGGCAGGGCTCGCCCTCACGGGTCCGGGAAGCCATCACGGTGGCCTCCAGCACGGTCACCGACGCCCAGTCCTCCTTCTCCAACTTCGGTTCCGTCGTGGACCTCTACGCGCCGGGCTCGGACATCACCTCGACCTGGAACGACGGCGACACGGGTACCAAGACCATCTCGGGCACCTCCATGGCCACCCCGCACGTCGCCGGAGCCGCGGCCCTCTATCTGGCCGGTCACAAGGACGCCTCTCCCTCGCAGGTCGCGCAGGCCCTGACCACGGGGGCGACCGCCGGAAAGATCAGCAACCCGAGCACCGGTACTCCGAACAAGCTGCTCAACGTGTCCGCCCGCTAGCGGGGCCGTCCGCGGGAGAAACCGGGGCCGCTCGCACCGAGGGGGTGCGAGCGGCCCCGGCGTGCCGCCGGAGCGACAGGTGTCAGCGGCGCGGGGCGCGGATCAGCGCGTCCACGGCTTCCACACCTCCTCGTTGCGCTCCACCCACTTCTTCGCGGCCTGCTCCGGAGGCAGCTTCTCCTCGGCGATCATCAGGGCCACCTCGTTCTGCTCCTCGACGCTCCAGCGGAACTTCTTCAGGAAGGCGGCCGCCTTCCCGCCCGCCTGGGAGAAACGCGTGTTGAGGTACTTCTGGAGCGGTGTGTGCGGATAGGCGCAGGCCACCTTCTCCGGGTCCGCGTCGCACCCCTCCCGGTACTCGGGAAGCACGACCTCCGTCATCGGGACCCGCTCGAACAGCCACTGCGGCTTGTACCAGTAGGTCAGGAAGGGCTTGCCCTCCTTCGCGAACTGCTTGATCTGGGTGATCTGCGCGGCCTCGGAGCCCGCGAAGACCACCTCGAAGTCCAAGTCCAGGTTCTTCACGAGCGCCTTGTCGTTCGTGACGTACGAGGGCGAGCCGTCCATCAGCTGGCCCTTGCCGCGGCTCTCGGCGGTCCGCAGCAGGTCCGCGTACTTGTCGAGGTTCTTCCAGTCGGTGACGTCCGGATGCGCTTCGGCGAAGTACGTGGGGACGAACCAGCCGATGTGGCCGGTCACGCCCAGCTCGCCGGCCGGGGTGATCGTCTTCTTGTCCTGGACGTACCGCTTCTCCTGCTCCGGGTGGCCCCAGTCCTCCAGGATCGCGTCGACGCGGCCCTGGCTCAGCGCGTCCCACGCGGGGACCTCGTCCACCTGCACCGTGTCCACGCGGTAGCCCAGCTCGTGTTCGAGCAGGTAGGCGGCGACGGCGGTGTTCGCCTGGGCGCCCACCCAGGACTGGACGGACAGGGTGACGGTCTTGGCGCCCTGCGCGGCGGCGTACGGGGAGGACTGGCGGGTCATGTCGGCCGCGCCGCAGCCGCTGAGGGCGGCGAGGGAGGCCGCGGCGGCGAGTGCGGCGACCGCACGCCGGCCCCGCCCCTGGTGTCGTACCTGCATGTCAGGCCTCCTTCGCGGGCTGGGTGACGCGGTCGAGCATCAGGCCGAGGCATACGATCGCCGCCCCGGCCACCAGGCCCGTGGCCAGGTCACCCTGGGCCAGGCCGAGGACGATGTCGTAGCCGAGCGCACCGCCGCCGACCAGCCCGCCGATGATGACGACGGCCAGGACCAGCACCACCGCCTGGTTCACGGCGAGCAGCAGGGCCGGCCGCGCCAGCGGCAGTTGCACCTGCCGCAGCTGCTGCGATCCGGTGGCGCCGAGCGAGCGGGCCGACTCCAGCGCCGCCGGATTCACCCCGCGCAGGCCCTCGGTGGTGATGCGGACCACGGCGGGCAGCGCGTACACGACGGCGGCGGCCGCGGCGGGCGCGCGACCGACCCCGAACAGCGCGACCACCGGAATGAGGTAGACGAACTGCGGCATGGTCTGGCACACGTCGAGCACCGGGCGCAGCAGCCGGTGGGCGCGGGCGCTGCGGGCGGCGCCGACGGCGATAGCGAAACCGAGGACGAGGGTGACGGCGACGGCGGCCAGCACCTGGGAAAGCGTGTCGAGGGAGGAGTCCCACACGCCCAGGACACCGATGGCGGCCAGCGCCAGCACAGCCGTCAGTGCGGTACGCCGGGTGCCGGCGAGGAGACCGAGCGCGCCGACCGTGATCAGGAGCAGCCACCAGGGGGTGGCCTGCAGCCCGGCGCGCAGCGGGTCGAGGATCCAGCCGGTGAAGCGGGCCGCCCAGTCGGCGGTGCCGCCGACGACGGGCACCCCGGAATAGAGGTGATCGGTCATCCAGGCGACCGCCCGGTTGACGGGCTCGGCGATCGGCACGGTCCAGGATTCGGGCCACAGGGAGGTGCCCGCGATCCGGCCCGCGACGGCGGCGGCCACGGCCGCGAGGCCGGTGAGCAGGCGTCCGTACCAGCCGGCGAACACCCGGCGCAGCAAGGAGCGCTCGGCCGCGGGCAGCAGGGCCGCCCCCAGGCGGGTGCCCGCCGCGTCGGCGGTGCGGTCGAGGACCACCGCGAGCAGCACGATGGGGATGCCGGCGGCGAGCGCGGCGCCGACGTCCACGGAGGCGAGGGCCTGGTAGACCCGGTCACCGAGACCGCCCGCGCCGATCACGGAGGCGATGACGGCCATCGACAGCGCCATCATGACGGCCTGGTTGACCCCGAGCAGGAGGTGCCGGCGGGCCAGCGGCAGCCGCGCGGTGAGCAGGCGCTGGCGGCCGGTCGCGCCGAGCGAGGCGGCGGCCTCCAGCACCCCGGGGTCGGCCTGGCGCAGGCCGAGTGCGGTGAGCCGGGCCATCGGCGGGGCCGCGTACACGACGGTGGCGAGGACGGCGGCGGGCACGCCGATGCCGAAGACCAGCACCATCGGCAGCAGATAGGCGAAGGCGGGCAGCACCTGCATGGTGTCGAGCACCGGGCGCAGCGCCCGCCCGGCCCGCGGGGACAGCCCGGCGGCGAGGCCCAGCAGGGCGCCGAGCACGACGGAGGCGGCGACGGCCACGACCATCAGGGCGAGGGTCTGCATCGTCGGAACCCACATGTCGAGCAGCCCGCAGGCGGCGAAGGCGGCGACGCAGGTGGCGGCGAGCCGCACGCCCGCGAGGCGCCAGGCGACCAGGCCGGCCGCGGCGGTGACGCCGGTCCAGCCGGCGGCGAGCAGCATGACGTACACCGCGCGGACGGACGCCACCACGATGTTGCTGACATGCCCGAAGAAGTAGAGGAAGAGCGGGTGGCCGTCGCGGTTGTCGATGATCCAGTCGCCGGCCCGGCCCAGCGGCCCGGACAGGTCGACGGTCAGGGCGGAGGGCCAGGTCCCGGCACCGGGGAAGAGGACCGCGAGCGGGAGGAGTACCAGGGCGGCGAGGACGAGGGGCAGTACCCCGCGGCGCGCGCGGCGGCGCAGCGGCAGGGCCTTCGGACGCCGCCCGGGCGAGCTCGCGGCGGCGGTCGGCCGCGCGGGCTCGGACCGGTCACGTGCGCCGGGTGCCTCGGGCTGCCCGGGGCGGCCCCGCCGTCCGGGCTCCCGTACGGGGGTCGTGGTCGTCGCGGTCATCCGCACCACCTCCCGGTCCGGGCGACGGCCACGGCGCGGTGGGCCCGGCGCGTCATGCCGCCACCCCCCGGCCGGCCGTGGCGGGAAGGTTCGCCACGACGGCGAGCAGCCCCGCGTCGTCCACGATCCCCAGGCACCGTCCGTTGTCAACGACTCGGGCCGGGCCGCCGCTGCGGGCGACGGCCTCGATGGCTTCCACCACGGTGGCCCCGGGGGTGAGCGCCGGCCCCTGCTCGGCCTCTCCGGCCGCCGCGGGGCGCATCGCGCTGCGCACGGTGAGCACCTGCTCGCGCGGCACGTCGCGGACGAAGTCCCGTACGTACGCGTCGGCGGGGGAACCCACGATCTCCTCGGGAGTACCGAGCTGCACGATCCCGCCGTCGCGCATCAGCGCGATGCGGTCGCCCAGGCGCAGCGCCTCGGACAGGTCATGGGTGATGAAGACCATCGTGCGGCCCTCGTCGTGGTGGAGCCGGGCCACCTCGTCCTGCATCTCACGGCGGATCAGCGGGTCCAGGGCGCTGAAGGGCTCGTCGAACAGCAGCACTTCCGGGTCGGCGGCCAGGGCGCGGGCGAGACCGACGCGCTGCTGCTGACCGCCGGAGAGCTGGCCGGGCCGCCGGTCCTCCAGGCCTTCGAGGCCCACCTTGGCGACCATCTCGGCCGCCTTGGCGCGCCGCTCGGTGCGGCTCACGCCCTGGATCTCCAGGCCGTAGGCAACGTTGTCCAGGACGGTGCGGTGCGGCAGCAGTCCGAAGTGCTGGAAGACCATCGCGGCGCGGTGGCGGCGCAGGCCGCGCAGCCGCGCCGGATCCATGGCGAGCACGTCCTCGCCGTCGATGGAGAGGGACCCGGCCGTGGGCTCGATCAGCCGGGTCAGGCAGCGGACGAGGGTGGACTTGCCCGATCCGGACAGGCCCATGACGACGAAGACCTCGCCCTTGCGGACGTCGAAGGTCACGTCGCGGACGGCAGCGGTGCAGCCGGTGCGCTCGCGCAGTTCGGCGGCCGGCAGGGAGGCGAGCTCGGAGCCCGGCACCCGGACGGCCTTGCGCCGGGGGCCGAAGACCTTCCACAAGCCCTCGACGGAGAAGACCGGAGTGCCGCCCGGGTCGTCGGAGCCGCGGGGATCCAGGGCGCTGCGGGTCACGGAGGTGGTGGGGGTGGCGTTCACCGGACCTCACCTCGCAGCAGCTCGGCGGCTTTCTCGCCGACCATGAGTACTCCGATCATCGGATTGACCGCGGGCATCGTCGGGAAGACGGAGGCATCGGCGATACGAAGGCCGTCGAGTCCGCGCACCTTCAAGTCCGGTGCCACGACGGCGCTCTCGTCGTCAGCGGCGCCCATCTTGCAGGTACCGGCGGGGTGGTAGACGGTGTGCGCCACCGAACGGGCGTAGTCGCTCAGCGCCTCGTCGTCGGTGATCTCGGGTCCGGGGCAGACCTCGCGCCGCAGCCACCCGGCCAGCGGCTCCGTGGCCGCGATCTCGCGGGCCAGCTTGATCCCGTCCACCAGGGTCCGGCCGTCGTAGTCGTCCTCGTCGGTGAAGTAGCGGAAGTCCAGGGCGGGTTTCGCCTCCGGGTCCGCGCTGGTGAGGTAGAGGCGGCCGCGGCTGCGCGGCTTGGGGATGTTGGGGGTCATCGAGACGCCGTGGGCGGGGCGTTCGTAGCCGAGCCGCTCCGGATTGTCGGTGAAGGGGATCTGGTAGAAGTGGAACATCAGGTCTGGCCCTGGGGAGTCGGGGTCGCGCCGGACGAACAGCCCCGCGTCGCTCTCCATCGCCGAGTTCTCGGGGATCGGGCCGTTCGTCTCCCAGACGATCACCGACTCCGGATGGTCGAGGAGGTTCTCACCGACCCCCGGCAGATCGAGGACCACCGGGATCCCCAGGGCCTCCAGGTCCCGGCGCGGGCCTATGCCGGAGTGCAGCAGCAGCCGCGGCGTGTCGACCGCGCCCGCGCACACCAGCACCTCGCGGCGGGCCCGGATCAGTGAGCGCGTACCGTCCCCGGCCCGGACGTGCACGCCCCGCGCCCGGGTGCTTTCCACGTCCAGGCGGTACGCCCACGTCTCCAGCAGCAGCTTCAGGTTGGGGCGGTCGTCCATGACCGGGTGGAGGTACGCCACCGAGGCCGAGGAACGCTTGTTGTCCTCCGGGTGGTAGGCGAGGTCGAAGAACCCGGCCCCCTCGTGGAACGGCTTGCGGTTGAAGCCCTCGACGCGGGGCACGCCCAGCGCGCTCTGCGCCGCGTCCACGAAGTCGCGGGCGATGGCGTTGCGGTCGGCCTCGGCCACCGGCACGATGTTGTTGAGGAGCCGGTCGAAGTACGGCTCCATGGCTGCCGCGTGCCAGCCCTCGGCGCCCGCCTGCGACCACTCTTCCCAGTCGGACGGCAGCGGCTTGAAGGCGATGAGGGTGTTGTGCGAGGAGCAGCCTCCGAGCACCCGGGCGCGGCTGTGCCGGATGTGGGAATTGCCGCGCGGCTGCTCGGTGGTGGGGTAGTCGTAGTCGAGCTCCCCGCCGAGCAGGCCCATCCAGCGGCGCAGGGTGAGCACGTCGGGACGGTCGACGTCGCTCGGCCCGCCCTCGATGACGGCGACGGTGACGTCCGGATCCTCGGTGAGGCGGGAAGCGATCACGGAGCCCGCGGTGCCGCCGCCGACGATGACGTAGTCGTACTCCTGCGACTGCTCCGGCTCCTCGGCCCGCTCCCGGTCCGGGGCCGGGCCGTGGGGGTGGGAGCCGTCCGTACGGGTGTGGTGGTGCGTGGGGGTGGTCATGTCTCTCCTGCTCCGTCAGCCCGCGAACCAGCGCACGGGGCGCGGAGCGAGGTTCTGGTACACGTGCTTGGTCTCGCGGTACTCGGCCAGGCCCGACGGGCCGAGCTCGCGCCCGATGCCGGACTTTCCGAAGCCGCCCCACTCCGCCTGCGGCAGGTAGGGGTGGAAGTCGTTGATCCATACGGTGCCGTGGCGCAGCCGCCCGGCCACCCGCCGGGCGCGGCCCTGGTCGGCCGTCCAGACGCCGCCCGCAAGCCCGTACTCGGTGTCGTTGGCGAGCGCGACGGCCTCGTCCTCGGTACGGAAGGTCTCGACGGTCAGGACCGGCCCGAAGACCTCTTCGCGCACCACCCGCATGCGGCGGTGGCAGCGGTCGAGCACGGTGGGACGGTAGAAGTAGCCGGGACCGGCGGGCCGTTCACCGCCGGCCCGCAGCACGGCGCCCTCGGTCAGCGCGGAGGCGACGTACGACTCCGTCCGCGCGAGCTGCGCGGCCGAGACCAGCGGGCCGCACTCGATCCCCGGGTCGGTGCCCCGGCCCAGGCGGATCTTCTCGGCGCGCCGGGCCAGTTCGGCGACGAACCGCTCGCGCAGCGACTCCTCGATGATCAGCCGCGAACCGGCCGAGCACACCTGGCCGCTGTGCATGAAGGCGGCGTTGAGGGCCTGGTCGACGGCGGTGTCGAAGCCTTCCTCGGTGGCGCAGGCGTCGGCGAAGACCACGTTCGGGTTGTTGCCGCCGAGTTCGAGGGCGACCCTCTTCACCGTGTCGGCGGCCGCACGCATGACCTTCGTACCGCTGGCGAGCCCACCGGTGAAGGAAACCAGGTCGACATCGGGGTGGGCGGCGAGGCGGGCGCCGACCGGGTCGCCCGCGCCGGTGACCACATTGGCGACTCCTGCGGGCAGCCCCGCCTCCACCAGCAGTTCCACGAGGGCGACGGTGGTCAGCGGAGTGAGCTCGCTCGGCTTGATGACGAAGGTGTTCCCCGCCGCCAGGGCCGGGGCGATCTTCCAACTGGCCTGGAGCATCGGATAGTTCCACGGCGTGATCAGGGCGCACACCCCGACCGGCTCATGGACGACGACGCTGTGGATATCGGGGGAACCGGCGTCCACGACGCGGCCGGCGCCCTCACCGGTGACGAGGTCGGCGAAGTAGCGGAAGGCGTCGCTGACGCAGTCCACGTCCACGCGGCCCTCTTCGAGTGTCTTGCCCGCGTCCCGGCTCTCCAGGAGGCCGATGCGCTCGCGGTCGCGCTGGAGCAAGTCCGCCGTGCGGCGCAGCAGTGCGGCCCGTTCGGAGACCGGGGTGCCCGGCCATTCGCCGCCGTCGAAGGCGGCGCGTGCGGCGCTGATGGCCGCATCCGTGTCGGCGGCGCCGCCTTCGGCGACCACGGCGAGGACGGTGGCATCCGCGGGATCCACGATCTCCCGGGTGGCTCCCGAGAGCGCGGACCGCCATGCCCCGGCTATGTGAATGGTTGGCTGCTCCGACACGACGCGCTGTACCTCCGCTTCCGCACCGCGGCGGACCCGCGGTGATCTGGCAAGGTCCGCGCATGCCCCGTCCTCGGCCGGGCAAGCTCCTGAGTTACGCAAAGTGACCGGAGTCACTCGGGGTGCGGGTGGGGCCCCCCGAGGGGCGGGGGAGCGGGCGCCGGGAGGCGCGGGACGCGATCGAGCCGCATACGGCCGGCTCACGCGGGCCGGCTCCCGCGCTGACGCGTGCGGCTCCCCCGTCCGGCCGACCCGTCCCGCCGACCGTGCCGCTCACCCGTCCGGTCTAGGGCGGGTCTATGGGATCTTGTCGGCCGAGCCCGCGTTGTCCGGCGCCGTGCATCCCGAGGCGGAGGAGCTTGCCTCGTATCTGGACGTACTGGGAGGCCCCGACAACGCGGGGAGGTGCGGTGCCGGGCAGCGCGGGCCGGCAAGATCCGAAAGGCACGCCCTAGACCTCCGAGCCCCCTCCGCTTCAGTCCGGTGAGCCCAGGACCTCGCGTGCGCCGGGCAGGTCATGGACGTCGGCCGCAGTCCCGGTCAGCGGCAGCAGCGCTTCGAGCGGGCACAGTACGGGCGTCTCGTGATCGACCTCCCACTGCCCGGCCCGGTTCCGCCCGGCGTGGTCCCTGGTGCAGATCGCGTACAGGTGACTTGAGCAGCCCCGGCACACCAGGGGCCGGCGGCCGCTCACGGCCGGCCCGGTGACGGCGCGGGAGTCGCGGGAGGGGCGGGCGTGAGCCGGGCCCGACCGTGCCCGCCCCGCCGCGTGAAGGGCAGGGGCAGCGGCCGCCTCGCCGGAATGCCGGGTCCGCCGCCCGCTTGTAGCGTCGGTCGCGTCAGGAGTCCCGGCGACCCGACGAGAACCCGCCGGCCGCTTCGCACGCACGGGTCACTGCCCGTCAGCGCGCCGAGCCGCCACCCGCGTGCAGCCCGTGTCACCGACGCGTCGGTCCGACCTTCGCGCCACCGGGCGCATGCGGCGCAGCCACCGTACGAGAGGCCGTGCCGATGTCGAACGATGTCCCCATAGCGAGCCTGCTGCGTGTCGAGAAGGGCGTGGCCGCCCCCGAGGAACTGGCGGCGATCGCGGTCGTGGTCGCCTGCTACGCGCGCCGGACCACCGGAAAGGCGGTCGAGGGCGCCGGTTGCGTACTCCACCGCCGACGACCCGGATGGCGTAACGCGAGCTGCTGGGCCAGCTGCTGGGCCTGCCGCTGAGCCGGGCGGTGAGCCGGCCGCTGAGCCGGCCGCTGAGTCTGCCGGTGGTGCCGAGGCCGCGTCTGCCCGGCCTGCCGCTGAGTCCCTTCCGCCGGCCGCGCGCCCGGCCGGCGGAAGGGGTCGTGAAGCGGTCACGCCCGGTGCAGCACCGTCGAGAGGACGTCGAGAAGCTGCGCCTGCGGATCGGCCACCGCGCCCTCGGACCGCCACGCCACGAATCCGTCCGGCCGTACGAGCACCGCGCCCTCGGCCGTCATCGCGTGGACCTCGGTCCAGTCCGCCTCGCCCTCCGGGATCAGGTCGGCGTCCCCGGTCCGGCCGAAGGTGTAGGCCTCCAGTCGGACCGGCATCCGGCGCGCCACCTGCCGCGCTGCCTCCTGCCACGGCGTGCCGTGGCCGCTGAGCAGTACGAACGACCGCTCGTAGAGGTCAAGCGTGGAGATCCGCGCACCGGCCCTGGTCACCCACATGTGCGGCGCCCGGGTACCGGTGTCGCCCTTCAGGCGCAGCGCATCCGGGATGACGGGCCGCCCGGGCTCGCCGCCGAGGACCGCGCCGCGCGGGTAGCAGTAACCCATCGCCGTGGTGAGGACCCCGCTGCCCGGGCCGCCGCCCATGGTGGGGGGCGGCACGTAGCCGGGGTGGCTGTGTTCGGCCGAACGAGCGGAAGCGCGCTCGCTCGTGGCGCGGGCCACCGGCAGCCGCTCGGCCTCGTAGGTGTCGAGCAGCTCGACTCCGGCGGAGCCGTCCAGCACGGCCGCGATCTTCCAGGCCAGGTTGTGCGCGTCCTGGATGCCGGTGTTGGAGCCGAACGCGCCGGTGGGGGCCATCTCATGGGCCGCGTCACCCACCAGGAAGACCCTGCCGACCGAGTACTGCTCGGCGACCCGCTCCGCCGCGTGCCAGGGCGCCGTGCCGCCGATCTCGACGTCCAGGTCGGGTACGCCGATCGCCTCGCGGATCTGCGCCGCGCAGCGCTCGTCGGTGAAGTCCTCCAGGGTCTCGCCCGTCTCCGGGTGCCAGGGGGCGTGGAAGACCCACTGCGTTTCGTTGTCGACGGGAAGCAGCGCCCCGTCGGCGCCCGGGCGCATCAGGTAGCAGACGATGAAGCGCAGGTCGCCCAGGGCCTCGGCGAGCCGCTCGGAGCGGAAGGTGATGCTGACGTTGTGGAACAGTTCGCCGTTGCCGGTCTGGGGGATGCGCAACGCCTCCCGGACGGGGCTGCGCGGGCCGTCGGCGGCGATCAGGAAGTCCGCGCGGACGGTGAGGTGCTCACCGGTGTCGCGGTTCTTCACGAGGGCGCTCACGCCCGTGGCGTCCTGGTCGAAACTCATCAGTTCGGTGGAGAACCGCACGTCGGCGCCCTGCGCGCCGCTCTGCGCGGCCAGCACCGGCTCGATGTTGTTCTGGCTGCACAGGCACCAGCCGGTCGGGCTGAGCCGGGCGATCGCCCCGGACGGGTCGACCGCCTTGACGAGCCAGTTGTGCTCGCCTCCGATGAGCGACTCCGTCTGAAGAATGCCCTGATTGGCCTCAAGCGCGGAGGCTTCCTTCCGGATGGCGGGCTCGGCGCCCGCCGTCCGGAAGAGTTCCATGGTCCGGGCGTTGATTCCCCGTCCGCGAGGGTGGACGGAGGTACCGGCGTGCTTTTCGACCAGCAGGTGCCTGATGCCGTGACGGCTCAGGAACAACGAGGTGGACAGGCCCACGAGGGAGCCGCCCACGACGAGAACCGGTACGCGAACATCGGCTTTGTCTTCCATCAGCTGCGGGCTCCTGTTTCCTGTGGGGGGCAGTGCACTGTCTATGCCCCCGATCCGTGATGAGGCCCGGGCGAGTCGCCCGTTGTCACCCGCTTGATCCGGACATGTAGCGGTACGTCCCCATACGGATGACGATGAGCCACAGCGGCTCCCCCTGAGATGCGCCGGCCTGCTGTTCCCACCGAGGCGGCCGCCGGGCCCGGGCGGACGCCACCGATGACGGACGAGGGGTGCCGGGAGCGACGGAGCTCGCGACGGATCTCCACCCCCTCACGAAGGAGTGAGCAGATGACAACCACCCTGTCCGAACGGGTGTCGCAGTCGGCCTTCGACGGCTCCATGCTCCGGGTCGTGCTGCTGATGGACCTCCACGAGGGGGCCCAGCAGCGGTTCTTCGAGGCGTACGAGAAACTCCGCCACGACATCGCCTCGGTCCCGGGCCACATCAGCGACCAGCTGTGCCAGTCCTTCGAGAACCCTTCGCAGTGGCTCATCACCAGCGAGTGGGAGAGCGCCCCCCAGTACCTCGCCTGGGTCAACAGCGAGCACCACGCCGAACAGGTGAAGCCGCTGGGCGCCTGCGCCCGCACCATGCGCCCGCTCAAGTTCACCGTGCTGCGGGAGACCGGCCGGGGCTACGACCAGGCGGCGCGCCCGTCCCGGGCCCGGCTCCAGCCCTCGCCCCGCCTCGGCGCGGGCATCGTCCGCCACGCCCTCACCTTCACGGTCAAGCCGGGCAGCGAGAAGGAGGTCGCCTCCATCCTCTCCAGCTACGCTTCCCCGGCGGCCCGGGTCGACGACCACACGCGCCTCTGCCGCACGTCCCTCTTCATGCACGGCAACCGGGTCGTACGGACGGTGGAGGTCCAGGGCGACCTGATGGCGGCCCTGCGCCACGTCTCCGAGCAGCCCGAAGTGCGGGCCGTGGAAGAGGCCATCAACCCCTACCTGGAGCAGGACCGGAACCTGAACGACCCGGAGTCCGCCCGCATGTTCTTCATGCGCGCCGCCCTCCCGGCCGTCCACCACGTCGCCGCGGTGGAACCGGAGTCCGACGAGGTGAAGCGGCACGCGCTGTTCTACCCGGCCAAGCCCGGCTGCGGCCCCGCGCTCGCCAAGTTCCTGGCGCGGCAGGACGAGGCCGCCGCGCACCGCCCGGCGGGCATCGTGCGCAGCAGCAGCATCTTCCAGCGCGACGACATCGTCGTCCGCCTCATCGACGTCCGCGGCCCGCTCGACGCGGAGCCCGCGGCGGCCCTCGGGGTCGAAGGGGCGCGCAAGGCGGCGGTGCTGGAACGGCTGATGGCCGGAGCCGGGCGGCCCGCCCGCGCCGCGGACCACACCATGAAGCTGATCACCGACCGCAGGGCCCCGGCGCCGTCCTGAACCCGGGCCCAGGCCCCGGGTCCAGGGCCCGAGCCCGAGCCCGCACCGCCCTGAGCTCCCCCCGCCCTCGATTCACGCCGTGCTCGCACCGCCCGCCCCCGGGGCCGCTCCGCCATCACCGCCCCCAGCCCCCACCAGCCCCCGTCCAGGCTCCATACGCCAGGAGGAAACCCGCCATGACCCAACATCGCCCACGCATCGTGGACCTCAGCGAGACGCAGCCCAACCGCAGGCGCGGAGGCGATCTGAGGGCCGTGCTGACCCCGACCTCGGTGGGCTCCACCAGCGGTTTCATGGGTCTGGCCGTCATGGCCCCCGGTGAGTCGATCGCCGAGCACTACCACCCGTACTCCGAGGAGTTCGTGTACGTGGTCAGCGGGCGGCTGGAGGTCGACCTCGACGGCGAGCCCCACCCGCTGCGGACCGACCAGGGACTGCTCGTCCCCCTCAACGTGCGCCACCGCTTCCGCAACGTCGGGGACACCGAGGCCCGCATGGTCTTCCACCTCGGCCCGCTCGCCCCCCGGCCGGAGCTCGGCCACGTGGACACCGAAGAGGCCCCGCACCCGGAGAGCACGGGATGGGACCGGCCGCCGGACCGGACGGAGGTGGTCTCATGACCCGCCGACGAGTGGCGGTCACCGGAGTCGGCGTCGTCGCACCGGGCGGGATAGGCGTCCGCGCCTTCTGGGACCTGCTGGCCAACGGCCGTACGGCGACCCGCGGGATCACTCTGTTCGACCCGAAGGGTTTCCGCTCCCGGATAGCCGCGGAGGTCGACTTCGACCCCGCCGCGCACGGCCTCTCCCCGCAGGACACGGACCGGGCGGACCGGTACATCCAGTTCGCCCTGGTCGCCGCCCGGGAAGCCGTACGCGACGCCGGTCTCGACCTCTCCACGGACGAGGCATGGCGGACCGGTGTCTCCCTCGGCACGGCCGTGGGCGGCACCACCCGCCTGGAGCACGACTACGTCGCCGTGAGCCAGTCCGGCGCCTGGTGGGACGTCGACCACCGGCTCGCCGGACCCTACCTGCACCGGGCGTTCACGCCCGCCACCCTCGCCTCCGCCGTGGCGGAACAGACGGGTGCGCGCGGCCCGGTGCAGACCGTCTCCACGGGCTGCACCTCGGGACTCGACGCCGTCGGGTACGCCGTTCATTCCATCGAGGAGGGCCGGATGGACATCTGCATCGCCGGCGCCTCGGACTCACCCGTCTCGCCCATCACCGTGGCCTGCTTCGACGCCATCAAGGCGACCTCGCCGAACAACGAGGACCCGGCCCACGCGTCGAGGCCCTTCGACGCCGACCGGGACGGATTCGTCCTCGGCGAGGGCGGCGCCGTCCTCGTACTCGAAGAGCTGGAACACGCCCGCGCCCGCGGTGCGACCGTCTACTGCGAGATCGGCGGTTACGCCACCTTCGGCAACGCCCACCACATGACCGGGCTGACCGCCGAGGGCCTGGAGATGGCCCGGGCGATCGAAACCGCCCTGGCCCAGGCCCGGATCGCCGCCGATGAGATCGACTACGTCAACGCGCACGGCTCCGGGACCAAGCAGAACGACCGCCATGAGACCGCGGCGGTCAAGCGGGTCCTGGGCGAGCACGCCTACAAGACGCCGATGACCTCCATCAAATCGATGGTGGGGCATTCCCTCGGCGCCATCGGCGCCATCGAACTGGCGGCCTGCGTGCTCGCCATGACCCATCAGGTCGTGCCGCCGACGGCGAACTACGAGACCCCCGACCCCGAGTGCGACCTCGACTACGTCCCGCGCACCGCCCGCAGCCGCACGCTGCGCAACGTGCTCTCGGTCGGCAGCGGCTTCGGCGGATTCCAATCCGCCGTCGTCATGACCCGGCCGAAGGAGGAGGTCACATGACCAGCCGTACGGTCATCACGGGAATCGGGGTCATCGCGCCCAACGGCATCGGCGCCGATGCCTTCTGGAAGGCGACCCAGTCCGGCCTCAGCGTCCTGGACCGCGTCACCCGCCCCGGCTGCGAGCATCTGCCGCTGCGCGTAGCGGGCGAGGTACGGGGCTTCGATCCGGGCGCGATGGTCGAGGACCGCTTCCTCGTGCAGACGGACCGCTTCACCCACCACGCCCTGGCCGCGGCCGACCTCGCCCTGCAGGACGCCCGGCTCGGCCGCGCCGACTACGAGGGCGACCCCTTCTCCGTGGGCGTCGTCACGGCGGCCGGATCCGGCGGCGGCGAATTCGGGCAGCGCGAGCTGCAACGGCTGTGGGACCAAGGCCCCCGCTACGTCGGCCCCTACCAGTCCATCGCCTGGTTCTACGCCGCGAGCACCGGTCAGATCTCCATCCGCCGCGGACTGAAGGGCCCCTGCTCCGTCGTCGCCAGCGACGAGGCCGGCGGCCTGGACGCCTTCGCGCACGCCGCCCGGGCGATCCGCCAGGGCAGCCGGGCGATGCTGGTCGGGGCGACGGAGGCGCCCCTCGCGCCGTACTCCCTCGTCTGCCAGCTCGGGTACGAGGGACTGAGCACCGCGGAGGACCCCGAACGCGCCTACCGGCCCTTCACCGCCAAGGCCTGCGGCTACGTCCCCGCGGAGGGCGGCGCGATGTTCCTCGTCGAGGACGAGACCGAGGCCCACCGCCGTGGCGCCACGGTCCGCGCCGTGCTCGCCGGCCACACCGCCACCTTCACCGGCACCGTACGGCCCGACGAGTCCGGGGAAGGGCTGGCCCACGCGATCCGGGGCGCCCTGCGGGAGGCGGCCTGCGCCCCCGAGGAGATCGACGTGGTCTTCGCGGACGCCCTCGGCACCCCGGAGGCGGACGCGGCCGAGGCGCGGGCGATCGCCGACGCCCTCGGCGCACACGGGCGGAAGGTTCCGGTGACGGCGCCCAAGACCGGCACCGGCAGGGCGTACTGCGCGGCGCCCGCCCTCGATACCGCGGCGGCGGTCCTGGCACTGGAGCACGGCACCGTCCCGCCGACCCCGAACGTCTACGACGTGTGCCACGACCTGGACGTGGTGACCGGCAGCGCCCGCTCCGCGGAGCTGCGCACCGCGCTCGTGCTGAGCCGCGGCCGGATGGGCTCGCACTCCGCGCTCGTCCTGCGCAAAGGCCCCCCGGCGCCCCTGTAGCAGTCCCCTCGTAGGAAGAGAGAAACCACCATGTCGGACCGACTGACCATGGAGGAGCTGGCGGCCCTGATGAAGAGCGCCGGCATCAGCGTCGACCCCGCCGAGATGGCGAGCCGCCCGGAATCGGCGTTCGAGGACTACGGCCTCGACTCGCTGGGCCTGCTCGGCATCGTCGGAGAGCTGGAGAACCGGCGCGGCCGGGCCCTGCCCGCCGACGCCGACCGCTGCAAGACCCCCCGAGAGTTCCTCGACCTCGTCAACAACAGCCTCATGACAGGAGCCTGAAATGCCGGGACACACCGAGAACGAGATCACCGTCAAGGCGCCCGTGGACGTCGTGTGGGAGATGACCAACGACCTGCCGAACTGGCCCCAGCTGTTCAGCGAGTACGCGTCGATCGACATCCTCGCGCAGGAGGGGGACACCACGCGGTTCCGCCTGACCATGCACCCCGACGAGAACGGCAAGGTGTGGAGCTGGGTCTCGGAGCGCACGACGGACCGCCCGGCCCTGACGGTACGGGCACGCCGGGTCGAGACCGGCCCCTTCGCGCACATGGACATCCACTGGCAGTACTTCGAGGTGCCCGGCGGCACCCGGATGAAGTGGACCCAGGACTTCGCGATGAAGCCGGACGCGCCGGTCGACGACGCGTGGATGACCGACAACATCAACCGCAACTCCAAGGTCCAGATGGCCCTCATCCGCGACAAGATCGAGCAGCGCGAGCGCGAGACCCGCACCCCCGCGGTCAGCCGTATCTGACACGAAAGGCAAGCACCCGGATGCACACCACGCACCGTGCTCTGATCGTCGCCCGTATGGCGCCGCAATCGGCACCCGACGTCGCCGAACTCTTCGCCGCCTCGGACGCGGGCGAGCTCCCGCACCTCGTGGGGGTCACGCGCCGCAGCCTGTTCCAGTTCGGCGACGTGTACCTCCACCTCATCGATTCAGACAGGCCACCGGGACCTGCCATCGCGCAGGTCACCGACCACCCGGCCTTCCGGGACCTGAGCGAGCGGCTCACCGCGTACATCAGCCCGCACGACCCGGACACCTGGCGCGGTCCCCAGGACGCGATGGCCCACGAGTTCTACCGCTGGGAGAGGTCCGGCAAGCGCTGAACCGCGCGTCCGGCCGGGACCCGCACACCGAGTGTGCGGGTCCCGCCGCGCGTCCGGGGCCCCCGCGGCCCTTGCGTCCACGGGACCCGGCGCAGCGCGCCCCGCGCCCGGAGCGGCAGGTCGGCCACAGGAGGTGGGCTATGTTGGAACACGAGTGACATGAGAAGGAGGGCCTCCGGTGTCATCGGGGCAGCAGCAGGCACGGGCACAGGCGGCTGCGATCACGCCGAGCGGGCAGTCGTCGGAGCCGGGCGGCGCCCCGGCCGACAAGCTCCTCGCGCCGGCCGACCGGCTCCTGGCCCTCTTCGACGGCCGCCGCCTGTCCCCGGGACAGCGGCGCATCGCCCAGTACCTCATCGACCACCTCACCGAGGCCGCGTTCCTCTCGATCACCGAGCTCGCCGAACGGGTCGGCGTCAGCCAGCCCTCCGTGACCCGCTTCGCCGCGTCCCTGGGCTTCAGCGGCTATCCGGCCCTGCGCGAGGTGCTCCAGCCCATCGCGCTGAGCGCGATCGCCGGCTCCCCGGACAGCCGCGAGGAGATCCGCCGCAACGAGCTCCAGACGGCGGTCGACGCCGAGATCGAGAACCTGGAGAACGTCCGCCGGCTGCTCGCCGACACCAACCAGGTACTCGACATCGGCCGCGAGCTGGCCGCTTCCGTGCCGCTGACCGTTCTCGGACTGCGCATCTCGGTCTCCCTGGCGGAGTACTTCGCCTACGCGGCCCGGCGCATCCACCCCGACGTACGCCTGGTCACCCGCGGCGGCAGCGTGGCCTACGACGCGCTGCTGCAGTCCCGGGCGGCGGGCGGGACGTGGGTCCTGGCCTTCGCCATGCCGCGGCACGCCAAGGAGACCCTGGCGGCCCTGCGAGCGGCGCGCAGCACGGGGCTGCGCGTCGTGCTCATCACGGATCCGACCCTCGGGCCGCTGGTCGACGAGGCGGACGTGTCGCTCACCGCGGGCACGGGCTCACGCCTGGTGTTCGACTCCTACGCGGCCCCCGGAATGCTGTCCGCGGCGCTGTTGCAGGCGATGGCGGACGCCGACCCCGAGCGGACGCAGGCCCGCCTGGAGGGCTACGAGCAGGTCGCCGACCAGCACGGCTTCTTCCTGTAGAGCGTCGACCGGCCACCAGACCGGAGGGACGCATTCAGCTGCGTCGCGCATGAAATTTTTCATGCGCTTGCGTACTCGACGGTATATATGTTTACTGACGGCGGCGCTCCGGATCCACCAGATGCCAGGAGGGCGATCCCCACGCCCTTCCAGAACAGACACACCGCGTGACGCTCCTCCTCACGTCGCGGCCGTGTGTCGAGTCCGGGCTTTCGGATCCGCTGAGCGCCCATGGCGGCCTCGGTCAACCCCTGGGCCGAGGCCGCCCCCGCACGTCTCGATCAGAGTTCGACACCCCTCGGAAGTGACGAGAATGCCGCAGACGGCCCCCATCACGCGCAGCCCGGACTGGCCCCTCCAGGTCAAGCCGCCCGGCACTCATGACTGGGAGCGCACGGCCACGCGCTGGCTCCGGGACCTGCTCCCGGCGCGTTACGGCGGCTATTTGACGCTGACTCGCCATCACGTGCTCCTCTCCCGGCACGTGCAGCTCCAGTTGCAGCACGAGATGCGGGCCGTGCGGGTGGCGTTGCAGACCAGCCGGGCCGAACTGCCCATGCTCGGCGTGGCGGAGTCCGTGATCGAGAACTCGATCAGGATGTACGCCGTGGAACTCGAACAGCTCAGCCGCCTGGCCCGGGGCGTCCGGCTCGTCACGGACGCGCTCCTGGCCAACACCCCCGCACAGCGCAGGCGCTGACGCCGCTCGCGGCCCCTCCCGGCCCTGGTTACGCGGACTGCCAGGAACGCAGGCGGTCCGCCACGTCGAAGACGCTCAGCCGCAGCAGGCGGATGTCGGTGATGAGCTCGCGCCACCTCTCGTACGGCGCGTCCACGGATTTCCCGCAGGCCTCGATGTAGGCGACGGCGACCCCGTAGGCGAAGTACTCGTTGGAGGCGGGGAGGGGGCGGAGCAGGACGATCGCGTCCAGGAGGGCGGCCGCGCGCCAGTAGGCGTCGGGGCGGTCCACCTGGAGGCTGGGCGTGTTCACGCGGTGCCGGGTGACGGCGGCGGCCAGTGCGGAGTGGTCGGCCACCTCCACGTCCTTGAACAGGGCTTCCTGCCGCTCCAGCAGCCAGCGGTGGTCGATGTGCAGTTCCACGCGGGCCTCACACCGCCCGGGCGCCGGTGCGCGCGGGCCCGGCCTCGTTCTGCCCAGCGGCGGCGAGCCGTTCGCGGACGTCGGTGTCGACCTCGGCGGTGGTGGTGTCAGCCATGTTCCGAGTATGCGCGCCCGGGCGCGGCCCGGGTGGCTGTTCGCCGGAGCCGGTGGTGGGTGGCGCGGCCGTCCGGGACGTCGGGGACCGCCCGGGCAGGCCGGCCCCGCCCGGGCGGGCCTGCCTGCTTCGGCGGCCCTCCGCCCGGACGGCTCCTCGGCTGGACGGCTCGGCGGGTCGCGTGGATCACCTTCCGGTATCGCGCCGCCACAGGGGGTTCCGTAGCGGAGCCTTTGCCTCCTACGGTCTGTCCAGCACAGTTCCGGATCAGGAGGCAGCGTGACGCGGGAGCTCGACATCGATCAGCTGGTGACGGCGATGAAGGCGGTCGACGAAGCAGGCCGGCTCTTCGAGGAGGCCCTCGCCGTGTACGAAGGACGCGGCCTCAAGCGGACCAACGACGACTTCAAGGTGGCGGGCGGAGCCGTCCAGACCCTGCAGGGCGCCGAGGAGATGGCGCTCGGAACCCGCAGGTTCCTCGCCGAACTCGCACTCGTCGTGGGGTACGCGACCGCCGGCATCGAGGGTCGCGCGAGCGGAAAGCTGGCGCTGGCGCGCTCCGGATTCATCGGTATCGCTGGCGGCGGCTCCCGAATGGCCCGCCCGCTCCTGGAGCCGACCCTGCGGGGGCTCCGGCTCCTGCTGGACGTCGATCTCTTCGAGCCCGAATTCAAGGCGAAGATCGAGGAAGTCGTCCGGGCGGAGAAGGCGACCTACCCCGACCCCTCGATGTTCCGCGTCCCGGGAGCCGGCGGCGCCGCCTTTCCCACCACCGGCCGGACGCCATGAGCTCCCGCGCCCCCGGGGGCCGCGGCGACCGGCCCCTGGGAACGTGGGAGAACCCAGGGGCCTGGTGTCACTTCGCTGACCGGACGGTTCAACGACGACCCTGAGCGGAGGTCACGGGTGCGGGCTCCCGGGGTGCCGGGTCCGCTTCCGGGGGTGAGGCTGGTGGTATGCGTCATGCGCCAGTCGTCGTGCACCGGATCCACCCGTCGGGAGGCCGGCAGGTGACCCTGCGGACCATGAGCGGAGAGGAGTCGCTGGGTCTGGCCCACTCCGACGAGGACGTCATCGAGTTCCTCCGGCGGGCCGGGATGCCCGACCCCGACGACGTGGTCCTCGGCGACACGGCGCTGGTGGAGTGGGACACCGACGTGCCCCACGTGTACATGGCCGACCCGCCGACCGACGACCTGCCGTGAGGCACACGCGCCGTGACCCTCGCGGTCCGTGACTCTCGCGGGCCGTGATCGCGGGGCCCGGTAGTGGCCTGAGCCCGCTCGCCGCCCGACCGGTGCCCCCGCCGCAGGGGTGGGCGGCACTGGCACTAGAGTCCCCTCGGGCGTGTCTTTCGGATCTTGCCGGGCCCGCGCTGCCCGGCACCGCACCTCCCTGCGTTGTCGGGGTTCCAGGTACGTCCAGTACGAGGCAAGCTCCTCCGCCTTGGGATGCACGGCACCGGACAACGCGGGCTCGGCCGACAAGACCCGGAAGACACGCCCTAGTCGCTTGATTCACAGGTGAGGCGGGGGAAGAGATGAGCGCGCAACTGCGGGAGGCCGCAGGCGAATTGGCCGACGTGCTGTGGCGGGAACACACCGTGTACCGCGACCGCTCGGGCGGTGTCGTCATCCGGGGTGAACACGTCCAGCGCTGGATCAGCCTGGCCCCCGGCGCGGGCCGGGACGAGGTCCTGCTGCGCGCCGGCCGGATACTCGACGGTGGGACGACCGCCCCCGCCCGTTCGGAGGCGGTCGCCCGCCTGTCCGCCGGTACGGGCGAGTTGGCGGCGGTCTGCCGCCGCCTCCTGGCCGAGACCGCGCCGGGCCCTGCCGCCCCCGCGCCGGCCCGGACCCGAACCCCCCGGCGGACCCGCCGCACCGGCCGGCACACGAGCCTGCGCTCCTGGCTGGTCGTGGCCTGCGTCGTGGGGATCGTCGCCGTGTACGTGTCCACCCTGGGCGGCGTGGTGTAGCAGGGCTTCAGTCCGGGAGGGTCTCGGCGTTCACCCAGTCCAAGTACGGGGCACTGCCCCCGGCCAGGGGCACGCTGACGATCTCGGGGGTGTCGTAGTCGTGGTGCTCGGTGAGGAACCGCGACAGGCGATCGGACAGGGCGGCCCGCGTCTTGAAGTCGATCCGCCACTCGCTGGCGCTGCGCACCTCGCCCTCCCACCAGTACACCGAGCTGACGGGGTACACCTGCGCGCAGGCGGCCAGACGCTCGCGCACCACCTGGGCCGCGAGCGTCCGGGCCTTCTCCTCGACGTCATGGGTGGTGGTCACCACGATGAGGTCACCGTTCGTCATGCCGTAGAGCGTACGAGGAGACGCGCGCCCGGCGCACGGCACGGCACGGCTCGTCAGCCGTGCCCCGGCGGGCTGAAGAATGACGCCGGCCCAGAGCCGCGGGGGAGCATCAATGCCGAGTCGGTGTGGAGTGTGATGCGCACCGGTGTGAAGGTGGTGGCGTCCACCGGCGAGTCCCCGTTGCCGGGACTGCGGGCGTAGCGCGGATGGGCGCCCCCGCTGATCTGCCAGCGTGTTTTTGACAGGGTGAACGGGAGCCAGTGGGGCAACGGGAATGAGAGCCATATTGCTCCGTCAGTGGAGAGGACGGAGCACGACACAAGTCCATGATCGGCAACGAGAATGGGAGCCGCCCCTATCGGGTGACATCCGGCTGTGTGGGATGGGGCAGGGAGTGTCCGCGGTAACGATGCGAGCGTGAACCGATAGCTTGGTGGTCCCGGGCCCTCTTGCCCCGTGTCCCTGACAGGCGCGGTTCATCAGGGCCCGCCTCCGTCATGCAATGGCCCGGCCGATGGCATGGCCAGGGTGGTCCAGCGGTGCCAAGCTGATCTAGGGATGTCTACCCAACACCGGTGATCAACGGGGGCCGTTCCGTCTGCCGACCCGGCCCAACCAGCAAGATCACGATCTGCAGCTTGAGTAGTAGACTCGAACCAGGGGGCTCGACTCTCAAGGACGGAAGTGACTCCATGTCCGCCATTCTCTTCGTCCGGATCACGTCCGGACTCGATGCGCGGGAGTTCGAGCGGCGACTGCAGGAGCGGCGGCCCCGCTTCCGTGACGTACCTGGTCTCCTGCAGAAGGTCTACGGCCGCGACAGCGCCACCGGCGACGTGTGCGGCATCTACTTCTTCGAGAGCCGGGAGGCGCTCGACGCGTTCCGCGAGACCGAGCTCGCCCGCACCATCCCCGCCGCGTACGAAGCGGTCGAGGTCCGCCGCGAGGTGTACGAGGTGCTCTATTCGCTTCGGCCCGACCGGGGGCCCTTCGCCGAGTCCGCTCAGGCGGGCACGGCTGGGTGACCCGTCAGCGACTGGCGGCGACGGCGCGGTGAGCGTCGGCGACCGGGTCCCGCTGCGTGTCGACGTCGAGAATCTCGGTCACCGCGCCGGCTTGGGCTGGCGTTCGGACTCAGTGGTCTGGTAGCGGTAGGACTCGGTGCCGGTTTGGATCAGCGTGCAGCGAAAGGTGATCCGGTCGGCGATGGCCGCGCAGAGCCTGGGATCGGCGAAGATCTTGTCCCACTCGGCGAACGGTGAATTGGTGGCCACCGCGGTCGCCCTGCACTCCTCGCGCTCGGTGAAAATCTGGAACAGCAGCCGGGCGCCCTTCTTGTCCAGATTCAGATAGCCGAACTCGTCCAGACAGAGAAGGTCGACCTTGCTGTAGCGGGCGATCACGGAGGACAGGCGGCGGGCGGCATCTGCCTCGGCGAGCTCGTTCACCAAGGCGGAGGTGGTGGTGTAGCGGACGCTCATCCCGGCCTCGGCGATCGCCGTACCGACCCCGATCAAGAGGTGCGATTTGCCTGTGCCGGAGTCACCGATCAGCACCAATGGGCGGCCCTCGCGCACCCAGGACGTGTTCTTGAGGACACCGACCGTCTCGGGCAGCACGTTGGGGTTGCGGTCGAAGTCGAAATCCTCCAGCCGCTTGGGACGGGGGAACCGCGCCGAGCGGACCAGCCTTTGTTGGCGGCGGACATCCCGGTCGGCGCGCTCGACCTGCAACAAGTCGAGCAGGAACTGCTTGTAGGAGGACTGTTCGCGCCGGGCGGTGGCCGCCATCTCCACGAACCGCTCGCGGAAGGCGGGCAGCCGCAGGTCCCGGCATGCCTCGTCGATCAATGCGTCCTCCGGGTCGCTCTCGGGCAGCGGCATCCGGGTGGGCGGGACCTGCTCGGAGGCCGGCTTGGCGGTGGCGGTGGGGCTCATGCGCTGGTGCCCTTTCTCTTCGTGGTGTCGGTCACCGGCCTGAGCAGCCGGTCGTACTTGCTCATGTCCGGCACGCGGGACGGGGATCGGGCGGCAGACGCCGGGTGTGCAGAGAGATCACCTTCGCCCCCATAGCGCCGTGCGTTTCCTCGATGGCGCTGTCCTCGTCCTCGCCGCCCAGGGCAGCATCATCACCGTGGACCTCGGCGGGCCCGACGTCTTCCATGCCGCTTTCCTCGATCGCCTTGCGGGCCTCGATCGCGACCAGGTCCGTGCTGACGGAGCCGACCTTGAGGACGGTGGCCATCCCGGCGAGGACCGCGCGGGCGGGCAGCTGCCGGTGCAGCAACAGCACCTCGATCAGCATCCGGGTGCCCTCTTTGTCCCCGGTCTTCTTCTTGGCCGCGGACCAGAACGCCTCGTGCACCTTGGTGAAGCCGCCCTCGGCGCGGGCCTGCGCGAGCGCGGCGGCCCCGGCGAACGCGCCCGGCTTGACCAGCAGGATCTCCAGATAGTGATCCAGGATGTCGTGGTAGGTGTAACGGCGCGTCAGCCGGGGGTGGCGGGCGACCACCTGGCGTCCGTCGTAGACCCAGACCTCATTCGCCCGCAGTTTCACCCGCACCTTCATGCCGATGAACTTCGCGGGCACCGAGTAGTAGCCCTGGCGGACGGTGACCCGTCCGTTGCGGTGGACCAGCGGCATCAGATCGATCCCGGCGTCGTATTCGTCCGCCGGCAGCGGCGCCAGCAGCGGCCGCTCCTGCTCGAACCGGACACGCCAGCGCCTTCGCCACCGTGTTCCGCGACACCTTGTACCGCTGAGCCAGAACCCGCCCCGAGACCGCTGGATCCAACCGGCGGTCACGACGGATCCGCTCAAAGATCCACTCACGCGACCTGTACACCCACGGGCTCCGGACACGACCGTGATCAACGCAGCACAGCGTGACCGGCCAAACAGCCCAAAGTCCCCATTACGCCATCAGCGGCATGTCACACACCATCAGACAGGGTGGCTCCCAATCTCGTTGCCGAAACAGTGGCTCTCAATCCCGTTGCCCCACTGGCTCCCGTTCACCCTGTCAAAGACAGCCAGCGGATGCGGTGACCGACGGCGAAGCGATGCGCGGTGGAGCTCATCGCCACGGTGACCTGCGAGGGCGCACGTCCAGCTGTCCGCACTCGGCCCAGCCCGTCGCAGACGTTGACCGAGCGGCCCTGTGCGTCCACGTCGCACAGGCGGGTGAAGACATCGGCGTGCCCGGTGTCCGTGGAGATGCTCAGCCGTGCGGAGACCGGGCCCAGGATATCCACGGGCTCGGTCAGCGGTGGGCCGGTGAACGTCAGGACGTCGTTCCGGGCTTCGAGGGTGCTGTTGTCGCGCGGGCCGGCGGTGCGGGAGAGCAGCGGGCCGCCGACGGACGGGGTGGGGTCGGCCGGGTCGTAGCGGAACGTCGTCAGTGGCGCGGAGTCCGTGGGGGGCCGCTGGCCCAGATGGCCGTCCGGGGCCGGGTACCAGGAAGTGGCTGCGGGGGCCGGCGGCCAGCCGTCGAGGTCCCGCCAGGCGTTCTCGCCGCCGATGTGCACGCGCACCGGGGTGGGACGCAGGCCGGAGGGGTCGGCGTACAGGTGGGCGCGCAGCCAGGCGAGGCTCTCGGCGAACACCTCGGGCCATCCCCGTTGCAGGGCGGAGGTGTGGGTCCAGGGACCGACGAGCAGGGCGCTCTCGCATCCGGCCTGGCGCAGCCGGTCGTACTGCTCGAAGGTCTGGTCGACCAGCGCGTCGTGCCATCCGGTGATGAGAGTGGTGGGCACGCGCAGCCGCTCCGCCGACTCCGCCAACGACGCCCCTCGCCAGTAGGGGTCCCTGGCGTCCGGGTGCGTCATGACCTCGTCCAGCCACGGCACTTCGCCTCCGAGGGCGGGTGCGTACGCCCCACGCAGGGGCTGCGCGGTGGTGACGGCGCGCAGGTGGCGTCGCAGGCGCAGCGTCGCCCTCAGGAGCGGTGCCATGCCCTGGTGCTGGTAGGTCATGCCCGCGCCGACGGCGAGGGCGTTCTCCAGGCGCAGCGTACCGTCCGCGTGGAACAGGGCGTGGGGATCGTGCAGTCCTACTTGGACCACCATCACCTTCAGTTCCGGCGGCGGTCCAGGGCGAGGGCCCATTGCGCGTAACCCAGGTAACTGGGGCCCACGGTCCCCAGCGTGCCGCTGAACCAGGCCTGCTCGCGCAGCCAGGAGACCGCGGCCCGGCCGTCGGCGGCCTCGTTGCGCCACAGGTCGAACGCGCCTCCGGAACCGCCGGTGCCGCGGCAGCTCTGCAGCACCACGTGGAAGCCCTGTTCGGCGAAGAGCAGGCCGTACTGGGCAGACCAGGGCAGGCCTCGGCCATAAGGGGAGCGGACCAGGAGGGTGGGGAAGTCGCCCTGCCCACGCGGGAAGTAGTGGTCCGTGATCAAGGGGCTTCCGTCGGCGGCCGGCACGTGCAGCCCCGGCTCCCACCCGACCTCGTGCCGTCGGGCGGGCAGGCCGCGCCAGGTCGCCCTCATCATCCGTGCGGACAGCGGCGGCTTGCCGGCGGGTGGCACCCAAGCGGGTGCGGTCAGAGCCTCGGGCGTGCGGGATGGCATCGTTCCGCTCCTTATTCTCGTACGGTGTACGAGAATAGAGCATGTTTGGATGACCTTCGCAAGAGCCGCCTCGGCGAACCAGGGGAAGGAGCGCGAGAACGTGTCCCGTGACGGAGGGTCCGGCGCCGCCGGCGTCGACCCCGAACAGCTCTGGCTGCGTCCCACCGAACCCCGCAGGGGCCGCAGGCCCTCCTTCAGCCGGGAGGCGATCACGGTGGCGGCCGTCAGCCTGGCGGACGCCGAAGGGCTCGAAGCCGTCACCATGCGGCGGGTGGCCGCCCAGGTCGGAGCCGGGGTCATGTCGCTCTACAGTTACGCCCCCGACAAGGAGACGCTGCTGGAACTGATGGTCGACCACGTCAGCGGCGAACTGACGGTCACGGACCCGCCCAGCGGCGACTGGCGCGTCGATCTGAAGGCCATCGCCCACCTCCAGCGCGCCCACATGCTGCGCCACCCCTGGCTGCCCGCCGCCTTGTCCACGCGGCGCGTTCCGGGGCCCAGCACGCTGGCCTTCCTGGAACACGCGCTCGCCGTCTTGCGGCCCACCGCGCTGGACGGTGCGGCGAAGCTCGAAGTCTTCGCGCAGCTCACCGCATTCGTGGCCGGACACGTCACCCACGAGATCGCGCAGAGCGCGGCCTCACGCTCCCCGGACCGGGCCGCGGCCGAGGCCCGCTACCTGGCCGCGGTCGCCGCCGACGGCCACCATCCGGAACTCGCCGAAGCCCTCTCGGCCCCCGGACGCCCCCTCACCCCCGAAGCCACCTTCACCCGCTTCCTCAACCGCTTGATCGACGGCATGGCCACCGACTGATCCCGCGCAGGGCGCCATCGAGCAGGAGTGGGGTCCCAGTCCCGCGTCGGTGAGCCGAGGAGGTCGGCAGCGGGGCAAGGGCTGCGGGGGCGGCCGTCCTGGCAGTGGGGGTATGGCAACCGAGTGACGCTGATCGCGTGGGTCCCACCGCTGTCGCTCTTGATCGGCTTTAACTGGTGCGGACTTCTCGTCCACCGGCTGACCGCGCAGTGCGGCCGCATGCCGGTTCCGTCGTCTTCCCTTGCGGAGGAACACCCTTGCCATCATTCCGCTGCACGCCCGCGGCCCTTGTCGTCGCGGCCGTCACCGCGACCTGTCTGGTGCCCGCCGCACCGGCGCTGGCCGACTCGGCGAACATCCGCTTCTCCCAGCCCTACGTACCCTCCATCGCGCCCGGCCGCACCGGCCGCATCGTGATCGTGGCCGACAACGGGCCGGACAGGGCGGTCAGCTCCACGTTCCGGGTCACCGCGCCGGAACGGACCAGCTTCCCGGAGGCCCGCTTCTCCTGGAACAGCGACCGCGCCTCCGTGGCGTGCACCCGGTCGGCCGACGCGCGTCGGCTGACCTGCAACGCCGGCACCCGCGCCGGCTTCTCCTTCCCGGCGAACGCGCAGACACGGCTGGGAGTGACGCTGCGGGTGGACGCGGACGCGCCGGAGGGCACGACCCTGGACGGCGGCGAGTGGGCGTTCGGGACCGGTTCGGTCGCGCTGTTCGCCGTCGCCACCTCCGTCACCGGCCCCAAGGGCGACGACGGCCGCCCGGGCATGCCCGGTCATCACGGAAAGCCCGGTCGCCCCGGGCCCAAGGGTGACAAGGGCGACCGGGGCGACAGGGGCGAGAAGGGGGACAAGGGGGACCGCGGTGAGAAGGGCGACCGCGGTGACCGCGGCGACCGCGGGCCCCAGGGCGAGCGCGGCGACACCGGCCCCTGGGGACCCGCCGGGCCGCAGGGTCCCCAGGGCCCGTCCGGAGGCCCGAAGGGCGACAAGGGCGACCGCGGCGATCGCGGACCCGCCGGCCCCAAGGGGGACAGGGGCGACCGCGGTCCCCGGGGCACGAAGGGCGATCGCGGACACATCGGACCGAGGGGCCCGCAGGGACCCAAGGGTGACCGTGGACCCGCCGGTGGTCCGCCCGGACCTCAGGGCCCCCAGGGTCCGCGGGGACCTCAGGGTGACCGTGGACCCGCCGGCGGTCCGCCCGGACCCCAGGGCCCCCAGGGTGACCGCGGGCCCATCGGACCTGAGGGCCCTCAGGGACCCCGAGGCCCCAAGGGAGACACGGGCAAGCCGGGCGCGTGCAAGAAGTGCGGCGGCCACCACACGCCGAAGAAGGCACCGAAGGCCCGCATCATCTCCTCGGGCCACGGCCACGGGCTGAGCGTCCGCTCCGGACCCGGCACGCACTACGAGAAGACCGGCAAGGCCAAGAACGGCACCCTGGTGCTGGTCCAGTGCAAGGTCAACGGCCAGAGCGTCGACGGCAACTCGATCTGGTACAAGCTCGCCGACGGCCGCGGCTGGATCACCGCCCGCTACGCGCAGAACCTGAACCGCATTCCGTTCTGCTGACCCGGTGCATGAGGAAGGCCCCCGCAGCCGAGACGGCCGCGGGGGCCTTTCGCCGTCAGGGGCCGTCCGGCTCGGCCGGGCGCAGCCTGGCCAGTGTCAGGGCCCGCAGCAGCCACTCCACCGGCCCGTAGCGGAATCGCCGCATCAGGTATCCGCTGAGGGCCAGTTGTGCCGTGAACAGCACCAGGGCGCCGAGGGTCACGGCCGCCGTGCCGAGGCGGTCGTACAGGGCGAGCCCGTAAGCGGTGAAGACCAAGGCCATCACGAGGGACTGGCTCAGGTAGTTCGTCAGGGCCATCCGTCCGGCGGGTGCCAGGACGGCTGCCAGGCGGGCGCCCCGGGCGGTCCGCATGAGCAGGAGCAGTCCGCAGACATAGGCGGCGGTGAGAGCGGGTGCGGTGGAGATTCCCACCGCCTCGCCGAGCACGGCCCAGCCCTCCCCGAGGCGGCCGCCGTTGGTCAGTGCCATGAAGACGCTGCCGGGGAGGCCGATGGCCACTCCGAGGACGAGGACGCGGCGCAGCATGGCGCGCGGTGTTCGCGCGCCCGCGAGGAGACGGCGCCGGCCGCAGTGGAACCCGGTGAGGAAGGCCGCCAGGACGAAGCTGCCCATCAGCAGCACCGACGACAGCAGGGCGTCGGGCAACTGGCTCAGGTTGGCCCGCACGACGGAGGCGGCGTCGCCGCGGTAGTCGGCGACGAGCCCGGGGAAACCGGCGGACAGTTCGCTGTTCCATGCGGCGGCCTCGGCGTCGGGCACGAACAGGAAGAGGGCGCCGAGGAGCAGCAGGAAGGCGCTCGCGCAGCCGTACAGGATCCGGGCCGCTCGCAGTGCGGCCCACGGAGAGCAGTTCCGGGCGGCGATGAGCACCAGCCCGAGGACGGCGTACGTCATGAGGATGTCTCCGACGTACAGCAGCACGGCGTGCAGGGCTCCGAGCAGGAACAGGCCGAGGGAGCGGCGCAGCAGCCGGGGCACGGCGTCGGCTCCGTCGCCTTCGGCGGAGGCCAGTTGGAGGGTGAAGCTGTAGCCGAAGAGGAAGGAGAACAGGAGGTAGAACTTGCTGGCCGCGCAGGTCTGGACGACCGCCTGAACGGCTTCGTCGGCGGTGGAGGCGGCCGGGTCGCCGACGCCGCCGTGGCCGTACGGGCCGGCCATCATCAGGGCGTTGACCAGGAGAATGCCCAAGAGGGCGAAGCCGCGCAGGGCATCGAGCTCCGTCATGCGCTGCGGCCGTGGCGGCCGAGTGGACGCAGCCGTGATGGTCACTGTTCTCCTTGAGTGCCTCGTGGTCGTCCTGCGACCGGCGCCCCGCCTTCGGGCGCCGGCGCACAGCAGATTCCGTCCGACCGCGCTGAGCCTAAAGATCATCTTAATCCCGGCAAGGGATCTCACCGGGGCTGCGGCTGCGGGTGCGATGACGGCCTGCGCGGCCGGGAGCAGGCCGGGGCCGGGACCACGCCGGGGCGGGAGCTTCTCGGCGGACACCGCACCGCAGGCACGCGGGATCCGGGGCGCGCTGCGTGGGGCATGATCGGGGGATGTCAGATCGCATCATTGCCGCCTGTGACGGAGCGGCCAAGGGCAATCCGGGCCCCGCCGGATGGGCGTGGGTCATCGCCGATGCCGAGGGACGCCCCGAGCGTTGGGAAGCCGGGCCGCTGGGACGGGCCACCAACAACGTGGGAGAGCTCACCGCTCTGCAGCGCCTGCTGGAGGCGGTCGCCCCCGGGACGGCCGTGGAGGTACGGATGGACTCCCAGTACGCGATGAAGGCCGTCACGCAATGGCTGCCCAACTGGAAGCGCAACGGATGGAAGACCGCCTCCGGACAGCCCGTCGCCAACCGGGAACTCGTCGAGCGGATCGACCGGCTGCTGACCGAGCGCGAAGTGACGTTCGTGTACGTCCCCGCACACCGCGAGGACGGCGACCACCTGAACGCCATCGCCGACCAGGCCGCCAGCGATGCCGCCCTCACCCAGGAGCCCGCCGGCACGGCCCTCGGGACCGAGCAGATGCCGGTTCCGGCTCCGGCCCGCAGCGCACCGTCGCGCCAGAAGTCCGGTACGCGGGGGAAGGCGGCGCCCGCGTCCACCGCCCCGCCCCGCGCCGCGCGGGCCATCAAGGCGAAGTTCCCCGGCACCTGCCCGTGCGGGCAGCCGTACGCGGCCGGAGACCTGATCACCAAGAACGGGAACCGCTGGGGTCACCAGGCCTGCGCGGCCTCCGCGCCCGGCGCTCCCGCGACGTAGGGCGGCCGGACCCGCACCGGAGGCGGCGCTCACGAGGAGCCGAACCGGAGGCGGGCCACGACCGGCAAGTGATCGCTGCCGGTGGCGGGCAGGGTCCGGACCTCGCCGACGGTCGCCGAGCGGGTCAGGATCTGGTCGATCCGGGACAGGGGGAAGGCCGCGGGCCAGCTGAACGCGAAGCCCCGTGCGGGAGTGTCCAGCCGTGAGGTGAGCGGAGCCAGCCCGCGGTCGTCCACCGTGCCGTTGAGGTCCCCCAGCAGGATCACCCGGTCCACCTTCTCCGCGGCGACGGCGGCGCCCAGGAGCCGGGCGCTCTCGTCGCGCCAGGCGGAATCGAAGCCGCTCCACCGGAGGCGGACCGAAGGCAGGTGGGCGACGTACACCGCGATGTCCCCCCGCGGCGTACGCACCCCGGCCCGCAGCCCACGGCTCCAGCCCGCCGCGATGCCTTCGGGCTTGATGTCCAGCCGCCGCACCTGCGACAGCGGATGCTTCGACCAGAGTCCGACCGTGCCCTCGACCGCGTGGTACGGATAGTCGGGGGCCAGGACCGCCCCGTACACCGGCAGCGCGGCGGGCGTGAGCTCCTCCAGAGCGATGAGCTCCGGCGCGGCCCCGATCAGGGCGCGCGCGGTGCCGGCGGGGTCGGCGTTCTCGTCACTGACGTTGTGCTGGAGCACCGTCATGTCGTGCGGACCGCCCCCGTCCGGCAGGAACAGCCCGCCGAAGAGGTGCGCCCAGACGGCGACCGGCAGCAGCAGGGCCACCAGCGCGGTGCGCGCGCGGCGCAGCAGGGCGAGGACGAGCAGCACCGGGACGGCGAGGCCGAGCCAGGGCAGGAAGGCCTCCAGCAGGCTGCCGAGGCGGCCCGGCGTGTCGGGCACGGCCCGGTGGAACGCCAGCAGACACGCGGTGAGCACGGCCAGCGACGCGAGCACCCGCCCCCGCGCCCGTCTGCCCCGCGCCCATCGCCCCGGATCCCACCGCCCCCGCGCCCCCGCGCTCTCCGGCCTCCGTGCGGTATCACCGTTCGCCTGCTCCACGTCGCCCCACCCATCTGTTCCGGACCCGTCCTCGTCCCGGAGACATGAGCACGACGTCGTGCCCTACGACGCACGAGAGCGGTCGTCGGGTTCCAGCTGGACAGGTGCCGACCGGGGTGAGGCGGCCATCTGCCGGCGGCCGGGGTGACGCGGGACTCCGGCTACCCGGCCCTCAGCCGTAGAGGAGGTGGGCGCGCCGGACGGTGTCGAAGGCGGCCAGCTCGTCCTGCCAGGAAGCGGTGATGTCGTCCGGGCCGGCCCCCTTGTCGATCATGGTGCGCAGGCGGTCGGATCCGGAGAGCTTGTCGATGAAGTGGTCGGGCCGCCAGGCGAAGTCCTTCCAGGTCTTCTTGGCGGTGACGAGGAGGGCGACGGCGGTGCGTACGGGATCGTAGGCGGTGCGGTCGTGGACGTGGATCTGGAGTCCGCCGACGGTCCTGCCGCTGTACTTGGAGAAGGTGGGCTTGTAGTACGCCTCGCGGAAGTGCGCGCCGGGCAGGCCGAGGCCGTTGGCGGCGGCGGCCCAGCGGCCGTCGAGGCCCGGGGCGCCCAGGAGTTCGAAGGGCTGGACGGTGCCGCGGCCCTCGGACATGTTGGTGCCTTCGAAGAGGCAGGTCCCCGAGTAGACGAGGGCGGTCGCGGGGGTGGCCATGTTCGGGCTCGGCGGGACCCAGGGCAGGCCGGTGGCGTCGTAGAAGTCGCGGCGGCGCCAGCCCGTGAGCGGCACGACCTCCAGCTCGACGCGGCGGCCGGCGGCGCTGGGGAGGAAGCGCTCGTTGAAGAGCAGCGCGAGCTCGCCGGGCGTCATCCCGTGGGCCTGGGCGATCGGTTCGCGGCCGACGAAGGTGGCGTACTTCTTGTTCAGGACCGGGCCCAGCGCGCGCAGGCCGGTGACGGGATTGGGCCGGTCGAGGACGACGAAGCGGCGCCCGGCCGCCGCGGCCGCGACCATGGCGTCGTAGAGGGTCCAGGTGCAGGTGTAGAAGCGGGCTCCGCAGTCCTGGAAGTCGTAGACGACCGTGTCCACCCCGGACCGCTCGATCACCTCGGCCAGTGCCTGGCCGCTGCGCTGATAGGTGTCGAAGACGGGCAGGCCGGTGGACGCGTCGGTGGTGTCGCCTTCCGAGAGACCGGCCTGCGGAGTGCCGCGGTAGCCGTGCTCGCCGGTGAAGACGGCGGTCACCTTCACCCGCTCGTCGCCGTGCATCACGTCGACGATCCCCTTGCAGTCGCGGGTGATGCCGCTCATGTTCGTCAACACGCCGACCCGCTGGCCCTCCAGGAGGCGGTACCCGTCCGCGGCGAGCCGCTCGAAGCCGGGAAGCACCGGAGGGGTCGGGGCGGCCGCCCGGTGGCCGCGGGCCGCGGCGGCTGCCGATGCCGGTGCCGGTGCCGCGGGCAGCGCCGCGGCGACGGCGGCGGCGGAAGTGGTGAGGAAGGCCCTCCGAGACGTCATGAGACGCAAGGTAGCCACTGCCTACCGGGTGTTGCCTCGACGACACGCGAGGCGGGGATACGCGAGGCGGGGATACGCGAGCCGGCGACACACGAGCCGGTGACGGGCGAGGCGGGGACGTGCGCGCGGGACGCGCCCGGCGCGCCGATGCGGGCGGCGGGATGACGGTCCGCTCTGGTGTGTACTTGCGGGTACTACAGCCGGACGGTGCCGGATTTGATAGTTCTGGACTACCTGGTGTGCGAACGTTGCCTGGAGAAAAGGACACCGGCCATGTTTGATCTCTTCCGGTCGGAGACCGTCGTCTGCTCCTTCTGCCGGGCCAGACCCGAGGACGGAGGCGTCCGCAGCCTCTGGGTCGAAGAGGGTTCGGTCTCCGTCACCTGGCACACGGCCGCCTGCCCGCACTCCATCGCCGACCGGATCCTCGCCCAGGACAAGAGCTGAAGCGACCGTTTCGGCCACCGCCGGGCGCGGTGCGCCAGCACAGTACGATAATCAGCGGCGCGCGAGGGAGACGGCCCGCGCTCCGCGCCGTACGGACGCCCCGTCACCCGGGGCGGTCCGCTCGCCACATGCGCGTCCCCACACCTGGCGCCGGCCGGCCGGCCGGCCGACCCGATACGGCCCGTGACCGCAATCCGGGGACGCGACCGCATCCGGGGTACTCGGGAGCCGGGCCCGGCTCCCGACCTGCCCGGCCCGAAGAAACCGTAGCCCGGCGTGAGGTACATGCACATGCACATCTCTGACACCAACGGACGCGGTCCGGAGCAGGCGGCGGGGGAGCACGGCCTCCTGTTCCGGGGCAGCGACGTAGAAGAACTGCACCACCTGATCAGCACGCGCTTCGCGCCGAACCGGCTCTCGGTTCTCGCCGACCACGCGCTCAACGGCCGGTTCCGGTGCTCCCACGAAGGGGCACTCGGTCTCTACGAGTTGGGCTACGGCGCCGAGGTCGAGGTCAAGCCGGGCGCGCCGCTGGACTTCTACAACATCCATGTGCCGCTCGCTGGGGACGGGGCCGTCACCGTGAACGGCAGGACGCTCTCCTCCCCGCTCAGCATCGTGGGACCGGGGCAGCAGATGTCGATGCGCTGGAACGAGGCCAGCGTCAACCGAGTCCTCGTCATTCCGCGCCGGATGGTCGACGAGGCCCTTTCCGTCCGGCTCGGGGACGTGCCGCGCAGGGCGCTCGACTTCGCCCCGGTGTTCGACGGGCGGGCCGAGCCCGTGCAGGCCTGGCTGAGCGTCGTGGGGCACTTCGCCGAGTTCGCCGGCTCCGGACTCGCCGCCCGTTCGCCGCTGGCGGTACGGCACTTCGAGCAGCTCTTGGTCAACGGCCTGCTGGACGCGCAACCCCACGTGCTCAGCGATAAGGTGGCCGGCCACGGCCCCGCGGCCCTGCCGGCCGCCGTACGCCGCGCCGCGGACTTCTGTGCCGACCACGCCCGGGAGCCCATATCCGTAGCCGACATGGCCCAGGCGGCCCGGGTGAGCGTACGGAGTCTGAGAGAGGGCTTCCGCTCGCACCTGAACACCACGCCGCTGGCGTATCTGCGCGGGGTGCGGCTCGAACGGGCGCGCCGTGACCTCCAAGCGCCCGCCGACGGCCGTACTCCGCCGACGGTCACCGACGTGGCGCTGCGCTGGGGCTTCACCCACCTGGGCCGGTTCACCGGCCACTACAGCGAGGCCTACGGGGAGACCCCCTCGCAGACGATCCGCAACGCCCGCCGGGACCAGTGAAGCCGAAGACCCGGCCGCCCCGCTATCCGGAAAAGTGCCGGCGCCCCGCCGAAAACGGATAGCCGCAGGACTCGCCCCGCGGACATGATGTGGTCCGGCCGGCCCGGAACACACCCGCCGAGGGCGCACACGCGCCGAACGGCGGCCCGCGGTCCGGGCGGCGACGCGGGCGGGATCGCACAGCGGGCAGCCACGGGGGTGCCTCCCGCGGCGATCCCGGGCCGGACGGCCCTCGGTATGGCGAGGGCCGTGGGCCCGGCACGTCACCGGCGCCCTGCGCACCCGCCCGGCGGACCACTTGCCCCCGTGCCCGCCGGGCGGGGCGCGGCCGGCTCCGCCCGTCTTACACAGGCCGGTTGTCGGTCCGTAGCGGGTAAGCCGCGGGTCAGCGCTCGTCCAGGGTGTGCGTACGGGCGACGAGGAGGGCTACGTCGTCGTGGGTGTCGGGGCGGCGCAGGGCGGCCAGCAGGAGGTCGCAGGTGTCTTCGAGCGTGCGGCTCGGCCCGGCCAGCAGGTCGGTGAGGGTCTCCAGGCGCGTGTCGATGTCCTGGTCGCGGGTTTCGATCAGGCCGTCCGTGTAGAGGACGAGGTCGTCGCCGAGGCCCAGGGTGAGCGTCGTGGTGGTGAACGGACCGCCCACGCCCAGCGGCGTGCCGGTGGGCAGGTCCAGGAGCTGCGGGTGGTGGCCCGGGCGGACGAGGACGGGCGGCATGTGACCGGCCAACGAGATCCGGCAGTGGCGGGTGTGCGGATCGTACAGGGCGTACACGCAGGTGGCCATGGCGTCGCCTAGGTCGGCGGTGGCGGTGTCGAGGTGGGTCAGGACGGTGGCCGGTTCGAGGTCGAGACGGGCCAGGGCGCGGACGGTGGCGCGCAACTGCCCCATGGTGGCCGCGGCGTTGATGCCGCTGCCCATCACATCGCCGACGACCAGCACCGTGCGGTCACCGCCCAGGGGGATCACGTCGAACCAGTCGCCTCCGGCTTCGTCGTCCCCGGTGGCCGGCTGGTAGCGGAAGGCGATGTCCATACCGGCGGTGGTGGCCGGCTGTTGCGGCAGGAGATGGCGCTGCAAGGTCACCGCGGACTGGCGCTGCTTCTGGTACCAGCGCGCGTTGTCGATGCAGACGGCGGCGCGCGCGGCCAGTTCCGAGGCGAGCAGGACGTCGTCGCGGTTGAAGGGCGCCGGGTTGCGGGCGCGTTTGAGGTCGAGGGTTCCCAGGACCTCCCCGCGCGCGATCAGGGGGACGGCGAGGTACGAGTGCACGCCGGCTTCCAGGAGCAGCCGCGCGGCCTCGGCGTCGCGGGCGATCCGGGGGAAGTCCTCGGGCCGTACGTGGGAGATGCGGACGGGTACGGCCGACCGGGCGCACTGGGTGACCAGGCGCGTCGGTCCGTACATGGCCACCTCGCCCACCGGGTCCGCGGCCTGCTCGGCGGGTGTGCGGTAGGCCGCCTTGACCGCGAGCGCACGGAAGCGCACGGCGCCGCCGTCCGTGTTCTCGCCGGGTCTCGGGCCGGCCAGGACGGTGTCGAGGACGTCGACGGCCGCGATGTCGGCGACTTCCGGGACCGCGATGTCGGACAGCTCCCGGGCGGTGACGTACAGGTCCAGCGTGGTGCCGATCCGCACCGAGGCGTCCGCGATCAGGGACAGGCGCCGGCGCGCCTGGGCGGCGGAGAGGGCCGCGTGGTGCTGCTCGGTGACGTCCACGACGGAGACGGCCACGCCGATGACGTGGTGGGCCTGGTCCTCAAGCCGGTACAGCGAAACGAGCCAGGCGTGGTCCCGCTCGGAGCTCGCGTGCGTGCGACCGGTCGTGAACGTGTCCAGGGCCGGCTCACCGGTGGTCAGGACCTCCCGCATCTGCGCCTCGATGCCGGCGCTGTCCAGGAAGGGCAGGACATGGCCGATCCGGTGGCCGAGGTGCTGCGCGGCGGACGCGCCGTTGATGCGTTCCAGAGCCGGGTTGACCAGGATGTAGCGCAGGTCCGTGTCCAGGACCGCCAGGCCGATGGGGGACTGGTCCACCAGGCGCATCGAGAGGGCGAGGTCACGCTCGACGCGCCGCAGCGTGGCCTCCTCGGACGCCAGGCCGAGGGCGAAGAGGCGCCCGTTCTCGGCCTCCAGCCGCATGTTGCGGAACTCCACGGACACGGTTCGGCCGTCCCGGTGGCGGACCGGGAACACGCCCGCCCACGTCTCGCCGCCGGACATCACCCGTGAGAACAGCCTCAGCACCACATCGCGGTGCTCCTCGCTGACCAGCAGGGAGGCCGCGTAGCGGCCCAGGGCCTCACGGGAGGTGTAGCCGAAGAGCTGCTGAGCCTGCGGGCTCCACAACCGGATGCTGCCCTCGGCGTCCAGGACGACCGCCGCCACCCCCAGTACGTCGAGCAGGCCGCCGGCCGCGAGCGAGGGATCCACCGGCCCGACCGGTGTCCCCGCCGCGGCTCGCCATGCCTCCGCATCCGCCATCCCTGGCCCTCCTGCACAGTCGCCGCGTGTGAGCGGCCCGCTCACACCGGGCCGGATCGACCGACGCCCCCCTCATCGTCTGCCCAGGACACCGTCACGTCGACATGACGGCCCCGAAAGCCGCACCACGGAGCCGCGGGGCAGTGGCACGCCGGAGGCTGCCCACGGCCCGTAATCTCACATTTTCCTGTTCATTCGAACAGCTCTGTGTTAGAAAGTGGGTATGGGAGTAGCGAATCGTCTCGATCTCACACTGCGGCTGGTGCAGGGCCCCGGCCGCGTTTCCGTGGCCGAGCTGGCGCAGCGGCTCGGCGTGTCGGAGATGACGGTGCGGCGCGATCTGGACGAGCTGGAGCGCCAGGGCGTGGTGAAGCGGATACGCGGTGGCGCCGTCGCCACGCGGTCGCGCGAGGAGGAGCCGGGATTCGCGGCCCGCGTGGAGTGGCAGGCGGCGACCAAGGACCGGCTGGGCCGCGCCGTCGCGGAGCTGGTGGAGCCCGGGTCGACCGTACTGCTCGACGCGGGCACCACGACCCTGGCGGCGGCCGAGCACCTGGTGGCCCGGGCACCGTTGACGGTGGCGGTCCTCAGTCTGCAATGCGCCGTACGGCTGGCCGACCGGCCGGGGATCCGGCTGCTGGTCATCGGTGGTCAAACCCGTGCCGGGGAAGGATCGCTGGTCGGGCCCCTCACCGCACGGGCCCTGGAAGCCATGGCGTTCGACGTGTACCTCATGTCGATCGGAGGGGTCCAGGCCCAGCACGGATGGTCGGAATTCTCCCTGGACGACGCCGCGGTGAAGCAGTCCGGCCTCGCCCAGTCCTCGCGGACCATCGCCGTGGCCGATGCCACCAAGCTCGGAGTGCGCGCCTTCAGCAAGGTCGCCCCACTGGGAGCCGTGGACACCTTCGTCACCGACACCGCGGCCGACGACGGCGGTACCCACCCCAGCGGGCCGGAGACGCTGTCCGCCCTGCGCGACGCCGGCGTCGACATCGTCCTGTCCTGACCCGACCCCTCGTACGGAGTGATCCCGTGCCTGCTGTACCCCACCCTTCCCCCTCGGGAGCCGCGCCGCGGCCGCCCGCGGCGCAAGGCGATCCGCTCCACGACGCCTACGTGGCGAAGATCAACGCGGCGGTCGCCGCGGGCCGGGACGACCTCGTCGCCGAACTCGCCGCCGCTTACGAACGGGAGGCCGGCGGCCGTGCCGGAGAGCCGCGGAGCTCGCTGCCGTAGGCGTCGGAGTCATCTGAGCGATCTGATCCCACCGAGCCCACCCAACCCACGAAACCCAACAAACCCACGGAGCGACCGAACCGTTCGGGCCGTAGCGTGCGTCTTCCGTCCGTAAGACGAGCTCTGACGATGAGGAGAAGGACTTTGGAGACCGCAGGAGCAACCCCCACCCGCCGCGCCGTCCTGGCCATCGGCGCGGCGGCGGCCCTGACGGCCGCCGGACCCGGCACCGCGTCGGCGGCATCGGCGGCATCGGCGGCATCGGCGGGTTCTACGCGTTCCACGGGTGCTACGGGCTCGGCGCCGGGCGCGGACGACCTCGCCGACCGGCTGGCGGCGCTCGAAAGGGACCACGGCGCTCGCCTGGGAGTGTTCGCCCTGGACACGGCGACCGGCCGCACGGTGCTCCACCGGGCGGACGAGCGCTTTCCGATGTGCTCCGTGTTCAAGACGCTCGCCGCCGCGGCCGTCCTGCGCGACCTCGACCACGACGGCGAATACCTCGCCCGGCGCATCCGGTACGGCGACAAGACCGTCAAGCGCTCCGGCTACTCCCCGCAGACCAGCCTGCCCGAGAATCTCGCCCACGGCATGACCATCGGCGAACTGTGCTCCGCCGCCATCTCCTTCAGCGACAACACCGCGGCGAACCTCCTGCTGCGGGAGCTGGGCGGTCCCACGGCCATCACCGCGTTCTGCCGCTCGATCGGGGACCGTGCCACCCGCCTCGACCGGTGGGAACCGAAGCTGAACTCCGCCGAACCGGAACGGGAGACCGACACCACGAATCCTCGCGCCATCGGCCAGACCTACGCCCGGCTCGTCCTCGGAGACGTACTGGAAGCGGGCGACCGGGACCGGCTGACGGGGTGGCTGCTGGCGAATACCACCAGTGACGAGAGGCTCCGCAAGGGCCTTCCGGCCGACTGGAGCGTCGCGGACAAGACCGGTGGCGGATCGTACGGAACCAATAACAACGTGGGCATCGCCTGGCCCCCGCACCGCCCGCCGATCGTACTGGCCATCCTGACGACCCAGTACGTCCGCGACGCGAAGGCGGACGACCCGCTGATCGCGGAAGCCTCCCGGCTCGTGGCGGCGGCGCTGGTCTGACCTCGTCTGCCCCACCCCTGTCGTGGCCGGCGCGGGGCCGGAACTCCGGCCCCGCGCTGCGGAATCCACGGGCGGCCCCGGCGGTTGACCAGGCATGGCAGTCATCCACGCGACCACAATGACCCCCGGCAAGCTCGAACTCCTCGCCTCGTGGCTCCCCACGCAGCCCTGGTACCTCGGCGCCGGCAGCGCACCCGAATTGAGCGGGGCCGGCGGTTTCCGGCTCGACGACCCCGAGGGGGAGGTGGGAATGGAGTTCATGGTGATCGAGGACCGGTCCGGCACACAACCGGTCGCCTACCACGTACCCGTGACCTACCGTGGAGCTCCCCTCGACGCGGCGGAGCACGCCCTGATCGGCACCTCCGAGCACGGCGTGCTCGGACGCCGCTGGGTGTACGACGGCGCCCACGACCCCGTTCTCATCGGCCGGTTGCTCGCGCTGCTCCAGGGTCGCGCCGAACCGCAGCACCAGAGCACGAGTGACACCCCCGATCCCTCGGTCACCGCTCACTTCGCCGGGGCGGGCCTGTCGCCCTCCACCGGATGCACGGCCGTCGGCAACGGGCCGGACGGCACCGATCTCGTCCTGGACCCGGCGGCGCCGGACGGCCCGCACACCCTCACGGTGACACGCGTCCTGCGGCCGGACCCGGACGGCGACGGCGCGTCCGGACCGGCCGGGACGCACGGGCACGTGGCAGCCGGCTGGAGCTCCGCGGACGGTACGCGGCACCGCGCCGCCTTCGCGGTGCTCAAGTAGCCGCCTCCCTCTCTCCCTTCCTCCTTCTGCCCCTTCCCTTCCCTCTCTCCTTCCCCCTGTCCCTTCTGTCCTTTCCGGCCTGGTGTGTTCGGGTGTGAGGGGGCGCGCGAGAAACCGAGTGCGCCTCTTCCACAAGAATTCCGGTGACCGGTGTGCACGATGCGGCGCCTTTTCCGATGGGGTGGTGCTGAGGAGCGCTCGGCGCTCCACGGCTGCCGGACACGGGGCAGGCAGCGCTGTACGCACACACCAGTGGGAAGGTCTTTCGCCGAAGTGAACCTTGCCGACCATGTCGCCCTCGCGCTGATAGTCACCACCGCGCTCCGCGTGTCCGCCCAGCAGCAGCGGGGGAGCGCATGAGCGAAGGAGAGTTCGACCCGTCGGGGGACCAGGCGGTCTCCAGCGAACTGGCGGGCGTCCTGCCCGTGGACTTCACGGCCTTCCACTCCCAGCACCACCGCGCCTACTTGCGCTACGCCCACTTGCAACTGGGCACGCCCCGGGACGCCGAGGAGGCCGTCGACGACGTCTTTACCTTCCTGCTGAAGGTCTGGCCCCACGCCCTGCGGGAGGAGAGCCTGCACGCCTTCGCCTGGGCCGCCCTGCGCGAGCACGTCGACCGGAGGCTGACGGTGCTGGACCGGCCGGTGGCCATGGTGGAGACGGCGTGGTTCGCGGCGCTGCGCCGGTCCTCACGGGAACGCCTGGAGCTGCTGGAGTCGAAGCTCGGCCTGTACGCGGCGATCGCGGAGCTGTCCGAGCGGCACTACGACGTGGTGCTGCTGGCCTTCCTGCTGGGCAACGACTACGACACGGTCGCCCGGATGATGGGGATCGCCCCGGCGACGGTCCGCTCGCACGTCCGCGGCGCACGCCGCACCCTGTCCCGCAAGCTCGGGGTGGACTGGATCCCCGGAGAGGAGAAGGACCAGTGAGCGACATGACACGCGAGGGCGACATGCCGCTGTGCGGGCTGGACGCGGCGCTGCAGGAGGCGACGGTGCTGGCGGAGGAGTACGCCGGATACGACGAGTACGCGGCCCGCCGCCGGATCGCCCGCCGCGTCGTGGCCGACCGCGCCCGCTCGGCGACGACCACCGCCGCACGGACCGGGCTGCCGGTGCCGGGCCAGAGAGTGCCGGCCGTCTCCGATCGGCTGGTGCTGGACGCCGCGTGCCACGTACGCGCGGCCAGGAGCCTGGACGACACGGCCAGGTGCCTGGTGGAGAGCAGGGCCTTCGCCCGGCGCGCCCTGGCGGCGGGTTCGTGGCCCCACAGCATGCCGTCGGCGTTGCTGTTCGCCAGTCTGCTGCACCTCGCCGGGAAGATGGAGAGCGCGCAGTTCTGGTTCCAGTACGCGGCCGGAGCCGATTCCCAAACCGCCGCCCGCTGCCTGTACCTCCACCATCTCGCCCGCGCGGAGATCTCCACCGCCCGGCACTGGAACCGCCAGGCCCGGACGCTCCCCCCGGATGACGACCTGCCGGCCCTGCCGGAGATCCCGGCCGACCTCGAAGACGCCCTCGGCGCCTCCGTCATCTGGACCACCCCGCCCCTCACCACCCAGGACCTCACCACCCTCACGGGCGGCCCCGGCCGGTCCGGACGCACCGGCTACCGGCTTCCCGCCCGGCTGCACCGAGCCGTCACCGCGCGGCTCTCGGCGGCGGACCCGGATGTGGGAGAGGTCTTCTGCCCCGGCCCGCAGGTCGCGGTCGCCGTCGCCCAGCACGCACGGCTCAGCCCCCTGAACCTGACGGAGGAGGCCAACGCATGGGCGCTCAAAGCACTCAAGGCCCCTCAGCTGACCCAGGCGGCCCGCAGGTCGCCCGAGGGGCAGCCGGCCCCGGCCGCCCTGGAATCCGTACACCACGCCTTGCGCGTACTGGAGATCATCAACCGCCACTCGGGCGGGGTGAGCCTCACGCAGATCGCCCGTGAGACGAAACTGCCGCAGCTGGTGCTGGCCCGGGTGATGGAGCAGCTGATCCGGGCCGAACTGGCCGCGGCGACCGGGCCGGAGGCCTACGTCGCCGGCACCGCCCTGCTCCTGACCGAAGCGGTGAACGAGCACGGGCGAGGGCAGCTCCACGAAGCCCTCGCCTGGGTGAGGGACGCGGTCGGCGCCGCCGTCTACGTCGCCCGGTACACCGACGGAGAGGTCTCGATCACCCAGTACGCCGACGGGCCGGCGACACCGCTGGTGGAGGAATGGGTGGACTTCCGCGCCGCGGCCCACGCATCCGCCGTCGGCAAGGCGCTCCTGACCCAGCTGGACTACGACGGCCGCAGGGACCACTTGTCCCGCCACCGGACCGCCCGCCTCACCTCCCACACCATCACCAGTCAGCAGGTCCTCTTCCACCAACTCGATGAACGCCGGCCCAACGCGCCGCTGCTGGACCTCCAGGAGTACGCGCTGGGCACGGTGTGCGCGGCGGTCCCGATCACCGCCGGTCCGAACGCGCAATGCCTGGCCCTGTCCATCCCGGCCCCCGACCCCCACCGCCTCAAGCAGGCCGCCCGGATCCTGCAGAGCGAGGCCGCCGCCGTCCTGCTCGCACTCGTCGTCGCCGGCAGCCCGGGCGCACCGCGCAAGGAAGGCTGCAAGGAAGGATCCGTCACCACGGGCACGGCGCAGCGGGACGAGCCCCCGCGAACCGGCGCCGCCGGACCCGGGAGCGGCATCCTGACCACGACCGGCTAGGTCCAGGCACCGCCTGCCCGGCCCTGCCGGAAGCGGTCGAGCCCGTGGGCGAGGTCCACGATCGGCTCCGGGTAGTCGTACCGCGCGCGCTCCGCCGCCGGCAGCCGCCACGGCTCGTGGACGCGCGGGGCGGCGAGCGCGGCCAGCTCGGGCACCCAGCGGTGCACGTAGCGGCCCAGCGGGTCGTACCGCAGGCCCTGCCGGACCGGATTGAGGACCCGGTTGGGGCGCGTGTCGGTGCCGGTGCCGGCCACCCACTGCCAGTTGAGCTGGTTGTTCGCCACGTCACCGTCTACGAGGAGGTCCAGGAAGTGGCGGGCGCCGGTGCGCCAGTCGACGTACAGGGTCTTGGTCAGGAAGCTCGCCGCCAGCATGCGGCCCCTGTTGTGCATCCAGCCCTCGTGCCGCAGCTGGCGCATGGCCGCGTCGACCACGGGGTAGCCGGTGCGGCCGTCCTTCCAGGCCTCGATGTCCTCCTCGGCCTCGGGGCCGGTGCGCCACCGGTCGTGGCGGGGGCGGTAGTCCCTCGCGGCCGTCTCCGGCCGGGCGGCGAGCACCTGGTAGTGGAAGTCGCGCCAGCACAACTGCCGTACGAAGGCATCGGCGCCGCCCCCGCCGACCGCGCGGGCGCCGAGGACCGCCTCGGTGGGCGACAGGGCGCCGAAGTGCAGGTACGGGGAGAGGCGGGAGGTGGCGTCGCCCGCCAGGTCGTCGTGGGTCTCCTCGTAGTCGGTGACACCCGAACCGAGCCAGCCCGCCAGGAGGCGGCGGGCTCGGATCTCGCCGCCTCGCGGGAGGCCCGGGGAGGTTCCGGGGACGGCGGCGCGCGCGGGCAGCGGTTCCGAGCCGACGCCGTCGGGGACGCGGACCGTCCGGGGGGCGGGGGCGGCGGCGCGCAGCGGCTCGGCGGCCCAGCGGCGGAGGTAGGGGGTGAAGACGGCGAAGTGGCCGGAGGCGGCCGGGTGGACGGTCCCCGGGGCGACGACGGTGACCACCGCCTCGTGCACGTAAAGGCGGGCGCCGGCGGCTTCGAGGGCGGCGCGCAGCCGGTCCTCGCGGGCATGGGCGTACGCGCTGACCCCGGCGGCCATGTGCACCTCGCGCGCGCCGGTCTCCCGTACGAGGGAGCACACTTCGGTGACGGCGTCGCCGGAGCGGATGACGAGCCGGCCGCCGCGCGAGCGCAGCCCGGTGTCGAGATCGGTCAGGCAGTCGGCCAGGAAGGCCTGCCGGTTGGGCGGTGCGAAGCCGGCGGCCGAGATGGCCCGGTCGCGGACGAAGAGCGGGACCACTGCCTCGCAGGAGGCCAGCGCCGCGCGCAGCGGCGGATGGTCGTGCAGGCGCAGGTCGGAGGTGTAGAGGACCACCGCGACGTTCATGATGTGCCGCTCCATGGCGTTCAGGTCCGCGGGGGACGAGGGGCGGCGGGTACCTCGGCGGACCGGCCCCGGGCGGATGGCGCCGCCGAGCGCGCGCCGGCCTCCTGGTCCAGGCGTTCGGCGGCGCGCGCGATGTTGCGGGCCATGCCGCCGAAGACCACGGCGTGGAAGGGCGACACGCTCCACCAGTACAGATGCCCGAGCAGTCCGTGGGGGTGGAACAGCGCCCGCTGCCGGTAGCGCACGCGGGGACGGGGCTCGGCGGCGGCGCGGATGGCTGGGGCGGAAACGGGCTCCGGACCGCCGCCGTGCTCCCTGCCCGCGCCGTGCTCCCGGCCCGCGCCGGGGTCACTGTCCCGGCCGGGGTCCGGGTCCGCCACCGGGTCCGCGCACATCTCCAGCCAGGCGAGGCCCGGCAGCCGCATTTCGGCGCGCAGGCGCAGCATGCGGCCCGGTTCGATCTCCTCCACCCGCCAGAAGTCCAGCGAATCGCCCACCCGCAGCCGCGCCGCGTCCCGGCGGCCCCGGCGGATGCCGACACCGCCGACCAGCCGGTCGAGCCAGCCGCGCACGGCCCAGGCCAGCGGGAAGGAGTACCAGCCGTGGTCCCCGCCGATGCCCTCCACCACCTGCCACAGGGCGGCCGGCGACGCGTCGACGGTCCGTGCGCGCCGGTCGGTGTACAGGCTGCCGCCCGCCCAGTCGGGGTCCGTGGGCAGCGGGTCGCTGGGCGCCCCCGGGAGGGAGGCCGAGGACCAGCGGGTGGTCACCTCGGCCTCCCGCACCCGCTGCAGGGCGAGCGTGAGGGCCTGGTCGAAGCCGAGGGGCGCGCCGGGCGGGTCGGGGACGTAGCGAGCGATGTCGTGCTCCGCACAGACCACTTCGTGCCGCAGTGATTCCGCGAGCGGTCTGGCCAGGGAGCGCGGTACGGGGGTGACCAGGCCGATCCAGAGGCTGGACAGCCTCGGGGTGAGCATCGGGACGCGCAGGATGAGCCGGTGCGGCAGCCGCGCGACGACGGCGTACTTGCGCATCATCTCCTCGTACGTGAGCACGTCCGGCCCGCCGATGTCGAAGGCCCGGTCGACCTCGGGACCCATGGCCGCGCTCCCGACCAGGTAGCGCAGCACGTCCCGGACGGCGATGGGCTGGCAGCGGGTGCCGACCCAGCTGGGCGTGATCATGACGGGCAGGCGTTCGGTGAGGTAGCGCAGCATCTCGAAGGAGGCGGAGCCGGAGCCGATGATGACGGCCGCGCGCAGGACGGTGGCCGGCACGGCCCCGGCGAGGAAGATCTCGCCGACCTCGGCGCGGGAGCGCAGGTGCGGGGAGAGGTCCCGGACGGGGATGCCGGCGGGGGTGAGTCCGCCGAGGTAGACGATGCGGCGGACCCCGGCGGCGTGGGCCTGTTCGGCGAAGACGCGGGCGGCGGTGCGATCGCGTGCCTCGAAACCGGAGCCGCCGCCGAGGGCGTGGACGAGGTAGTAGGCGACGTCGATGCCGCGCAGGGCCTCCGCCACGGACCGTGGGTCGGTGGCGTCGCCGCGGACGACCTCGGCGCGACCGGCCCAGGGATGGTCGCGCAGCTTCTCGGGCGAGCGGGCCAGGCAGCGGACGCGGTGCCCGGCTTCCAGCAGCTCGGGCACCAGCCGGCCGCCGATGTAGCCGGTGGCTCCGGTGACCAGGCAGTGCAGGCCCGTCATGGCTGTCTCCGCTCCTCTTGGCCCCGCCGGGACTCCGGGAAGGCTCGCGAAGCGGCCCTCGGTGTCATTGGTACAGGCGCGGCCGCAGGTGCGCGAACGCGACACCCGCGTCCTGCTCGGGCGGACGGGCGGACGGACGGACCGAGGTACGGAGCCGCGCGCGGGCGGGCCCCGGCCGTCCACCGCCTCACGGCCGCCGGCGCGGCGGCCGCAGCGAGCGCAGGGCCGTACGCGCGGCGTTCGCCCCCGGCGCCCCGTGGACGCCGCCTCCCGGGTGCGCCGACGCGGAGGCCAGGTAGAGGCCGCGTACGGGCGTCCGCGGCCGGCCGCTACCGGGAACCGGACGCAGCAGCAACTGCTGGTGCAGGCTGGTCGTGCCCTGGTTGACCGCGCCGCCGACGAGAGCGGGGTTGAGCCGTTCCAGATCGGGCGGGGCGAGCACGCGCCGCGCACGGATCGCGCTGCGGAAGCCGGGGGCGAGCCGCTCGATCCGGGACTCCACCCGGGCGGCGATCGCTTCCTTCTCCCGCTCGTCCCACAGCCCGGTGATGCCGTCCTCACCGGCGTCGCCGAGGACCCGCTGCGGCACGTGCGTATAGCACCAGGCGGATTCGGTACCGGCAGGCGAACGGCTCGGGTCGGCCGTCGTCATCTGGCCGAGGATGACGAAGGGCGCGTCGGGCACCCTGCTCATGGCCAGCTGCCCGGCGAACCGCGTCAGATGGTCCATCCCGTCCGCCAGGTGAAGGGTCCCGGCACCGTGCGCGCCCTCGGCGTGCCAGGGGATCGGGCGCGAAAGGGCCCAGTCGATCTTGACGGTCGCCAGGTCCCACTGGAAGCGCCGCAGGTCCCCGCGGAGCAAGGGCGGCAGGTGCTCCTCCCCGACGAGGCACTCGTACAGGAGCGGAGCCGGTACGTCGGCCAGTACGGCCCGGCGTACCGGGATCTCGGCGCCGTCCTGCGTGCGCACCGCGACCGCACGCCCGTCCCGGACCACCACCCGGGTCACCGCCCGCCCGCAGTGCAGGACGCCGCCGCGGGCCTCCAGCCGCCGGACGAGCGCCGCGGAGAGCTGCCCGGCGCCGCCGACGGGCACGGGGAAGCCGTGTTCCTGGCCCAGCATGCACATGAGCCAGCCGAAGCCGCCGCCGAGGGCGGATTCCGGACCGAGGTCCGCGTGGAGCGCGTTGCCCGCGACGAGCAGGCGGGCACCCTCACCGGCGAACTGCTCCTCGCCGAACCGGCGCGCGGGCAGCAGCATCGTCCGCGCGAGCCGCAGTCCTTCGGCGGCCCGCAGCCGGGCCGCGAGCCGCAGGCCCGGCCGGACGGGCGGGAAGGGCGTGAACAGACACCCGGTCAGGTCGTCGCCGATCCGCTGCCAGAGCCGGTACAGGCGCTCCCACGCCGCGCCGTCACCCGGGGCGAAACGCCCGACCGAGGCGGCCGTGTCCCGTGGATCGGCGGCGAGGACCGCGCACCGGCCGTCCGGCAGCGGGTGGGCGACGACGGCGGGGGAGCGGCTCCACCGCAGCCCCTCGTCCTCCAGGCGGAGCCGCCGGATGACCGGCGAGGCCGCGGCCAGCGGGTAGAAGGCGCTGAACAGGTCGTGGACGAAGTCCGGGTCGAGGCCCCGGTCACTGCGTACCGCTCCTCCCGGCTCGTCCCGGGCTTCCAGGACGACGACCTGCCAGCCCGCGTCGCACAGGAGGTTGGCGGCCACCAGACCGTTCGGACCGGCCCCGATCACGACGGCGTCAGGCGCCGTCACGGGAGCTGCCCTTCCCCCGACTCCACCGCGTGCCCCGATTCGACCGGGTGCCCCGATTCCACGACGTGGGCGAGACGCGACAGCATGTTGCGGTGCCGCAGCTGGAGGAGCGCGTCGAACGCGGCGGTGTGGAAGGTGGCCGCCGGTCCGCGCAAGGGGTGCTCGTCGACGATGACGAGGGTGTCCTCGCCCCAGGGCTTCACCTCGATGGCGATCCGGGCGCTGCCGGCCTTTCCGCTCAAGGCTTCGAGCTCCAGGCGCCGGCCCGGCTCCAGGATGCGCACGATGGTACGGCCTGTATAGGTCCACGGGCCGAACTTCAGCTGGTACTTCAAGGCGGACCCCTCCCGTGGCCAGCCCCCGTCGTCCTCCCACGAGGCATGGGTCCCGACCACCCAGTCGGCGTACCGGCGGCCGTCGCTCAGCACCGCCCACACGTCAGCGGGCGGGCGGCGGATGAGCCGGTGGCGCTCTGCCATGAGAATCTCCCTGTCAGCGGTCCTGTACTCGATGGGATCTGTTGTGCGGCCTCGACGGACGGTTCCGGGGCGCGTCAGCCGCGGCGCGTGCCGTGCGGCGGCGCGGGAGCCCGGGGGCATCCGGGGGCCGCCCGTACCAGAAGCGCTGTTGCGCCCCCCGCCACGGCCGCGGCCGCGCCACGGCGCAGAGCCGTGCGCCAGCCGCTTCCGCGTCCGCCCCGCACCGCCGCGTTCCGCGCGGTCGGCGCGTACAGCGTCCCGGTGGTCTGCGGTGCGGTGCCCGGTGCGCCGAAGTACGCGTGGTCGGTGCGCCAGGTGACGACCCTTCGGACGAGCCCGGGGGCCAGCGCGTGGGCGAGCGCCAGCAAGCCCGTGTACGGGCCGACCAGTACGCGCCGCCTCGGGCGGCGGACCGTGCCGACGACGGCGCGGGCGACCCGTTCCGGAGTGGCGACCGGGGGCATGGAACGCAGGCGCCGGCCGGTGTGGTTGGCCGCGTTGTGGAAGAAGGGGGTGTCCACCGCGCCCGGAAGCAGCGTGCACACCGTGATGCCCCGCGCGCCGGTCAGGGACAGTTCCTGGCGCAGTACGTGGTCGAAGGTGGTCAGGGCCGCCTTCGACATCACGTAGCCCGACATGTACGGAGCCTGCACGACGCCGCCCAGCATGGACGAGACGTCGATGAGCAGGGACCGCCGCTGGCGGCGCATGACGGGAACGGCCGCGCGCGCCCCGTACACGGCGCCCATCAGGTTGACGTCGAGCAGGCGGCGCAGGTCGGCGGGGGGCGTCTGGTCGAAGCGGCCGAAGATGCCCACGGCCGCCGCGTTCACCCAGACGTCGATCCTGCCGTACCGCGAGACAGCCGCCTCGGCGAGTGCGTCCACGGCCGCGGCATCGGTCACATCGGTGGGCACGGCGAAACCCTCGGCCTGGCGGTGGGCGGCGTCGCACTGGGCGGCGACGGCCCGCAGCGACTCCTCGCTGCGGGCCGCCAGGACCACCTTCGCCCCGCGCCGCGCACACGCCAGTGCGGTGGCACGGCCGATCCCGCTCGACGCGCCCGTGATCACGACGACCCGCCCTCGCATCCTCATGCGTGGCGTCTCACCTGGATTCCCGACTTCATGCCTGCGCGCGGGACCGACTGTCTCCCGGCCCGGGCGCCACGACCGCTCCGCCCCGGCGTACGGGGCGGAGCGAGTACGTCCTCTCCCCGGCTCTCGGACGGCAGCGCGTCAGCCGAGGAACAGCCGCTGCCCCGGCTAGGCCAGCAGCGCGCCCGCCACCGAGGGCGGTACGGGGGCGAGGCCCGTCGGCCGGGCCGTGAAGGTCCCCCGGCCCTGGGTCCGGCCGCGCAGCCGGGACGCGTAGCCGAACAGCTCGGCCAGCGGCACGGCTGCCGTGATCACCGCGGTCCCGGCCTGGGCCGTAGACCCCGACACCCGGCCGCGGCGGGCCGCGAGATCACCGAGAACGGGCCCGACACCGTCTTCCGGGACGGTCACCCTGACCTCCACGACCGGCTCCAGGAGCTCGACGGTGCTGGCGCGGAGCGCCTCGCGCAGCGCGAACCGGCCCGCCGCCCGGAACGCCGGCTCCGAGGAGTCCTTGGAGTGGGTCGCCCCGTCGGTGAGCGTCACCCGCAGCCCGGTCACCGGGAAACCGCCGAGCGGGCCCTCGGCGAGGGCGTCGCGGCAGCCGGCCTCCACCGCGCGTGCGTACTCCTGCGGCACGCGGCCGCCGACCACCGCCGACCGGAACTCGAAGCCCCCCTCCGCCAGCGGTTCGACGTCGAGGACCACGTGAGCGAACTGCCCGGCGCCACCGTCCTGTTTGACATGGCGGTAGACGAGGCCGGTCACGCCGCGTACGACGGTCTCCCGGTAGGAGACCTGCGGCCGGCCGACGACGACCTCCAGCCCCTGGGCGCGCCGGATCTTCTCCACCGCCACCTCCAGGTGGAGTTCGCCCATCCCCGACAGCACCGTCTGGCCGGTCTCCGCGTCGGACCGCACCGTCAGCGAGGGGTCCTCCTCGGCCAGCCGCGCCAGCGCCGACGCGAGCCGGCCCGTGTCACCGCTGCGGCGGGCCTCGACCGCCACCGACACCACCGGTTCGGCCACCGACGGGGGCTCCAGCAGCAACGGGGCAGTCGGCGCGCACAGGGTCGTGCCCGCCCGGGCCGCCTTCAGCCCGACCACGGCGACGATGTCACCGGCGACCGCCTCCTCCCGTTCCTCGTGCCGGTCGGCCTGCACCCGCAGGATCCGGCCGACCCGTTCCGTACGGCCCGTGCCGGCGTCCAGTACGCATGCCCCCTTGCGCAGGGTGCCCGCGTAGACCCGCAGGTAGGTGAGCCGCCCGGTCGCCGTCGCCGTCACTTTGAAGGCGAGGGCCGCGAAGGGCTCCGCCGGGTCCGGGGCGCGCTCCTGCTCCGCGCCGCGGTCCACGCCCCGTACCGGAGGCATGTCGGCGGGCGACGGCAGGTACGCGACGACCGCGTCCAGCAGCGGCTCGATCCCGCGGTTGCGATACGCCGAGCCGCACAGCACCACCAGGCCCTCCCCGCGCAGGGTCAGCTCCCGCAGAGCGCGCACCAGAGTCCGCTCACTGAGCGCCGCCGTCGCGCAGAACTCCTCCAGCGCGTCCGGATGGAGCTCGGCCACCGCCTCCTCCAGGAGCCGGCGGCGCCGCTCCGCCTCTTGCCGCAGCGGCTCCGGCACCGGCCCGGTCTCGTACGTGTCGCAGCCGGCGGGCCAGAGCAGCGAACGCATCGTCAGCAGGTCCACGACGCCGGTGAAAGCGTCCTCCCGCCCGATGGGCAGCTGGACCACGAGGGGGACGGCGCCCAGCCGCTCCCGGATCGAGGCGACGGCCGTGTCGAGATCGGCGCCCGCACGGTCCAGCTTGTTGACGAAGGCGATCCGCGGCACCTGGTGCCGGTCGGCCTGGCGCCACACGGACTCGCTCTGGAGTTCGACGCCCGCGACGGCGTCGAACACCGCGACCGCCCCGTCGAGCACCCGCAGGGACCGCTCGACCTCGTCGGCGAAGTCGACGTGGCCGGGGGTGTCGATCAGGTTGACGCGATGCCCGTGCCAGGAGCAGCTGACGGCGGCGGCGAAGATGGTGATGCCGCGGTCGCGTTCCTGGGTGTCGAAGTCGGTGACGGTCGTTCCGTCGTGGACCTCGCCCCGCCGGTGGATGGCGCCCGTCGCGAACAGGATGCGTTCGGTGATCGTGGTCTTCCCCGCGTCGACATGGGCGAGGATGCCCAGATTGCGGACGGTGGTGGGGGTGGTGGTGGGGGAACTGGTGACGAGGGGTCGGTCGGTGGTGCGCATGGCCCGTGGCCTTTCACGTGCTGAGGAAGAGGGCAGCGCGATTCCCGGGACGGCGGCCCCCCCCCGCCCGTGGGCCCGGCCGGGACGGCGCCGGCCTCTGCTCGGAGCAGCGGGCACACGCGGTCGCCGACAGCCCCGCCCTGGGCGGCAGAAGCCCGGGCGGGTGGCGTACGGGAGCGGGAAGGGGAGACCTAAAGGTGCGTCACGGGGACACGGTGCCGGCCGCGCAGCCGGCACCGCCCGCGGTGAGACACCGGGATCACGTCGTACCGGGACGGGGGAACGAAGGCGGCGGTGCGGTGGACGCGCATGGCCCGTTCCCCTTCTCTTCACTCGGCATGAGATGCGCGGTGCCCGGTCGGCAGCGTGCCCGCCGAGTCTATGAGCGCGGTCGTCCGGGGGCACGCGGTTTTCCGTCTGCCAGGTCGAAGACGGCACGAGCAGAAGGTGCCTGACTGTCCGTCTGGTGGCCCGGGGGCGGCTGACGGGAGGCCGCGCCGAGGAGGAGCGGAACCGACCCCGACTCCGGCCCACGGTGGGCGGATCGGTGGAGCCATCGGTTCCGCAGCCCGGCGGGCTCTGTTCCCCGCCGCAGTTCCGTCCCGCCGTCCGCTTCCGCAACCCCCGGCGCGGGTGGGGAGAGGGGCTGCTTCCCGGGCGGAGGGAGTGAGTACGGTTCGGTCATGCAGAACATCGGGCTGGAGCCTCAGCGGGGGCACGCGCTTCTCCTGGCCGGGGATGTCGCGGTGCGCCGCCGCACCGTTCAGGTGGCGCCGAGTGCCAACCTGGCCGCGCTGGGGATGGTGCCCGTCTCGATGCTGTTGAACAGCGAGCTGCCCTCCGACACCACGTATCTCGACGGGGCGCGGGACCCGAACACCGTGCTGACCCGGCTGCGCACGGCGGCGGCCACGCCGGGCCCGCTGCTGGTCTACCTCTCCGGCCGGCTGACGGCCGACCGCCGGGGCAGGCAGCTCCATTTCGCCCTGGCGGGGACGACGCCGGGCACGGTCCGCTACACGGCACTGCCCTGGGAATGGCTGGGCGCCGAACTGCGCGGCCGCCCGGCCGGCCTCCCCACCGTGCTCCTGCTCGATCTGGTCGCGGACAGTACCGCGTGGCCGGTGCTACAGGAGTACGGCAGCCTGCCGGCCTCCCCCTGCGCGGAGGTGTACGGAGTCGTCTCCCCGCCCGCCTTCGCCGGCGGAGGCGACGGCGTCAGCCCCTATACGCGGCAGTGGATCGACCAGCTCCGCCGCAGCCCCGGCCGGCCCCCCGGCTTGCAGCTGCACGCCCTGGCGGTGGGAGCCGCGGCGCTGCCCCCGGGCGCGATGGTCCTGCCGACGGCCCGCGAGCTGGGCGCGCCCGCCGGGCCGGGGCGGTCCTTCTCCCCGGCGACCGGGAAAGACACCGGCCCGGCGGCCGCAACCACCGGCGGCCACGGCTCCTGGTTCCCGCCGCGGACTCCGGCGGCCGCGCCGCTCTCGCCGGCCGGCGGGTCCGGACAGGCCCCACCGCTCCACCCGCCGCCGAGGCAGCAGGTCCCGGCCCGGCCGCCGACGCCGGCCGGCGCCGCGGCCCACGATCCGCGTCCGCGCATCCACGCGCTGGCCGTCTCCGGCCGGCACGTGGAGGCGGCCACGCTCGCGCAGGCGTGGGAGCAGCACGTCCTGCAGACCTACGGGTACACCTCACCGGCGGCGACCCAGTGGCTGGAGATCCGCGCCGACCTCGCACGGATGGCGGGCGATTTCCGGCTCGCGACCCGGCTGTGGACCGGTGCGGGCCGTACCCGGCTCGCCCAGCAGCCCCCGGACGCACCGGAGGTCCAGGCCGCGGCGGCCGGCGCCCTGTACTGCTGGAGCCGGCTCAAGGACCGGGCCGCCGCCATCGAGGCGGGTCCGGAACTCATCAGCCTCCTGCGTGCCCTGCCGTCCCTCGATCCGCGCCACCTGAAACTGGCACAACAACGGCTGGAGTTCCTGCACCGCACCCCCACACCCAGCCGGCGCTGACCCGCACCCTGGGTAAGCCCCCCTCCCCGGGCCCGCACCCGATGGGCTACGACAACTTCGTGGGGGAGTCGTTGGTCGAGGAGTTCGGGAGGCGTGTGGCTCCGGGGCTGAGTCACATGCCCTGGCCGGGGGGAGGCCAGGGCCCCTCCGCGCGCTCCCCGGGGGACGGATCATGCACGCCGGTGCTTCAGTCGAGATCGATGTCGAAGAGCGTGTACTTGTCATGTCGGGTGAGGGTTGCTTCCCCGGTGGCACCTCGATAGGCACCGGTTCCGCCCAGTACCGCCGCGGTCCAGGAGTGCGGGCCGGGGCCGGTGCGTGTCTGCATGGATCCGATGTTGATGCTGCCCTCACGGGTCTGGGCGACGCCATGGCAGTGGGAGACGAGCTCATTCGCGGTGACGTGGACGACGCTGCACTGTGAGCTGGACTCGCCGATCCTGCGACCCGGCTTGCCGTCCTTGGCCTCGTACAGGGTGCGGTAGACGGACCAGATGTCGCCCACCCGCGCGGTGGGAGTCTGGGTGCTGGTCTCCTCCACTCCGATCCAGTGCAGTCTTTTGTCGGAGCGGGCCGGCTGGCTGGGGGACGGGGATGTGAAGGCGCTTGTGGCCAGAACTGCGCAGACGGCGGCGGTGGCGGCGAGAACACGGTGGGAGCGGTAGTGGGGCATCGGGCCTCCAGTGCGTGGGGGCAGTAGGGGTGACCAGATCGCCCTGGGAGGCTGGCGATCCGCAGTCCCACCGTGCACCGCTTGGGGTGGCTTTCGTTGTTCGGCAGGCCGACTGTCACCCGTCGGTGCCGCGCAATGACTCCCCTGGCCGATGGCCCGGCCAGCGGCCGCCGTCGAACACGCGGTGTGCGGACCGGCCAGCCGCCAGGTCCCTTTCAGGAGCGTGCCGCGCACTGTGCTCAGGCGATTCCCACCGTGTACGCGGCGCGGTATCCGTCACCGTCGGGGGTGAGCGAGAGGGTCAGAGAGGCGCCGGAGGACCGGTAGCGGTCGTCACGGGCGTTGGGCTGTTCCGGGACTTGCCGCTGCGCGTAGGGCTGGCGTGTGTACAGCTCCTTGAGCAGGTCTTCGGGGAAGAAGAGCTGAGAGGAGGTTTCCGTGTGGTTGTCGGGCCGGACCTTGAAGTGGATGTGGGGGGCGAGTTCGGCGTACCAGCCGGGCACGATGGTGCGGAAGGTACACCGGCCGGCGCTGTCGGTCATCTGGGTGCCGCGCAGGAAGGTGGCGCCGTTGCTGGAGTAGTCACCTGCCGCGTCGGCCTGCCAGACGTCCACGGCGGCTCCTTCCAGCGGCCGGCAGCCCTGGGAGCTGCGGACGATGGTGAGGTCGAGGCGGAAGGGGATGCCCTCGCGGTCTTCCGTGATGTCGGAGCGCACCCGGTCCAGGTCGAGGTAGTAGGGGCCGGCGCCCCACTCGGTGGTCAGGACGCAGGCCGGGGTGGTCGCTTGGGGCAGAGGATTCGAGTGGGCCGCGGTCTGTTCGGGGCCGTGGCCGGTCGCGGAGGCGGCGAAGGCTGACGCCAGTGTGGCCATCCCGGCCGTACCCGCTGCCAGGAGGACAGCGCGACGGCTGGCGGGGGAGGGGGCGTTTTCGGGCATGAGGGAATCCCTTGGATGATCTCGGGTGCTGGGCTGCACGGTTGCCACGGCAACCGTGCCCCAACCCGCAGGGTCCGGTGGTCATCGACACGGCGTGCAGAGGCTGACTGGTTGACGGGACCACCCACACTCGGCAGCACCCACACTCGGCACCTGCCACCTGCCACCTGCCACCTCCAAGCTTGGCCCGCAGCCCGTGCAGGCGCGCCGCGGAGGTCAGTGCGGAAGTTGGCGGGCTGCACCCCTGTACGTTCAGTCGGCCGGTACGGCACTGGCACTGGCACTGGGGCTCGGGCTCGTGGTTGTGATGCCGGGGGCCCTGTCGTGGCAGACGGTTCCGTGGGCGGGCAGGGTGCCGTTCAGAAGGTAGTCGTCGACTGCCTTCCTGGTGCAGGGGCCTTTGGTGTAGAAGCCGTGGCCGCCGGAGGCGTTGGTGATCAGGCGGGCCCTGTCGAGCTGGCCTTCGACGCTACGGGCCCACTGCGCGGGGGTGGCGGCGTCGAAGGAGTTCTGCACGAGCAGGATCTCGGGCGCGCCTTCTGCTTTCAGTGCGCGTCCGGCGTTGGGCAGGGGTTTGGCAGGCCAGTCGGTGCACGCGTACCGGCCGATCATCATCATCCGGCCGAAGACGGGGGCGGCCTTGTCGACCTCGTCGGCCGTCTCCTCGACGGCCGACGCAGTGCGCTGATCCGCGCGCAGGTGCAGGCAGCGCACCGCGAAACCCCCGCCCATGTCGGAGGAAGCACCCGTAGCGTCCCCGGTGATGAGGCGCAGGTAGGCGGCCAACGGCGTGGTGTCGCCCTGAAAAGCGGCCCCGAGGGCTTCCTGCGCGGCCACCCACAGCTCTTCGGCGAACAGCGTCTGGTTCAGCCCCCCGGCCAGATCCCAGCCGGTGATGACTGCGCCGTCGGCGGCTTTGACCGGCTGCTGGTTCAGCCGTGTGATCAGGTCGTCGATCCTCTTGGTGACCTCGGCTCGCCCGCCGCCCATGGGGCAGTCGCCGCTGTCCAGGCAGCTCTGGACGAACACGCCCAGCGCCGTGTCGAACGCCGCCCCTTCGGCCGCGGTGTCAGCGGGCCATACGCTGGGATCGACGACCGAGTCCAGGACCATCCGCCCGGTGCGGCCGGGGAATTGCTGGGCATAGAACTGGCCGAGCAGCGTCCCGTACGACAGCCCGTAGTACGCCAGCTTCTCGTCACCGAGGACGGCCCGCACCACATCCAGATCGCGAGCCACGCTGTCGGTGCCGACGAAGGGCAGCAGGTCACCCGCCTGCGCCGCGCACGCCTTGGCGTACCCCCGCCCGATCGTCCGCACATCAGCGTCCGCCGCCTTGTCCAGGCGGGCCTCTTCCTGCGCGGTCAGACACCGCACCGGCGAGCTCTTTCCCACCCCGCGAGGGTCCATCCCCACGATGTCGTACCGGGCCCGCACCGCGGGGGAGAACTCCGTGGCGCTGTCGTACACGTACCCCAGGCCCGACCCGCCCGGGCCGCCGGGATTGGTCAGCAGTGACCCGACGCGCCTGCCCGGCTCCGTGGCGGGCAGCCGGTTGACGGCGACTTCGATCATGCGGCCGCCCGGCCGGCTGTAGTCCAAGGGCACGCGCACCGTCGCGCACTGCAATCCCTTGGGGGCGTCGGCGGGGACATCCCCGGCGGGGCACGCGCGCCAGGTGACGTCCTGCTCGTAGAACGTGCGCAGGTCCATCCGCGCGGCCGCAGCGCCACTGACCGTCTGCCCGCCGCCGCTGCCGCAGCCGGCCGCCACGGCGCCCGCCAGGAGCGTGCTGGTCACGATGAGCTTCGCGCGCATGAGCGGTGCCATTCCATGAGCCGGATGCAACAGCCGGGTACACCATGCGTCCGGTCACTTGCCCCGGCCCAGGCATGGTTGGTCCACGGCGACGCTACGGCCGCCGCCTGCCGGACGCCTGCCCGGAGCACCCACACGGCTGAACGGCGTTGAGAGGCGAGCACTGGTGGTGCATCGGTCTGCCGGCTTAGCGGAGTTGACCTTCTACCCGATGCCCTGCCGGTCGCTCCGCAGGGCGAAGGCGCTGTCGGCCGGATCGGAGAGGGCCTGGTGCACGGAGAGTTCCAGCAGGGCCCTGTGCCGGAGCAGCGGTTCTCGCCGCTCGTGGGGCACGAGCGGGAGGAGGTCGTCGATGCCGGCGAGCATGCGGCGTGTGACTTGTGCCTGGGCGGCGGCCGCGGCACGGATTTCGGTCAGGCCGAGATCGACGAGGTCCGTCCACTCCGGTCCGGCCTGGACGAGCCGTACCTGGCCGGCGCGGTCGCGGTGGAGTACGGGACCCAAAGGGCGGGTGCCCAGTGCTGCCAGGAGGTGCACGATGCGGTCCAGACACTGCACCGCGGTCGTGGGGTCGTTGACGGCCGGGGACAAGGCCCGCAGGGCGATGTCGGCCAGCTGCCTCAGCCCGAAACCCAGGTCCCGCTGCGCACCGCGGTCGCTCCCCACCCATACCACCGATCCCGTGGTTGCCGACGGGGCCGGCCAGCGGCCGCCGTGCACCGCCAGCAGCACGGTGCCGGGCATGACGTAGTCCCCGACACGCAGGATGACCCGCAGGACCACGTTGTGCCGGCGGGCCAGCCCGACCAGCCGCTCCACGTCCACCTCGCGCAGCACCCCGGCCCGCCCCCGGTGCTGGAGCACCCCGGTCTGCGCCGGCAGCTCAACCGGCCCGACTTCCGCGACCGCGTGCCGGGCAACTGCGCGCAGTGCTTCCCGTGTGATGCGGTCGACGACCGGCCCCACCTGCATCAGCCGGACCGTGGACGTCACATACGCGATGAACAGCAGCAGACTCAAGCCGACCATCAGGAGTGTGACCAATGACTGCAGGAGTGGCACCGGCGTGCCACGGCCGGGTGCCACCGTGTCGTTGTACGAGGTGAGGACCAGCAGCGAGAAGACGAAGGTCGACAAGAAGACCGTCAGCGTCAGTTTGGTGATCCGGCTGCGGACGAAGATGCGGACCACCCGGGGCGTCAGCTGACCGCTCGTCATCTGGAGCGCCACCAGGGAGATGCTGAACACCACCCCGAGGAAAGTCATCATCGCCTGGCTGACCGTTGTGACGATCGCCTTGGCGTCCTCCGTGAAGTCCCGCACGCTGATCCCGGCATCCACCAGAGCGGTGACCAGTTCCTCGTCCGCTACCCGGGCGGTATTCCACAGCAGGCATGTCAAGACCAGCCCGGCGGCGGGAGCGAACCACAGGGTGTCCCGCAGATGCTCCCTCATCCTCAGCAACCGCCACGGTTTCCTGAATCCGGGCAAAACGTTCATGAGGGGACAATAGCGAGGACGGCTACTGGTCCTCCTCCTGGGGAACCAGCCGGGTTGTCCGGGGACGGTGTTTCTTGCGCGGCTCCGGCTACTGCGCGTCCAGAGCCCTGTGAACCGCCCACCCGGCAACTCCGCACAGCCGGGATACCTCCGAACAGAGGAGTCGGGAGCACGCCTTCGGGCGAACCCTCCCGTCCGGGGCGAACCTTTTCGCCCCGGCTGCCGAAGGAAAGGGCTGGCGGCCCCTTCCGGGGCCGCGCGGTGCTTCACTGCCGCTGCCGTAATGCGAGGAGATGCCACGTGTCGCGTGTTTGGAAGAGTGCCGGTCTTGCCATGGCGGTCGCCCTGGCGGTCATGGGCGGAGCTTCTGCGGCGTCCGCGGACGCCCGCGCCGTCGGGGTCGCGGCCCACTCCCCGGGTGTCCTGTCGGGCAACCTGGTCCAGGTCCCGATTCACCTTCCGGTCAACCTCTGCGGGAACAGTGTGAGCCTGATCGGGGCCGCCAACCCGGCCACCGGCAACGTCTGCGTCAACGCCTGAGGCTGAGGCCCGCCTCGTCCCGGACCACGGCCTGGCCGGGACGAGGCCTTCCCCCGGGCGGAGCCACGGAAGCCCGGACCAGGGCTTGGGCCTAGAGGTCGATCCAGTACCGCCGCTTGCGACCGATCAGGGTCTCGCGGGTGTCCTCCAGTACGCCGCCGCAGCGCTCGATCGTGCGCACCGATGCCGCGTTGTCCGGGGTGCAGGTCAGCAGCACCCTGTCCATTCCCATGATCCGGGCCTCGTGCAGGACCGCCGCCAGCGCCCAGGTGGCCAGGCCGCGCCGGCGCGCCGAGGGCCGGATGCTGTAGCCGATGTGGCCGCCCGCGTCGAGCAGGAGCGCGTTCAGGTAGTGCCGCAGGTCGATGGCCCCCAGATACGTGTCCCCCTCGGCGATCCACCAGTACGTCGCGTGAACCCGCCCCTGCTCCACCGGCCGCGTACGGTCCCCGTAGCCCCGCAGACGTTCCACCCAGGCGGCGAAGCCCTCCGGGCTGTCCACGTCGTCGTCGGAGCCGAGGCCGGCGCCGTCCATGTGGGCATCGGCACCCCACTCCGCGCGTGAGGCGAGCCACGAGGAGTGGAGCCGGGGGGTGGGGGCGACGAGTTCGGGCATACGCCGGACCCTAACAGCCGGGCCGTCCGGCCGACGGGTCGCTTCCGGTCCTCGTCGGCGCAGTGGCCGGCGAGGCCACCGGCCCCCTTCCGGCAGACAGTGCTATGCCGCTGGCCTCGGACAACGGGCGATTGGTGTGATTACTTCCCTACCCGGCGGGCAGGCGGGGGGAGCGCCGTGCGTCCACGGCCGGTCGCCCGGGCCGGGAGCAGTTCCGGGTGCCGGGAGAACGGGCGCGCGCTCACCGAGGGTCGCGCTCACCGAGGGCACGGAGAAGAGGGTGGTATCGATGGACGCACGAGCGGACACCCATGGTGATCGCCCGGCCTCCGCGCCCACGGAGTACGACGCCGGACCCTTCGTACCCGCCAGGGGCGCAATGGAGGACCTCAGGCGGGCCGCGGCCTCCTGCCGCGGCTGCCCGCTGTTCGAGGACGCGACGCAGACGGTGTTCGGAGCGGGCCCGGCCGAGGCACGCCTCGTACTCGTCGGGGAACAGCCCGGAGACCAGGAGGACCGCCGGGGCGAACCCTTCGTGGGGCCCGCCGGAGCGCTCCTGCACAAGGCGCTGAGCGAAGCGGGCATCGACGACGAACCCGTGTACTTCACCAACGCCGTCAAGCACTTCAAGCACACGGTCGCCGAACGCGGCAAACGCCGGATCCACAAGGCGCCCAGTCTGCGCGAGATGAAAGCCTGCCGGCCCTGGCTCGCGGCGGAACTGCGGGTCATCGACCCCGATCTGGTCATCGCCCTCGGCGGCACGGCCGGAAAGGCCCTCCTCGGAAACTCGTTCCGGGTGACCGAGCAGCGCGGCGTCCTGCTGCCCATGCCTGACCCGGACGCCCTGGGCGAGAGCCCGGCCGGGACCGCGCCGGGGCACGCGCGACTGCTCGCGACCGTGCACCCCTCGGCCGTCCTGCGCGCCCCCGACCGGGAGGCCGCCTACCGGGGACTCCTCGCCGACCTGCGCGTCGCCGCGAAGGCGCTGAATTGAGCCGCATATTTCGGGGAGACGGCGTGGGTGAACGCTCCCGGACCCTGCGCAATCTGGTGCGCCGCTATCGGGAGCCCGCCGTCGTCCAGGCGGTCCGCTCCACGGCCGCCGCCGTCGTCTCGTACGTCGTCGCGCTGCAACTGAGCAGCGAGCCCGCTCCCCTGACCGCTCCCCTCACCGCCCTGCTCGTGGTGCAGGTGACGCTGTACACCACGCTCACCACGGGGGTCCGGCGCGTCAACTCGGTGGTCGCCGGAGTCCTCATCGCGATCGGTTTCAGTGCCCTGGTGGGGCTGACCTGGTGGAGCCTGGGGCTGATCATCCTCGCCTCCCTCGTCATTGGCCGCGTCGTGAAGGCGGGCGAGTTCGTGCCCGAAGTGGCGATCAGCGCGATGCTGGTCCTCGGCGTGACCAGGGTGGCGGACACGGCGTGGGACCGGGTGCTGGAGACGCTGATCGGTGCCGCGGTCGGTCTGCTGTTCAACGTGCTCTTCGTGCCGCCGGTCTGGGTGCAGCCCGCCAGCGATGCCATCACCGACCTGGCCGAGCGCATGCAGACCCTGCTGCTGCACATCAGCACCGCCCTGGGCGGCCGCACGACCGTCGAGGAGGCCGCCGCCCGGCTGCACGAGGCACGCCGGCTCGACAACGACATCGCGCTGGTCGACGCGGCGCTGCGGCAGGCGGAGGACAGCCTGCGTTTCAATCCCCGGGTCCGCGAGGGCACGTTGTTCCGCCTGGTGCTGCGCACGGGGCTCGACACCCTGGAGATCTGCGCCGTGGTCCTGCGGGTGTCCTGCCGGACGCTGACCGACCTGGCCAAGGTCCGGGCGGAGGACGGCCCCCTCCTGCCCCACCCCGTCACCGGCGCCCTGCAGGACCTCTACGGGCATACGGCCATCGCCGTCGAGTCCTTCGCCGAACTGATCACCGCCCAGGTCAGCGCCAACGCCGAGGAGGCCGAGGCCCGGCTGACGCAGGAACTGCACACCGCGCGCGTCAGCCGGGACCGCCTCGCCGATCTGCTGCTGGAGGAGGTACGGGACCACCCGGAGGAGTGGCATCTGTACGGGGCGCTGCTCGCCGAAGCGGACCGCGTCCTGGACGAGCTGGGCGTGGAGAAGCGCTCGGAACGGCTCCTGGAGGAACTGGACCGGCACTCCCGCACGCAGCGGGAACGCTATCCGCGCCTGCACCGCATGGGTCAGCGGGTACGCCGGACGTCGGTCGGGGCGCGCGCCTCGGGCCGGAAGAAGGCCGGGCGCCGGTAACGGCGGTCAGCTGTCCCCTGAGAACCACCGGCCCTCGCCGCGGTGAGAGAAACGGTTCCTCTGGCGCGCCTGGGCCTGCGAAGGGCTTCCCCGGAGGCAGGATGTGCTCTCGGGCTGCGGCAGTGCGCCCGCCAGTGCGGCCAACTGGCAGCAGGAAGGGCACCACCATGACGGCCTCTTTCCATACGGTGATCCAGTGCGCCGGCAACACGGTCCTCATCAGCGCGGCGGGCGAACTGGACGCCGCCGCCGGGCCGGTCCTGGGGCAGGTGCTGGACGTGGTCCCTCCGGAGGCGGCCGTCGCCCTGATCGACGTGCACGAGGTGCCCTTCATGGACTCCTCCGGCCTGCTGCTTTTCCTCGAACTGCACCGGCGTGCCGAGCACCGCGGCTTCCGCGTGCTCGTCGTGGGCTGGCAGCCCCAGCCCCGGCGGCTCATGGGGTCGATCGCGGGTCTGCCCGGCGCCGGACCGTACTCCGCCAAGCACAGCGCTCTGGTCGGCTTCCGCCGCATGATCCAGGAGCGCGCCGAACGTGAACGCCACCGCGCTGCCGGCGAAGCGGCCGAGGGGGAGAGCCTGCCCCTCGGGTAGGTGCGCCGCGGGTGGCCCGTCGAGCCGCGCCGTACCGGGGCCGCGCCGCCGGGTGACCCTCCCGTGCCTGAATAGGGCGCCGGGGCAGGGGAAGGGGCGCTGTGCGGACGGTGTGCGGCCGTCCCGTGGCCGCAGTCCGCCCACACCTCAAGGAGTACATGATGGCTCAGAAGATTCGAGAGATCATGACCGAGCGTCTGGTCACGGTCGGCGAGGGCACCTCCGTCCACGACGCCGCATGCCGCATGCGCGACGAGGGCATCGGTGACGTGCTGGTCACCGACGACGGGCATCTGCGCGGTCTGGTCACCGACCGGGACCTGGTCGTTCGCGCCCTCGCCGAGGGCAAGGATCCCGAGAACACGACCGTCGGCGAGATCTGCAGCGCGGACGTCGTCAGCGTCGGCCCCGACGACGACGTCGACCGGGCCGTCAGCCTGATGCGCGACCACTCACTGCGCAGGCTGCCCGTCGTCGAGGGAGACCGGGCCGTGGGCATCGTCTCCCTCGGTGACCTCGCCATCGAGCGCGACGAGAAGTCCGCGCTCGCCGATATCAGCGCCGCCGAGTCCAACACCTGACGCGTCGGCCCCGGCCGTGGCGCCGGCCCCCGCCGCACGGCGGGGGCCGGCGCCACCATGCCGGGGCCGGGTCAGCAAGCGGGGGAGGCCGTCCCCTGGAGGAGCTGCTTGAGCTGTTCCTGATGCAGGTCGGCGACGGGAGCGAGGAGGTCGGGGTGGCGGAGCAGCGCCGCCGCCTGCCAGTCGTTCTCGGTCGGATGGGTCAGGCGCCGGAATTCGACGGCTCCGCCCGTCGCGCGCTCCGTCCCCGGTAGGGCCGTCAGAGCCGCGCTCACCAGGGCGGGGGTGCCCAGCAGGCAAGCGGCCCAGCTCGCCACGACCTCGTCCACCCAGCTGCGCCACGCGTGCGGCTGGGTGTCGTCGTCGGACCCCTCGGGCTCGGCGCCGGTGATCCAGTCGAGCCGCGCCGAGCCGCCGGGTCCCAGGAGCCCCATCAGCTCTGCGTCCAGCTCCGTGGGGTACCGCAGCCACGCGGCGACGGTGACGGCCTGGCGGGCCTGCGCCTCGGCCAGACCGCGCTGGAAGGCGCCCCCGGCGGCCGGGTAGGCGTGGGTGAGCCACTGAGCCGTCGCGGCTATCAGGGAGGAGAGGGGGGAGTCTGCGGACACGGTGGCCAATTCGGAGTAAGAAGCGGGGCGAATGGGGGAGGACGGGACTCTATCGCCTCAGGGCCATTTGCGGAATGGGCCAGGTCACAGTGCATGGGTGAGGACGCGGGGCCGACACGCGGAGCGCGTGGAAGCTCGCTCCGCGGGGTCGGCGGGTTTCACTGAGGACCGCAGCATTTCGGAGCACATTGCGGAGAAGGGACTCCCCATGGGGCACGGCGGAGACGTGATCGCGGAATTGATGGCCGACCACCAGGAGGTCGAGGAGCTTTTCGCCAATATCGAGGAACTGCCCTCCGGTGACCCCCGGAGAAAGCAGTACGCGGACCAGGTGACCATGGAACTCGTCCGGCACTCGGTGGCGGAGGAGGCGTACCTGTATCCCGCCGCGCGGAAACACCTGCCGAACGGCGACAGCATCGCGGACAAGGAACTCGAAGACCACGCCGCGGCGGAGCGCACCATGAAGGCGCTTGAGGGGTGCGACGCCGACGACCCCCGGTTCGATGAGATGATCATGCAGCTCATGGCGGAGATCCGGGCGCACGTCGCCGACGAGGAGAACGACCTCTTCCCGCGCCTGCGGGCCGCCTGCTCGCAGGACGTACTCGACGGTCTCGGTGACAAGGTGCGCCAGGCCAAGAAGACGGCGCCCACCCGCCCGCACCCCTCCGCCCCGGACAAGCCGCCGGCCAACAAGCTCCTGGCCCCCGGCGTCGGGCTGGTGGACCGGCTGCGCGACGCGATGACCGGGCGCGGCAAAGAGCCTTCCTGAACAACGGCGTCCGCCGACGAAGCCGCGTCCGCCGACGAAGCCCCTTCCAAGACGGCTCTGCCAGTCTTGGAAGGGGCTTCGGCAGGTCCCTCAGGGGGTGCGCTGGATGGGACCCCACCGGCCCGGCTGCATCGTGATCTCCTTCGTGGCCTCCTCGATGACGCCGAGTTCGATCCAGGCCAGCGGCTCCACGTCACCGACGAGGGGCTCGTTGTCCGGTCCACGGCCGACTTCCCTGCCCTTGAGCAGCCACGGCCGCACGTCGGCACCTCTGATCCGGGGGAGGTGGCTGTAGTCGTGCAGGCGCCGCGCGACCCAGATCCGGAGCGGCCGGTTTCCCCACCAGGGTTCCACGGCGAGCGGGTTGGCCGACAGCCCGGGCAGCGGGGTGCCGGTGAGCTCGTCAGAGCTGCGAGCCGTACGCGTACGCGCAGTCGACTCCCCGCCCGAGCCCCTGGCCGGGTCCCTCCCCGGGTCGGCGCCCGGGGCCGTGCCGAGGTCGGTGTCGGGGCCGCGCGACCAGCGTACGTACACCTGCGCGGTGTCCGTCAGCTGTTCGGCGACCTCGTCCAGGCTCCTGAGCGTCGGGAGCCGCGCGTCCCCATCCACCTGGTCCTCCCGGGTAGTGCAGTGCTTCCAGTCCGCCGCACGGCCATCTCGCGGTGCGCGGCGTCAGCGGGCGCCTGCCCAGGCGGGCGCCGCTCCTAACGTCCACGCCGCCGCGCTCTTCTTGCCCGAGCGTCACGGCTCAGGGCCGGTCCAGGACCGGTACGGCGCCCGCTCAGCGGTCCCGGGTCGGAGCAGGCGTGCCCATGGCCCAGCGGATGGCCGCTGTCATCGCGTGGCCCGTGGGCCGCACGCAGGCCTTCTCCACCACCGCCGGCAGCCAGGGCAGCCCCAGCTCCGACCGCGCCCAGTCCGGGAGCATGCCGACCGCGTTCGCGGCGAGCACGGCATACGGCGGGCGCGCGACGAGGGGGAGAGGCGGGTGGAGGACGATGAAGCGCGCGGCGTCCCGTGCTTCGGGCGTGCCGCGCAGTTCCGGCCGGTAGGCGAGCAGCCGCTCGGCGAGCTCCGCCCTGTTGAGCGGCGGATCCGGCACGCCGAGCGCGGTGGCCACGCGAGCGGTGTCGGCGATGTAGGCGTCACAGCCGGCTCCGTCGAGCGGGTGGGCGCCGTACCGCTGGTGCGCCCGCAGGAAACTGTCGATCTCGGCGATGTGGACCCAGGCGAGCAGATGCGGGTCACCGGCGTGGTACGGCTCGCCGCTGGCGGTCGTTCCGCGTATCCGCTCGTGAACGGCCCGTACGTGATCGACCGCCTGCTGCGCGTGCTCCGCCGTCCCGTACGTGGTGACCGCGAGGAAGGTACTCGTGCGGTGGAGCCGCCCCCACGGGTCCCCGCGGAATCCGGAATGGGCCGACACAGCGGCCATCGCCAGCGGGTGCAGGGACTGGAGCAGCAGCGCGCGCAGCCCTCCGATGAACATCGAGGCGTCGCCGTGGACCCGGCGGACGGGCCGCTCGGGGCCGAACCAGCGCGGCCCGGCCGTGCCGTGGATGCGGGCCCGGTTCGCCGGACCGGCGTCACCGGCGACGCGGTGGAACAGGCTGCGGCCGAGTTGTTCCCGCAGCCCGGCCAGCACAGGGGCGGACGACGCTGCCATCCCTCCATTGTGGTCTTCGGCCCGGCTCCTGTCAGCAGTGCGCGGTGGCCGTCGCCCGATCCGGGGGCGTAGGGGGCGCAGTGGCGTAACCCGGCGTGCCCGCTCGCGCGGGGCTCCGCACAGTGGAGGGCAAGAGCGGCGGCAGCGCGGTCGAACCCTGCGTCGGCCACCGCCGGACCGAGGAAAGGCACAGCGGCATGGGCGGCGCGGTATACGGAAACCTGCACGGCAAGCAGGCCCTGGTGACCGGCGGAGCGCGGGGCCTGGGCGCCGCCATCTCGCGGAGGCTGGCCGACGCCGGCGCCTCCGTCCTGGTGGCGGACGTACGCGAGGACCTGGCGCAGGAACTGTGCGCCGGGCTGATGGCAGCCGGAGGCAAGGCGCGCTTCGTCGCGATGGACGTCTGCGACGCGGGCGCGGTCGCCGCGGTCCTGCGGGAGACCGAGGAGGACGGCCAGCGGGTGGACATCCTCGTCAACAACGCGGCCGTCGACGTCTCGAAGCCGATCGAGCACCTGACGGCCGAGGAGGTCACACGGGTGGTGACCACGAACCTGCTGGGGCCGATGTACCTGTGCCTGGAGACCTACCGCCGGATGATCCGCCAGGGCGGAGGCCACATCGTCAACATCCTGTCGACCGCGGCGAACCGGACGTGGACGGAGGCCGGTCCGTACTCGGCGAGCAAATCGGGACTGCGGGCCTTCACGCACACCCTGTTCAAGGAGGCTCAGCGGGACTGCCCGGGCATCGGCGTCACGGGCATCATCGCCGGCGGTATGGAGACGGCGTTCATCCTCGACCGCTTCCCCGACGCCGACGTCTCCATGCTGCAGAGCCCGGAGATCGTGGCGGACACGGTGCTGTACGCCCTCTCGGTGCCGGCGGGCAGCGCGGTGTCGGAACTGGTGGTCGTCCCCCGGCGGGAGCCGTCCTGGCCGTGACACCGCCGGGTCCGCCGCGCCGGCCGGCTCCCGGATTGTCGGGGCCGGCGGATGCCCGCCCCGCCCCGGCCGACGGGCTAACGGCCCGTGAATCACCTCAATGCCGTATCCCCGCGTGCCGAAGGGCGCGGTCCGACGCAGGGTGAGCACAACTCGAAGTCCGCTCGTCAGAGGAGGTTTCCATGAACACAGCAGCCCCACGCCGCTGGGAGCACGCCGTCGTCACCGGCGGTGCCGGTTTCGTCGGCTCCCACCTGTGCACCGCCCTGATGGACGCGGGTACGGACGTCACCTGCCTGGACGACTTCAGTACCGGACGCCCCGAGAACATCGCGGACCTGCGGGACCGGCCCGGCTTCGTCTTCCACCAGGCCGACGTCTCCCAGCCCTTCACCGTCGAGCGGCCGCCCGATCTCGTCCTGCACTTCGCCTCGCCGGCCTCACCCGCCGACTACCTGCGGCTGCCGCTGCACACCCTGGAGACGGGCAGCCTCGGCACGCGCAACGCGCTGGCACTGGCCCACAAGGCGGGCGCCCGCTTCATACTCGCGTCCACATCCGAGGTGTACGGCGACCCGCACGAGCACCCGCAGAACGAGCGGTACTGGGGCAACGTCAACCCGGTCGGCCCGCGCAGCGTGTACGACGAGGCCAAGCGCTTCGGTGAAGCGCTGACCACCGCCGACGCCGGCGCGCACGGTACCGACACCGGCATCGTGCGCCTCTTCAACACCTACGGTCCGCGGATGCGCGGCTACGACGGCCGTGCCGTCCCGACCTTCGTCCGCCAAGCCCTGGCCGGCGAGCCGCTCACCGTCACCGGCGACGGCCTCCAGACCCGGTCGCTGTGCTACGTCGACGACACGGTGCGCGGCATCCTCGCCGCGGCGGCCCACGGGATGCGCGGCCCCGTCAACATCGGCAATCCGAACGAGATCACGATGCTGGAACTGGCCCAGTGGGTCATCGAACTGACCGGTTCCCGCTCCGAGATCCGTTTCGTGGAGCGCCCCACGGACGACCCGGCGGTGCGCTGTCCGGACATCACGCTGGCGCACGACAAGCTCCAGTGGGAACCGACGGTGACGGCCGAAGAGGGACTGCGGCGGACCATCGCCTGGTTCCGCGCGCACCCGGACAGCTGACCCCCGGCTGTCACGGCCCAATGCCCTCGCGGTGCCCGCGGGCACCGGCAGGGCCTGGCGCGCTCCTCATCGAAAGGCTGTCATCATGCGCATTCTCGGGATCAACGCCCTCTTCCACGACCCCGCCGCCGCGGTCGTCGTCGACGGGCGTACCGTCGCCGCCGCCGAGGAGGAGCGGTTCTCGCGCCGCAAGCACGGCAAGCGCCCGTTGCCGTTCTCCGCGTGGGAGCTGCCCGAACAGGCCGCGGCCTGGTGCCTGAAGCGAGCGGGACTGCGTCCCGAGGACCTCGACGCCGTCGCCTACTCCTTCGACCCCGATCTCGCGCTGTCCGCCGATGCCATGGGCCTGGACGACCCGTGGGACCACCTGAGGCTGATGTACGCGCGGGAGGCCCCGGGGTTCCTCGCGACGGCGCTTCCCGGCCTGGACCGGGGCATCGTCCGCTTCGTCCCGCACCACATGGCCCACGCCGCCTCGGGAGCCTTCGCCGCGGACGGCGCCGAGACCTCCTCCGTGCTGGTGCTGGACGGGCGCGGCGAGCGCGCCTCCCATCTGGCGGCGCGGCGCGTCCATGACCGGCTTGAGCCGCTGTACGCCCAGGACCTGCCGCACTCGCTGGGCCTCGTCTACGAGGAACTCACCGCCCACCTAGGATTCCTGCGCTCCTCGGACGAGTTCAAGGTGATGGCCCTGGCCTCGCACGGCAGGCCGCGCATGCTGGCGGAACTGCGTCGCTACGTCCACCCCACCGGCGACGGAGGCTTCCGCGCCACCGGCGTCCCCTGGCACGAACTGTGCGCCCCCCGCGACCCGGAGGAGCCCTGGACCCAGGACCACGCGGACGTGGCGGCCAGCGCCCAGGCCGTACTGGAGGAGACACTGCTGGACCTCGCGCGCTGGCTGCACGGCCAGACGCACGACCAGGTGCTCACGCTCGCCGGGGGCGTCGCCCTCAACTGCGTGGCCAATTCCCGCATCGCGCGCGAAGGGCCCTTCTCCCGGGTCTGGGTACAGCCCGCCGCCGGCGACGCCGGCACCGCCCTGGGCGGCGCGCTGCTGCTCTCCGCCGGCCTGGGGGACGAGCCGGAGCCCATGGGCGGAGCCGATCTGGGGCGCGAATGGTCCGACGCCGAGCTCGGCGCCCTCCTCAAGACGGCCGCCGTGCCGTTCGAGCGCCCGCCGGACATCGCCGCGACCGTGGCGCGCGCCCTGGCCGACAACGCCGTCGTCGCCTGGTTCCAGGGACGTTCGGAGTACGGGCCGCGGGCACTGGGCCACCGCTCGCTGCTGGCCCATCCGGGCCACGCGGGCAATCTCGAACGCCTCAACGACGTCAAGGGCCGCGAGCAGTTCCGGCCGGTCGCCCCCATGGTCCTCGCCGACCGGGCGGCGGACATCTTCGACGGGCCGATCCCCAGCCCGTACATGCTCTTCGTCCACGAGGTCGCGCCGGGGTGGCGGGAGCGGATCCCCGCCGTCGTACACGTCGACGGGACGGCCCGCATCCAGACCGTCGACCCGGCGTCCGAACCGCTGGTCGCCCGCATGCTCAGCGAGTTCGAGCAGCTCACCGGGTTGCCCGTGGTGGTCAACACCAGCCTCAACACGGCGGGCCGGCCCATGGTCGACGACCCGCGCGAAGCGCTGGAATGCTTCGGCTCCTCACCGGTCGACCTCCTCGCCATCGGCCCGTACGCCGTCCGGCGCGGCACCTTCTTCGGCTCGGGCGACGACGGGTGGTCGCGATGACCGGTACACCCGGCGCCCGGCACGCGGCCCCCGCGTACGCCGTCGTCATCCCCACCCTCGGCCGCCCCAGCCTGAACACCTGCCTCACGGCGCTGGCGCACGCCCGCGGGCCCCGGCCGGACCGGGTGGTGCTCGTGGACGACCGGCGGGCGCCGCGCGGCGCCGGGCCGCTCGCCAAGGTCCCCGAGGCGCTGCGGCCGCTCACCACCGTGGTGAGCACCGGCGGCCGCGGGCCGGCCGCCGCGCGGAACGCGGGCTGGCGGGTGGCCGGCACGGTGGCGTGGGTCGTCTTCCTGGACGACGACGTGGTCCCCGCTCCGGACTGGTGCGAGCAGCTGGCCCGCGACCTTTCGGGCGCGGCGGACCGCACCGCCGGTGTCACCGCGCGCATCACCGTGCCCCTGCCCGCCGACCGCCGCCCCACCGACTGGGAACGCAATACGGCGGGGCTGGCGAGCGCCCGGTGGATCACCGCGGACATGGCCTACCGCCGGAAGGCCCTGGAAGCCGTCGGCGGATTCGACGAGCGCTTCCGGCGGGCCTACCGCGAGGACGCGGACCTGGCACTGCGCGTCCAGGACGCGGGCTGGACCCTCGCGGCGGGCAGCCGCCGCACCACCCACCCCGTCCGGCCCGCCGACCGCTGGATCTCCGTACGCCAGCAGGCCGGGAACGCCGACGACGTGCTGATGACCCGGCTGCACGGCCGGGACTGGTGGAGCCGGGCGCAGGCACCGCGCGGACGACTCCCACGGCACCTGCTGGTGACCGGCGCGGCCCTGGCGGCGCTGTCCTGCGCCGCACTGCGCCGGCCCGGCGCCGCCGCGCTGTGCGCCGCCGGATGGCTGGCCGGGACCGCCGAGTTCGCCGCGGCCCGGATCGCGCCGGGGCCGCGCACCCGCGAGGAGAGTGCCGCCATGGCGATAACCAGCGCACTCATCCCTCCCACCGCCAGCTGGCACTGGCTGCGGGGCCTGGCCGTCCACCGCCGCGCCCGCCCCCTCGCGTCCCCCGGGCCCGGGCCCCTCCCGGCGGGCACCGCGGAGCGGGCCGTCGCGCAGGTACGGGCATGAACGGCCGCCTCCCGCCGACGGGTCCGGCGCAGAACGCCTCCGCCGCCTCCACTGCCGACGGCCCCTGGCTGTCCGGCGGGCTCCCCTGCGCACCCGCGCGCGGCCCCTCGTCATCCGACGGCGCGGCGGCGGACCCCGCCCTCCCGGCGGCGGTCCTCTTCGACCGCGACGGCACGCTCGTCGTGGACGTGCCCTACAACGGCGACCCCCGACGCGTCCTGGCGATGCCCTCGGCCCGGCAGGCCGTCGCCGCGGTGACCGCCCTCGGCATCCCGGTCGGCGTGGTCAGCAACCAGTCGGGGGTGGCCCGCGGGCTGCTGACCCGCCACCAGGTCGACGCTGTGCGCCGGCGCGTGGACGCCCTCATGGGACCGTTCGCCGTATGGGCCGTCTGCCCGCACGGACCGGACGACGGATGCCACTGCCGCAAGCCGGCCCCCGGACTGGTGCTCGCCGCCTGCGCGCGGCTGCGCGTACCGGCCGGCCGCACCGTCGTCATCGGCGACATCGGCGCCGACATGGAAGCGGCCCGCGCCGCCGGGGCCCGCGGGATCCTGGTGCCCACCGCCCTCACCCGGCCCGACGAGGTCCGCCGGGCCCTGGAGACGGCCCCCGACTTGCTGGCGGCCGTCCGCCTCGTCCTAAACACCGGAGCCGACGACACCGACACCGTGCGCACGCCGAGCGGTGTGCGATGACCGCCCCGCGCACGCTCGTGGTCCGGCTGGACAGCGCCGGCGACGTCATCCTGGCCGGACCCGCGCTGCGCGCCGTCGCACACGGTTCCTCCCACACCGCGCTGCTGTGCGGTCCGCAGGGCGCGCCGGCGGCCCGGCTGCTGCCCGGCGTCGACGACGTGCTCGTCTACGAGGCCCCCTGGGTGGGTCTGGAACCCGTACCCGTGTCCAACGGCCCCTGGCTCGACCTGATCGCCACCGTGTCCCGCGGCCGCTTCGACCGCGCGCTGATCCTCGTCTCCTACCACCAGAGCCCGCTGCCGGCCGCCCTGCTGCTCAAACTCGCCGGCGTCCGCTGGACGGCCGCCGACTGCGAAGACTATCCCGGTGCACTCCTCGACCTGCGCCACCACCGACGTCCCGACCGCCACGAAGCGCAGGCCGCCCTGGACCTCGCGGTGGACGCCGGTTTCGCGCTGCCGCGAGGCGACGGGGGGGACCTTCGTGTCAGTGAACCGCCCGACTGCACGCATCTGACCGGGCGGGACCCGTATGTGGTGCTGCACCCGGGTGCGGCGGTGACGGCGCGCGCCTGGAGTCCGGCGCGCGCCGCACGCGCCTGCGCGGCCCTGCACCGCGCCGGGTACCGGGTCGTCGTGACCGGAGGCCCGGCCGAGCGGGAACTGACCGCCGAGGTCGCCGGGCGGCACGCCCTCGACCTCGGCGGCGTCACCGGGGACCTGCGCCACCTCGCGGGAGTCCTGGCCCGCGCCGACGCCGTACTGGTCGGCAACACCGGGCCCGCGCACCTCGCCGCCGCGGTGGGTACACCCGTGGCCTGCCTGTTCGCCCCCGTGGTGCCGGCCGAGCGCTGGCGCCCGTACGGCGTCGAGCACGTGCTGCTGGGCGACCAGAGCGCACCGTGCCGCGGAAGCAGGGCACGCCACTGCCCGGTCCGCGGCCATCCGTGCCTGGACGACGTCCTCGACACGGACGTACTCGCGGCAGTGGCCCGCCTCGGCGGCCGGCCGGCGCGCCGCACACGGTCTGTGGGTGCGGAGGACTCATCGGAAACGGAGCGAGGAGCGACCGTATGAACATCCTGCTGTGGCATGTACACGGATCGTGGACGACGGCATTCGTTCAGGGGCCGCACACCTACCTGGTTCCGGTGACCCCCGGACGCGATCCGGACGGCCTGGGACGGGCGCGGACCTTCTCCTGGCCCGACTCGGTCCGCGAGCTCACGCCCGAGGAACTCCGGGAGGTGCCGGTCGACCTCGTCATCCTCCAGCGCCCCCACGAGATGGAACTGGCCGCACGGTGGCTGGGCGGCAGACGACCGGGACGCGACCTGCCGGCCGTCTACCTGGAGCACAACGCCCCGGACGGCGACGTGCCCACGACCAGGCACCCCTTCGCCGACCGCGACGACCTGACGCTCGTACACGTGACGCACTTCAACCGGCTGTTCTGGGACAGCGGCTCCACCCGCACCGAGGTGATCGAGCACGGCATCGTCGACCCCGGCCATCTGTACACCGGCCGGATCCCCCACGCGGCGGTGGTCGTCAACGACCCCGTACGGCGCGGCCGTTACACCGGAACCGACCTGCTGCCCGCCCTCGCCGAGGCCGCACCGCTGGACGTGTTCGGCATGCGCAGCGCGGGACTCGCCGCGCACCTCGGCGTACCCCCCGACCGCTGCCGCACCGCCGACCTGCCGCAGGGCGAGCTGCACGCGGCCATGGCGCGGCGCCGGTTCTACCTGCACCCCGTGCGCTGGACCTCCCTCGGCCTGTCGCTGCTGGAGGCCATGCACCTCGGCATGCCCGTGGTGGCCCTCGCCACCACGGAGGCGGTGGAGGCCGTCCCGCCCGGCGCCGGGACCCTGTCGACCCGCCCCGAGGTACTGGCGCGGGCCGCCCGCCGCTACCTGGAGGACCCCCGGGCCGCGGCCGAGGACGGGGCCCGGGCACGTCAGGCGGCCCTCGAACGGTACGGACTCAAGCGCTTCCTGTCGGACTGGGAGCGTGTGATGGCGGAGGTGCGCTCATGACGTCCAGCCCCTTCGACGCGGGGCGGCTGTCGATCGCCCTCGTCTCGGAACACGCCAGCCCCCTCGCCACCCTGGGGGGCGTCGACGCCGGAGGCCAGAACGTCCATGTCGCATGCCTCGCCGGGGCCCTCGCCGACCGCGGGCACCGCGTCACGGTCTACACCCGCAAGGACGCCCGGCACCTGCCGGAGCGCACCCGCATGCGCGCTGGCGTGGAAGTGCACCACGTACCCGCCGGGCCGGCGCGGCACATCCCCAAGGACGAGCTGCTCCCGCACATGACCGGCTTCGGCCACTACCTGACGCGGGAATGGCAGCGGCAGGCCCCCGACCTGGTGCACTCGCACTTCTGGATGTCGGGGCTGGCCGCGTTGATGGCCACCCGGGAACTGCGGCTGCCGCTGCTGCACACCTACCACGCCCTCGGCACCGTCAAGCGGCGCCACCAGGGGCACGCCGACACCAGCCCGCCGGCTCGGATCGGCTGCGAGAGGGAGGTCGGCCTGCACGGCGACCGGGTGGTCGCCACCTGCCGCGACGAGGTCGCGGAGCTCGCACGGATGGGCATCCCGCCCGACCGGGTCGACATCGTGCCCTGCGGGGTGGACCCCGAGGTCTTCACACCGCAGGGGCCCGCCGTCGAACGCGGCCCCCACCGCCACCGGCTCGTCCAACTGGGCCGCCTGGTGCCGCGCAAGGGCGCCGCCGTCTCCATCCAGGCCCTCGCCTTCCTGCCCCACACGGAACTGGTCGTGGTGGGGGGACCGGCCGCGGAGCGCGTCCGGGACGACCCGGAAGTCCGCCGGCTGCGGGCCGTCGCCAAGAGAGCGGGGGTCGCCGACCGGGTGCGCTTCATGGGCGCGGTGCCCAGCGCCGAGGTCCCCGCGGTGCTCCGCAGCGCCGACGTGGTGCTGTGCCCGGCGGACTACGAGCCCTTCGGCATCGTGCCGCTGGAGGCGATGGCCTGCGGCCGGCCCGTCGTCGCCAGCGCGGTGGGCGGCCAGCTGGACACCATCGCCGACTTCGTCACCGGCAGGCTCGTACCGCCCGGCGACCCGGCGGCCCTCGCCGCGGCCGTCGCCCCGCTCCTGGCCGATTCCGCCCGCAGGCTCGGCTACGGAGCGGCGGGGCGCAAGCGCGTACTGAGCCGCTACAGCTGGGCGAGCGTCGCCGAGGCCACCGAGGCGGTGTACCGCTCGGTGCTCGCCGCACGGCCGGCCATGACGGGAGCGATCTGACCCCGGACCCGGCACCACGGATCCGCCGATCCACCGACCCCCGATCCACCGACCCATCCACCCACCGACCCATCCACCCACCGACCCGCCCCGATCCACCGACCCGTCCACCCACCGACCCGGACCCTTCGCGCAGTACCGATGAACGAGGGAGGCACGGACACGGGACGCTTCCACCCGCGGCCTGTCCGACCATCATGAGCGAACACCCTGTGACCGAAGACGCGCACCGGCACTGCCAGTCCCTGCAGGACGCGCTGGAGCGACTCCGCCAGGACGGCCTCGGCCGTCTGGCGGACTGGGGCGGCCGGCTGGCCGGCGTCCTGACCGGGGGAGGCCGCCTGCTGGCGGCGGGCAACGGCGGCAGCGCCGCCCAGGCACAGCACCTGACCGCCGAACTGGTCGGCCGCTACCGCGAGGAGCGGCCGGCCTACTCGGCCATAGCCCTCCACGCGGACACCTCCAGCCTGACCGCCATCGGCAACGACTACGGCTTCGACCAGGTCTTCGCCCGCCAGGTCTCCGCGCACGGCCGGCCCGGAGACGTCCTGCTGCTCCTGTCGACCTCCGGCCGCAGCGCCAACCTGATCGCGGCGGCGGCGACGGCCCGGACCACCGGACTGCGGGTCTGGGCCCTCACCGGCCCGGGCCCCAACCCGCTGGCCGAGATCGCCGACGAGACGGTGTGCATCGACGCGCGGCGCACCGCCACCGTCCAGGAAGCCCATCTCGTGGCCGTCCACCTGCTGTGCGAGAGCTTCGATGCTGCCGTCCCCGTCAAAACCTCCAAGGCCCGCCGCTCCGTGACCGTCTCCCCGGGCCGGCGATGAGTGCCCCCGGGCCCCTGGTGGTCGTCGGGGACGCACTCCTGGACCAGGACGTCAACGGCGTCGTCACCCGACTGGCACCCGACGCCCCGGCCCCCGTCGTCGACGTCACCGCGGAGCTGTCCCGTCCGGGCGGCGCCGGCCTCGCCGCGGTCCTCGCGGCCCGCTCGGGCCGCGAGGTGGTCCTCGTCACGGCGCTGGGCGACGACCAAGCCAGCGCATCCGTACGCCGTGCCCTGCGCGGCCGGGTCACCCTGGTCGAACTGCCCCTGGAAGGCTCGCTGCCGGTCAAGACAAGGATCCTGGCGGACGGCCGGCCGCTCGTACGGATCGACCGCGGCGGCGGCCGCCCGGGCTCGCCGGACCGGGCCGTACGGGACGCGCTGGCCTGCGCGGGGGCCGTCCTCGTCGCCGACTACGGGCGCCACACCGCCGAGGCCGTACGGGACCACCTCGCGGACGCCGCCCGCCGGGCGCCCCTCGTGTGGGACCCCCACCCCCGGGGCGACACGCCCGTACCGGGGGCGCGACTGGTGACTCCCAACCTGGCCGAGGCACGCGCCCTGTGCCCCGGCGAGAGCACCACCCTGCGCGCCGACGCCCGGCGCGGCGCCGAGCTCGCGGAACGCTGGGCGGCCGCCTCGGTCGCGGTGACGCTCGGCCAGCGCGGTGTCCTGCTGACGCGTCCGGGCGAGGACACCCCGATGCTCGTGCCGCCGCCCTACCGGGCCGAGGGCGACCCGTGCGGAGCGGGCGACTGCTTCGCCGCCGCCACGGCGGCCGCCCTGGCGGACGGAGCCCTGCCCGAAGAGGCCGTGGAACGGGCGGTCGCCGACGCCTGCGCCTTCGTGGCGGCCGGGGGCGCGGGCAACCCCGCGCTGTGGCGGGCCGAGGCCGCCGAGGACCACCCCCGTCCGTCGGACGCCTTCGCCCTGGCCCGGAGCGTACGCGCCCGCGGCGGGACGGTCGTCGCGACCGGCGGCTGCTTCGACCTGATCCACGCCGGTCACGTAGGACTGCTGGAAAGCGCCCGCCGCATCGGCGACTGCCTCATCGTGTGCGTCAACACCGACGCCTCGCTCACCCGGCGCAAGGGCCCCGGACGGCCGCTGAACCCGCTGGCCGACCGGATGCGCGTACTGAGCGCGCTGGGCAGCGTCGACGCCGTGGTGGCCTTCGAGGAGGACACCCCGGCCGCGCTGCTCGACCGGTTGCGGCCGGATATCTGGGTCAAGGGAGGCGACTACACGGTCGAGGACCTTCCCGAGGCGGCCGTACTGCGGGAATGGGGAGGGCAGGCCGTGGTCCTGCCGTACCTCGCCGGTCGTTCCACCACCCTGCTGACCGACCGGGCGGCGCGGGCGGCCGCCGTACCGCCGGGGACCTGAACCCCGTACCGCCCGGCCCGGACCCGTACCGCCGGAAGGCTGTGGACACATGACGATGAGGACCGAGCCGCGCGGCGAAGGCGCCGGGAGCGGAGCCGGGGGCGCGGCCGCCCGGCAGTCGCGTGTCCTGGTGCTGCGCGCGCTGGGCCTGGGCGACCTGCTGACGGTGGTGCCCTGCCTGCGGGCCCTGCGGCGCAGCCTGCCGGGGCACGAGATCGTCCTGGCCGCGCCCCAACGGCTGGCGGCCGCCGCGGCCGCCACCGGACTGGTCGACCGCACCCTGCCGGCCGAGGCTCCCGGACGCCAGGTCCCCGTCGAGCTCCCGTGGCACGGCCCGCCCCCCGACGTCGCGGTCGACCTGCACGGCAACGGGCCCCCGAGCCACCTGCTCCTGGAACGGCTGCGGCCAGGCCGGCTGCTGGCCTACCGCCACCCGCGCACCCCCGGCATCCGAGGCCCGTTCTGGCGCGCCGACGAGCACGAGCGGGACCGCTGGTGCCGGCTCCTGCGCTGGTACGGCATTCCCGCCGAACCGGGCGACCTGAGCATCCCGCCACCGCCCGAGCCCTCACCCGCGCCCGGCGCGATCGTCATCCACCCCGGCGCCGACGCGGGCGCCAGGCGGTGGCCGCCGGAGCGGTTCTCCTCGGTGGCGGCGGCCCTGCGGCGCGCGGGACACCAGGTCGTCGTGACCGCGGGCGCCGCCGAAGCCCGGCTGGCCCACTCCGTGGCCGCCGAGGCGGGGCTGCCGCCCGAAGTCGTGCTGGGCGGGGGGAGCGACGTACCGTTCTCGCGGATCAGCGCGCTCATCGCGGGGGCGCGGTGCGTGGTGGTGGGCGACACCGGAGTGGCCCACCTCGCCTCCGCGCTCGCAACGCCCTCCGTGATCCTCTTCGGCCCCGTCTCACCCCGCCTCTGGGGCCCGCCCGCCGTCGGACGGCACCGGGTGCTGTGGCACCCGGAGCCCGGCGACGATCCGCTGCGCCCCGGAGACGCCCACGGAAGCCTGCCCGACCGGCGGCTGCTGCGGATCACCGTCGAGGAGGTGGTCGACGCGGTGGACGACCTGCTGAACCCGTCCCCGGCCAAGGCCGGGGACAGGACTTAGGCGGCCGTGCTCAGGCTCGGACGGACCGGAACCGTGCCGCGCTTGGCCAGGAACAGAACCTGGGGAGAGGTGCGGCGGGCGCGGAGCAGGAAGCCCGCTCCGATGGCGCCCGCGGCCACGAGGCCGCCGATCACCAGCGCGCCCCGGACACCGGCCAGCTCCATGAGCAGCCCCAGCCCGGGCGGCGCCGCGAGGCCCCACAGCGTGCGGACACTGCTCCAGACCCCCAGGACGCGGCCCCGCAGGTGGGCGGGCGGGTCGGTCTGCAGGACGGTCGTTCCGGCGGTTTCGGAGACGGACTCCGCGACCGCCATCGGCAGCACGAGCACGAGCAGCACGGCCAGTGAGGGTGAAAGCCCCGCCATCACCTGGAGGAGGGATCCCGCGACGGCCAGCATGCCGACGAGCCGTACGCTCGGCCGGCGCAGCCGGGCGCCGAGCACCGCCCCGATGATGCCGCCGGCCGCCAGGACGGTCGACACCGTGCCGAAGGCGGCGGCGTCGCCCGCGAGGGGGCCCGTCACCAGCACGACCAGGGTGAGCCCGTAGTTCCGCCCGAAGAGGGCGCTGACCCCGCTGATGGCGGCCAGTGCGACCAGCCGGGGCCGGCTCATGAAGAAGGCGAGGCCCTGACGCGCGCTCAGATCGCCCGCTGCCGCTGCCGCTGCCGCTGCGCCTGGTCCTGCCGCCGCCGTTTCGGCGGGCTTGGCCCCGGCATGCTCCGGCCGGTCGGCGGCCGTGCGAGGTGCGGGCTTCAGGAAGGGGATGACGGCGGCGACGAAGAGGAAGGAGAGGCCGTTGGCGCCGTAAGCGGCCGCCGTACCGAGGAAGCCGACCGTCACGCCGCCGAGGGCCGCGCCCACGAGCCGGCCCGCGTTGAAGATCAGCGAGCCGACGCCGATGGCGGAGGGCACGTCCTGCGGACGGACCAGATCGTTGCCGAGGAGGGCGCAGGCGGGTCCGTCGACCGTGGCGATGAGACCGGTCACCGCGGCCAGCACCATCAGCACACCGAAGTCCAGCCGGCCGACCGCCACGAGGACGGCGGTCAGGAAGGCCACGGCTCCCAGCAGGACCTGGCTCACGGCAGCGGTGACCTTGCGGTTCCACCGGTCCACCGCGGCGCCGCCGGCCAGTCCCATCAGCAGCCCCGGAGCCGCCTGGAGGGATATCGACAGACCCGTCGCGGCGGCGGAACCGGTGATCTGGAGGACCAGCAGGTTCTGGACCGTGAGCTGCATCCACGTCCCCGTGTTGGAGACGAAGTGGGCCGCGGACCACCAGCGCATGCTGCGGTAGCGCAGAGAACGCCAGGGGGAGCGGTCGGGGCCGGTCGAAAGCGGCGCGGTGGCAGGGGAGGGCGGCGAAGCAGACACAGTGGGGTACCTGAAAGAGCGCATGGCTCGGCTGGTGGCGGGGCAAACCGGGGAGGGGACGACCGACTGGGACGACGACGGTGCTCCGGCACGTCCAGCGCTCTGGGGACCGGTCGGCGCGCAGGCGCGCTCGGTCCCGGCGGACCATCCTGACAGACCAGGAGCGGCCCCGGCCCTGAACACACCCGCGCTGGACCGCCCGCACGGGCGAATCGCTTGCGGGGACAGGGGTCCGAGGGTCCGGGTGTGCTTGCTCACAGAAAACCACTGGGCCCTGTCGTCAACGTCCCTCCCGCCGGGAGGGACGTTGACGACAGGGCCTACGGGCCCGTCCAGGCGCGCGGAGCGCCCCCACGCCCCCAGCGCCCCGGCCGTGCGCCACCGGCTACGAGCACCGGGCCGCCCGGGGCCGCGTACCGCGCGTACTCAGACCTTCCGGCGGCCCGTCTCCCGCCGGTCGCGCTCCTGCGCCGGCCGGCCGCCGCCGTCTGCCGCGTCCGTCTCTCGGCGGCGCGCCAGGCGCGCTTGGTCCTCCTCGCTCCACGCCCGGGTGTCGCGGGGTTCGACGTACGGCTCCTCGTCCGCCGGGTGCCCGCCCGCGATGGCCCGCTGGCGGGACATCTCGGCATCGAATTCGAGGCCGAGGAGGATCGCCAGATTGGTGATCCACAGCCACACCAGGAAGATGATGACGCCGGCCAGCGTGCCGTAGGTCTTGTTGTAGGAGGCGAAGTTCGCCACGTAGAACGCGAAGCCGGCCGACGCCAGCATCCAGATCACCAGGGCGAGGAAACTGCCCGGGGTGATCCACTTGAAGCCGCGGCCCTTCGCGTTGGGCGACGCCCAGTACAGCAAGGCGATCATGACGGTGACCAGCAGGACCAGGACCGGCCACTTCGCGATCGACCACACCGTCAGCGCGGTATCGCCGATCCCCAGGACCTCCCCGGCCTGGCGGGCCAGACCGCCGGTGAACACGACGATCAGCGCGCTCGCACAGGCCATGACCATCAGGGTGACGGTCACACCGAGGCGCAGCGGCAGAACTTTCCACACGGGCCGGCCCTCGGGCATGTCGTACACGGCGTTGGCGGCGCGGATGAACGCCGCCACGTACCCCGACGCGGACCACACCGCGACGGCGACACCCACGAGGGCCATGATCGACCCGATGCCGCTGTTGCCCTGCAACTGCTGCACCGCGGTGGTGATGATGTCGCGCGCCGATCCGGGGGCGAGCGTCCGCAGGTTGTCCAGCACCTGCTGGGTAGCCGACCGGCCGGCGAGACCGAGGATGGACACCAGGACCAGCAGGGCCGGGAAGAGCGCCAGGATGCCGTAGTACGTCAGGGCCGCGGCCCGGTCGCCCAGCTCGTCGTCCTTGAACTCCTTCAGCGTGCCCTTCAGTACGCGGCCCCAGGCGCGTTTTGGCATGTCGGCCGGCCCGTCGGGCGCCCGCCGCAGCACCGCCTCGTCCGGCCCGGCCCGCTCAGCCGGTGCGACCCGCTCCGTGCGCCGGTCGGACGCGGGGCCCGGGCCGCCGCTCCGCTCCTGCTCGTGGTGCCTGCGCTGCCATAGTGCTGCCATACGGGGCCTCTGTCCCGAAAACAGCGATCCAATCGCGTCCCGCCACACCGGAGCCGGAAGAAGCTGCGGTCGGCGCAATCACGGCCGCAGGGGGAGACGATGGGCGCATGAAGGATCATCGCGTTCTGATCACGGGTGCCTCGGGCGTCGTCGGCGGCATGGTGTGCCCCCGCTTGCGGCGGCGGGGGCGCGTGCTGCGCCTGATGGATGTGGTCCCTCCCGGCGACGCGCTGCCCGGGGGGCCCGTGGAGGTGGTGGCCGGGTCGGTCACGGACCCCTCGGCCGTACGGGAGGCCTGTGCCGGTGTGGAGGCGGTCATCCACTTGGCGGGCCTGAGCAGCGAGGACACCTGGGAGAACATCCTGGAGGTCAACGTCGTGGGCACGCGTGCGGTGCTGGAAGCGGCTCGGTCGGCGGGCGTCGGCCGGGTCATCCTGGCGTCCAGCGGCCACGCCGTGGGTTTCCGCACCGTGCGCGAGGCCGGAGTCGAAGGGCTCCCTGCCGACAGCAGTGCGCGTCCGGACACGTACTACGGGTTCAGCAAGGCGGCCATGGAGGCCCTGGGCAGCCTCTACCACTCCCGCTTCGGCATGGATGTGATCTGTGTGCGGATCGGTTCCTGCTTCGAGCGTCCGCCGGACCCGCACGGACTGGCGACGTGGCTGTCCCCGGATGACGCGGGGCGCCTCTTCGAGGCGTGCCTGACCGCCGAGAGTCCCGGCTTCCGCATCGTGTGGGGGGTGTCGAGGAACACCCGGAACATCTACTCCCTGCGCGAGGCCGAGGCACTGGGATACCGGCCGGCCGACGACGCGGAGGTCTTCGCCGCCGAGCTGCTGGCGGGCCTCGATGCGCAGGACCGGGCGGACGAGGAGTACGTGGGCGGCCGGTACTTCACCGCCACCGCCGAGCTCGGCGTGCCGATGGGGTAGCGCCCGGGCGCCAGCCGCTCCCGGTGCCGTCCGCCGGCCCGGGCGCCCGCCCAGGGCCGGCCCCCGCCCGCGGCCCGGCTCGCGCGAGCCGGGCCGGCGGACGAGGTATCCGTATCGGTGGTCAGCGGGTCACAACATGCCGCTCGTCGGGCACGCAGTGGGTCATGGTCAGGCCCGTCACGTCGCGCGGCGGGTTGTTGCCGAGGTTCTCCAGCCGCTTGCGGTCTTCGTCCGTCAGCGTCTGGCTCGCCAGCGGCTCCAGGTGAGAGACGTCGGAGGGGCTGATTCCGAGGCCGTCCCCGACGCGCAGCCCGAGCTCGTTCTCCGCCAGGAGAAGATGCCACACCATGCGCTCCTGCACGGCCCGGTCGCACTGGGCGATCAGCGTGACGAAGTTGTGGACCAGGTCGTCGCGCTCCCAGTCCTCCATCAGCAGGTAGCGCTGCCCGGCCTGCAGGTAGTCGTTGGTGCGCGCGATGCGCTTGCGCGTCAGTCGGCCCCTGATCTCCGGACCCTGCTCGTCATGCGTCGGATACTGCGCCTCCCGCAGCCCCCCGGTGATCGACGGCTCGTAGTTGACCTCCGGGTTCTCCCCGGCTCCGTCGACCTGGTAGGCCATCATGCCGTCGCGCTGGTTGGTGCGTACATCGGCATGCTTGGCCTGGTTCACCGGCAGCTGGAGGTAGTTGGGACCCACCCGGTACCGCTGGGTGTCGCTGTACGAGAACGTACGCCCCACCAGCATCTTGTCGTCGGAGAAGTCCAGACCGTCGACGAGTACGCCCGTACCGAAGGCGATCTGCTCGTTCTCGGCGAAGTAGTTGTCCACCGTGCGGTTGAGGACCATCCGGCCGACCGGTTTGGGCGGGAACTCCTGCTCGGGCCAGGTCTTGGTGTCGTCGAGCGGGTCGAAGTCCAGCTCCGCGTGCTCGTGGTCCTCCATCATCTGGACCAGCAGTTCCCATTCCGGGTAGTCGCCGCGCCGGATCGCCTCGTACAGGTCCTTGGTGGCGTGGCCCAGGTTTTCCGCCTGGACGTTGGCGGCGTCCTCCTCGGTCATGCTCCGTACGCCCTGCTTGGGCATCCAGTGGTACTTGACCAGGACGGTTCCGCCCTCGGCGTTCACCCACTTGTAGGTGTTCACTCCAAAGCCCTGCATGTGCCGGTAGTCGGCCGGGATGCCGCGCGGGCTGAAGAGGTTCACCAGCATGTGCATCGACTCGGGAGTCTGCGACATGAAGTCGAAGATCCGTGCCGGCTTCTGCTCGTGCGAGACCGGGTCCGGCTTGAGGGCGTGGATGACGTCGGGGAACTTGACGGCGTCCCGGATGAAGAACACGCCCAGGTTGTTGCCGACGAGGTCCCAGTTGCCGTCCTCGGTGTAGAACTTCACCGCGAAGCCCCGCGGGTCACGGGCGGCCTCGGAGGAGTCCCGCCCGCCGATGACGGTGGAGAACCGTACGGCGACGTCCGTCCGCTTGCCGCGTTCCTGGAACAGCTTGGCCCGCGTGTACCGGCTGATCGGCTCGTCGCCCCAGGCCCCGTAGGACTCGAAGTAGCCGTACGTGGTCACACCGCGGGCGTGGACCACGCGCTCCGGGATGCGCTCCCGGTCGAAGTGGCTGATCTTGTCGAGGAAGTGGTAGTTCTCCAAGGTGGCCGGGCCCCGAGCACCGACCGTGCGCTGGTTCTGGTTGTCGTAGACGGGATGGCCCTGTCGGTCGGTGAGCACCGGACGGGGGTCGTCAGGGGCGGATCCCATGCTCGATACGTCGGTCACGGCCGGCTCCTCCTGGATGTCTGCGTGTGTCATGAGGCCGCCCCGGCCCGTAGCCGGGTGCGGCGCGACTGCCTGCTATTACCCGCACCATCGATCCTCACTCAACGACCGGCGTCCCGCGCGCGCTGTTTTGCCCCGGTCTGCGCGGGCAGTCCCCCGAAGGGGTCACCGCGGCGGAAGGACATGAGATGAGCGAGCACACACCCGACGCCCCCGGGCCCGACCGGTTCGCCCGGGCCCGCAGCGAGGAGGAACCGGGAGCGCACTCCGGCTCCGAGAGCCAGGCGCGGGAGCGCGTCGTGCCCGGTACGGCAAGCGCCCGCGAGGGCTACCACCAGGCGGGCACCGGCAGCGGAGAACCGCTCGCGGGTGTAGAGGCCGACCCGGAGGACCAGGCCGAGGAGCCCTCGGGGACCGGCCCGGACGATGCGCAGAGCGCGTGAGGGGCGCAACCGTGACCGTCACACGCGAACAGGTCCGCGCCCTCCTCGATCAATCCGGTGAGAACCACTCTCTCGTGATGATCGAGGGCCGTACGGAGGTCGTCCCGGCGGCCCGACTGGCGTCCGACGCCTACGCCGGAGCCGTCGAGGTCGCCTCCGGCCGCGATCTGGCCGCGACGCTGCCGCCCGGCCCACCGGCCGAACAGGACCTCGACGCCCTGGCATCCCGCCTGGACACCGCGATCGCCGAACTCGGGGCCTGAGCAGCGGCAGTCTCCCGACCCGACGAGGAGGGAGGGCCTGCGCCTTCGGCGCAGGCCCTCCCTCCCGTTGTCCTTACATGCCGCGCTGCGAGGGGCCCCCGCCCGGGCCGCGGGTCTCGCGTACGGTGTCCTGACCGGCCTCCCGGACGCCTTCCACCGTTTCCCGGCCGGCCGTGCGGGCCTCCTCCTTCGTGGTCTGGGCCGCTTCCTGCGCGGTGGACTTGACCGCTTCCACCGCCTCGGCGGCCGGCTCGCGCAGCTCGTCCTGCACCTCTCGGACGGCCCCCACGGCCGTCTGCTTCACCGGCTCCACCAGCTCGTCGGAGTGCTCCCGCAACTGCTGTCCCAGGCGTTCCTCAGCCCGGGTCGTCGGCAGCAGGGCCGCGGCCAGCATGCCGGCGCCGAACGCCATCAGACCGGCTCCGAGGGGACTGCCCTGCGTCTGCCGCTTGATCTGCTCGGGGGCACTCTGCACGGCCTCGCCGATCTGGCCGGCGGTGTCCCTGGCCGTCTCGGCCACGCTGCCGGTCGCCTGCGCCGCGCTGTCGGTGACGCTCTGGGCAGCGTCTTGAGCTGTGCCCATCACCTGCTCCTTCATCGTGGTCAGCCGATGGCGGGCGCTGCCCACCTTGCGCCGCGCCACCCTCCGCGGAGTCACCCGGTCCGTCAGCAGATCGACGTTGCGGGCCAAGTGGGCTCGACGGTATTCGAGGTCGTTCCTCAGCTCTTCAGGTGTCGCGCCCATTGGGCATCCTCCTTCAAGGTCTCCACCGTCTGCTCCGGTTTCAGGTTCACCGTGCGCAACTGCTTGCGGCCGATGTAGTACAGGCCGCCGCCCACCACGGCCCACACGGCCGTCACGATCAGAGAGGCCCAGGCGATGTCCATGACGTGCGCGAGGGCGAAGACGATGGTGAAGCTGCCCAGCAGCAACACCAGGTGCCCCGCGTAGCCGGCTCCGCCGAGCATCCCGGCGGCCTTGCCGGCCTTCGTCGCCTCCTGCTTGATCTCCGCCTTGGCGAGCTCCACCTCGTCGCGGACGAGCTGCGAGAGGTCGGTACTGATCGCGCTGATCAGGTCGCCGATCGAGGACTCGCCGACGGCCGGGCCGGGAGCCGGCGCGCGCTGTGGGGCGGGGGTGGACACGGGGCGGCGCATGTCCGCCCCCGTCGCCGTACGTTCGGAATAGGACGTGGCCATGTCTCAGCTCCCTTGCCCCGGCCGGCCGGCCGACGGGTCCGTTCCGGTAGGCGGGTAAGTGGGCGGCGGGTAGGCGGGCGGCGGCGGGGTGGCGGCTCCGGCCCCGGGGCCGGTGGCACCGTAGGCAGGCGTGACGTGCGGCGGCTGCGACTGGCCGTAGGTGTCCAGCGGGTCCGCGTACCCGGCGCCGACGTCGGGATCCAGTTGCGGGTTGGGGAAGGGCTCGCGGCCATCGGCCGAAGGAGTGCCCTGGCGCGCGGCCGCGCCGCCGCCGTCCGACGATGCCGAGCCCGCCGCGCTGACGCCCTTGCCGGCCCGCGCGACCGCGAACCCGGCCAGCGCAGCCCCCGCGAGGAACATGCCCGGGCGACGCCGCGCGAAGTTCTGCAGGTCGGTCACCAGGCCGTCCGGGCCCCGGTGCTCCAGCCGAGCAGCCACCTGGTGGCCGCTGTCGGCTATCTGGCGCGCCACTCCCGCGGCGGTGGAGTCCGGCTTGGCGCCGCCCTCGCTCATTTCCTTGAGCTCGTCGGCGAGCCGGCGCACGTTGTCGGCCAGGCGCTGGGTCTGGGACTGCGCCTGGTTCTGCAACTGTTCGCGCACCTGGCCGGCGAGGTTGCGTGCCTGAGCGGTGGCCTCGCCCGCCACATGGCTCATCTCTTGCTTGGCGGTGCCGGCCACCTGACCGGCCTTGTCGCCGACCAGAGCGGCGCTCTCTCCCGCCTTCTCCTGAGCCGTCCGGGCTACTGCCGACGGCTGCTGGTCGGTCCGGTTCGAGCCATCGAAGTCACTCAAGGCTCCTCCAAGTGAATCAAAGCGGCGTTTCTGCCTTACATCGGGGCGCATACCCGCGGTCCGGCCCGGCATCCGTTCCCTTCGGCATCAGCCGCAGGATTTGCGGCGCACGGCCGAAGTCCCGGCGACGTCGCGGATCAGAGGCGGCGGCGTCGGCCGAGGAGTACGCCGAGGGCGATCATGCCGAGGCCGAGGACGAGGTGAAGCCAGTTGTCCGCGTCGTTGACGGGCACGAAGTTGGCGGCGCTGTCGTGGTCGATGAGGAGGCCGTAAAGCCACAGGACCAGGTAGATCGCTCCGCCACCGAGCAGGAACGCGCGTGCGCCCCGCACCGTCCCCGACATCACCAGTCCGGCGACGCCGAACAGGAAGTGGACGATGTTGTGCAGGACGGAGACCTGGAACACCCCGAACAGCTTGGCCTGCGAGTGGTGTTCGGCGAACGCCATGGCGTCGTAGTTGGTGGTGACGCCGGGAATGAAGCCGAGCACGCCGACCAGCAGGAACACCGCGCCGACCAAAAGCGCGGCCTGCTGAATCGGAGTACGCCCGGCCACTGCCGAGTGGTGACGTGTTGCCATCGGAAGACCTCGTTTCGCAGGTGGATGGACGCGGGTGAAGCGCGGGGTGGGCCGGGCGGACCGGTCCTCGCCGGCCGGCACCCGTGCCCCCGGACGCGGCTTGACCGGCTCGCTGCGCCTGTCCACCCATCAGCGGCCGAAACCTGAAACGGGCGGACGACCGCCGCCCGTCGGTACGCGCGGTGGCCGGCACCCCAGCTCCGGCCCCCGGCGCCCGAGCGCCGGTGGGCCCGGCGCCCAGCCGGCCCCCTTCGAGAAGGAGCTGCGCCGCTACGCCGGCTCGTGGGAATCTCCGAGCAGATGCGCGACGACTACCAGGACCTCTTCGGCGACGCGAAGGCCATGGGCAAGCCCACGGGGACCGACATCCGGGACGGGCGGCGCAACTACGCCGTCCGAGCCGTGCTGACGGCCGCCACCGACTCCGAGCGGGCCGTGGTGGAAGCCTGCCTCGGCGACCCCCACTGCGCCGAAGAGGCGATCGCCGCCGTACGCGAGGTCGCCGAGCGGCACGGCGTCCGGGGCAAACTGCGGTCGGACATGGCGCGTCACGCGGAGCTGGCCGCCGCCGAAGCCGCCGCCTGGCGGCCGAGGTGGCGGGAAGAAGCCGTCGCGTTCTTCGAACGTCTCCCGGTGTGGAGCGTAGAACGCCCCATGTGACCGTCGAACAGTCAAGGCGGTCGAACGGCCTGGTGGGCAGGGGTGCGCGGCATGCTGTCAGCGGCGCCCGGACGGGCCGTTTAGGCGGCAGGCCCACGGGCAGGTGCCCGAGCGAAGCGCGCCCGTACGAACGCGCCTGCCCAGGTCAGCGGAGGTATTCCGTCGTCAGCGCTGAAAAATCTTTAGCGGATGCTTGTCAACTTTGTTGCCGGGAGCTATATAGATGGTGTCGTCATGTGCATCCCCTGACAGATGGGAGAGGAGTGACCACGATGCTCATGCGGACCGACCCCTTCCGCGAACTCGACCGGCTGACGCAGCAGATGCTGGGAACCGCCGCCCGGCCGGCGGCCATGCCCATGGACGCCTTCCGTGAAGGCGAGTCCTTCGTCGTCGAGCTGGACCTGCCCGGTGTCGACCCCGGCTCCATCGATCTCGACGTCGAGCAGAACGTCCTCAGCGTGAAGGCCGAACGGCGGACCACCGCCACTGGCAGCGAGGGTGAGGTGCTCATCGCGGAGCGCCCCACCGGCACCTTCAGCCGCCAGTTGTTCCTCGGTGAGACGCTGGACACGGAGCGCATCGAGGCGTCTTACGAAGCCGGTGTCCTGCGGCTGACCATTCCGGTCGCCGAGAAGGCCAAGCCGCGGAAGATCGAAATCAGTGGTGGCAAGGACGCGCGCAAGGAGATCAACGCCTGACGGGCGCGCGGCACACAGCGTGGAGGGCGGGATCCTCAACCTCCCCCTCGGCCCGCCCTCCACTTCTCCGTGACGTCGGCCGAGAGTCGAAGAGGAGCGAGTAATGGCACGGGCAGTGGGGATCGACCTGGGCACGACCAACTCCGTCGTGGCCGTCCTCGAAGGCGGCGAGCCCACGGTCATCACGAACACCGAAGGGAACAGGACGACGCCCTCCGTGGTGGCGTTCGCCAAGGGCGGGGAGGTGCTGGTCGGTGAGATCGCCAAGCGGCAATCGGTCACCAACGTCGATCTGACCGCCCGGTCGGTGAAGCGGCACATGGGGGAAACGGACTGGCGCTTCCCCGAGTCCGGGGACGCCGGCGGCAAGCGGTACACGGCGCAGGAGATCTCGGCGCGCGTGCTCCAGAAGCTGAAGAGGGACGCCGAGGCGTATCTCGGCGAGGACGTGACCGATGCCGTGATCACGGTCCCGGCCTACTTCAACGACTCCCAGCGCACCGCGACGAAGGAAGCCGGTGAGATCGCGGGCCTGAAGGTCCTGCGCATCATCAACGAGCCGACCGCCGCCGCGCTCGCCTACGGCCTCGACAAGGAGAACGACCAGACCATCCTCGTCTTCGACCTCGGTGGCGGCACCTTCGACGTGTCGCTCCTGGAGATCGGCGAAGGGCTGGTGGAGGTCAAGGCCACCAACGGCGACACCCATCTGGGCGGTGACGACTGGGACCAGCGGATCGTCGACCACCTGGTGAAGCAGTTCCAGAACGGTTACGGCGTCGACCTGTCCAAGGACAAGATGGCGCTCCAGCGTCTGCGCGAGGCCGCCGAGAAGGCGAAGATCGAACTGTCCTCCTCCACGGAGACC